>NZ_BAAKJB010000019.1:0-144283 GCF_059703765.1 Azospirillum sp. NS33 | reverse complement strand
CCGGCGCCACGGCGGCGGCCGACGCCCCGGCCGAGGCCGCCGCTCCGGCGGCCCCGCGCACCGGCCGCGCCGAGCCGACGCCGCCCGTCGACGCGGTGGAGGGACGGCTGCGCGAGACCGCGCGGACCTGTCTGGCCGCCTACCGCGCGTGGCGCCAGCAGCCCGGCGAGAACAGCCTGCAGCCGCTGGCGGACGCCGTGCACGAGCTGCGCAAGGCGCTCGCCCGGATCGAGATCGACATGTCGGCCAGCCGCCGCGAGGAGCAGGTGGCCCGGCCGATCCCGATCCCGGCCCACCGCGCCGCCCGCCGCGCGCCGTAACCGCGGCCGAGCGCCGGGCCGACCGACAGCCCGGCAGACGGCCGTGAACGACACGCCCTCCCCGCTTGCGGGGAGGGCGTTCGCACGCCCGGACGGCTCATCGCGACAAAGCCACTACCAAACTGTGGGCATCGGCGTTAAAGTGCATCAAAACGACAAAATCGTTCTGGAGGATGCGCCATGCCCTATCCCTGCAACTCCCAGCTGCCGCATTCGGTGAAAGCCCTTCTTCCCGACGGCGCGCAGGACATCTACCGCTCGGCCTTCAACCACGCCTGGCGGGACGGGGCCGGGTCGTCCGAGACGGCCGAGGCGTCGGAATGGCGCCGCACCGAGGCGGCGCGGCGCGTCGCCTGGGCCGCGGTCTGCCGGCGCTACGAGAACATCGGCGGGTGCTGGCGGCGCAAGCACTGAAGGGTGCGGGCCTACGCCACGGTGGGAGAGGCCGGGTCGCGGGTGCGCCAGAGTTCCGCCGCCAGGGTTTCGGCCTCGGCGTGCGAATTGGCGCGGCGCAGCGCCTTCAACGCGACCGCGGCGGTGGCGACGATGACGTCGGCGGCTTCCGGATCGTCCGACGCACCGCTCCACACCGCCCTCAGGCGGGCGGCGTCCAAGGCGTCGTCACGGCGCACCGTGGTGCTGCGGGCGAACGGCGGCCACACCTCGCTGGCCAGCGCCCCGTCGGCCACCGTGAACACCTCGCAGGGCTTTTCCGGCCGCCGCTCGGCCTCGCCCCCCTCGCCCTTGAACACGGCCAGCGCCGGCTGGCCCAGCAGCGCCGCGGCTTTCTGGTGGGCCTCCCGGTAGGGCGGATGGGCGACGCCGATCATCTGGCACGGTGCGGCGAAGGGGTTGAGCATGCGCGCCACGGTGTGCATCGGATTGCGCAGCCCCAGCACCGCCTTCAGCCCGACGATCTCGTGCAGCGTGGGCGCCAGGTCGGCAAGGCGCAGATAGGCGAAGCGGCGCGCCGCCAGATGCCCGGCCGCCTCGTCGAGGGTGCGGGCCACCGGCACCCCCAGCGCGTCGAGGGCGGCGCCGGTGAACAGGCGCCCGGCGGTGTGCCCCTCGGTTCCGTGCATGAAGACGGTGACCCCGTGCTGCGCCAGCAGCAGCGCCGAGAGGATGAACCAGGGCAGGCGCCGCGACTTGCCGGCGTAGCTGGCCCAGTCCAGGTCGACGCGGGGGGGATCGGCGGGCAGGGACAGGCTGTCGCGGGCGGCGCGCGCGAAGCCGGCGAGTTCCTCCGGCGTCTCGGTCTTGACCCGGACGAGGCACAGGAACGCGCCGAGCTGGATCGGCTCCACCTCGCCGCGCAGGATCATGGAGACGGCGGCGTAGGTCTCCTCCTCGGTGAGGGAACGCGACAGCGTCGGCCCCTTGCCAAGAATCCGCACGTAATGGGCGAACGGGTGCTCGGTGCTTTTCGTCATGGTCTTCCCAGGTGCTCGGAACCCGTCGGCGTGCGCTCCCCGGGGCGGCGGGCGGCGGGTCGGCCGCACCACCCCGCGGATGGCACGGCATCACCGGCGGCGACGCCTCACGGCTGCTCCATCATGCGGGCGCGGGCGTAGGAATGGAGGATGCTCGACCGCTGGCCGGAACGGCAATAGGCGACGATCGGGCGGGGCGAGTCCTGAAGGACGCGGGCGAACTCGTCGACCATCTCGACCGTCAGCGGGCTGTGGCCCATCGGGATGAAGTGGTATTCCAGCCCGTTGTCGGCGGCCAGGGCGGCGGCGCGCGCATCGGGAATCTGGTCGTCGTCCTCCCCGTCCGGGCGGTTGTTGATGACGGTCTTGAAGCCTTGGCGGGCCAGCGCGGCGAAGTCCTCCTCCTGGAGCTGGCCGTGGACATACACGTCGGTCTCGACCTGGGAGAGGGTCAGCATGGGTGTTCCTTTTCGATCGCGTCCGCCAGCGGCGGTCCTGTCTTCGACGGTGGGCCGGCGTCCCTGTGCGGCACCGCCGCGGTGGGCGGCGGAGCGGGCGGCGGAGCGGGCGGCCCCGGGACCCCATGTTGACCCGGAGCGGTGAAACCGGCAAGGCCGGCAAGCGGCGGGGCTCGCCAACGCGCGTCCGCACGCCAGATGATAGGGACCCGCGGCCCCCGCCGCCACACCCGGAGATCGCCGTTGAGGTCCCAGCCGTCCCTTCTGCTGTTCGCCCACGGCACCTCGGACGGTGCCGGCGGCGCCATCGCCGAGGCGCTGGCGGCGACGCTGCGCCGCACCGCCGCCTTCGCCACGGTGGCGACCGCCTTCGGTCTGCAACCCCCCTCCCCCGCGGCGGCGCTCGCCGAGGTGCCGGCCGGGCCGGTCGTGGTCGCGCCGCTGCTGACCACCGACGGCCACATCGCCCGCACCATCCTGCCCCGCGGCCTGGGCGCGGTCGTCCGCGACGACCTCGACCTGACGGTGCTCGCGCCGCTCGGCCTCGACCCGGAGATGCCGGGCCTGGCCGCCGACCTCGCCGACGCCGCGATCGCCGGGGCCGGCCTGGACCCGGCGGCGGTGGCCGTGCTGCTGGCCGGGCACGGCAGTTCCCGTTCCGGGGCCAGCGCGGCGGCGACGCGCGCGATCGCCGCCGCGCTGGCCGGCCGCTACGGCGAGACCGGAACCCTGTTCCTCAGCGAAGCGCCGGCGGCCGACGCCTGGCGCGGCGCGACGACGCGGGAGGCGGTGGTGGTGGTGCCCTTCTTCCTGTCCGGCGGCCACCACGAGGACGACGACCTGCCGGCCCTGCTGCGCGCCGGCGGCGGCGCCCTGGACGGCACGCCGCTCGACGGCCGGCGGCTGTGGCTGACGCCCTCCGTCGGCCGCCATCCGGCGCTGGCCGACCTGATCCGGCGCCGCGCCCTGGCCGCCCTGGACCCGGCGCCGGCGGCCTGAGCGGGTTTCGCCGGGCCGGGCCGGTGACCCGATCCGGTGGACCCGGCTTAGGTCGGCAGGTCGTTCTCCAGGTTGGCGACGAGGCGGCCGAGCAGGTCGTGGAGAAGGGCCTTCTCCTCGTCGCTCAGCCCCGCCGTGGCAACGGCGTTCACGGCCATGGCCTCCGCCACCACCCGGCCCTGCAGCGCCCGCGCCCGGTCGGTGAGGAAGATCAGGGCGCGGCGGCGGTCGGCCGGGTCGGGCTCGCGCCAGATCAGCCCGTTGCGCTCCATCCGGTTCAGGGTGTTCGCCATGGTCGGTTGCTCGACCTGGACGAGGCGGCACAGCTCGGCCTGGCTGATTCCCTCGCGCTCCCACAGGCACAGCAGCGCCGGCAGCTGGCCGGAGTGGAGGCCGTGGGGCTGGATGCGGCGCTCCAGCGTCCGCGCGAACAGCCGGCCGAGAAAGCTGACGAGGTATCCCACCGAATCAGATCGGCGCAGCGACATCACGCCCCTTCCCGGCTATCCGTTTTGTGTCGCTACCATATCGCGGGCCTGCGGGGTTGGCGACCCCCTTCCCCGGCGCGAAGGGCTGGGGACCTGTGCCGAAGGCTTGCCCCCTGCGCGCCGCACCCCCATGTGCAGCCCCGCACACCCAACAGGAGCGCTCCATGCTGGTCACCACCACCGATTCGGTCGAAGGCCGCCGCATCGTCGAATACCTCGGCGTCGTCACCGGCGAGGCAATCCTTGGCGTCAATGTGTTCCGGGATTTGTTCTCGGGCATCCGCGACATCATCGGCGGCCGCGCCGGCGGCTACCAGAACGCCCTGCGCGAGGCGCGCGAGGCCGCATTCGCCGACCTCACCGACGCCGCCCAGGCCCGCGGCGCCAACGCCGTGGTCGCCATCGACGTGGACTACGAGGTCCTGGGCAAGGAGAACGGCATGCTGATGGTGTCCGTCAACGGCACCGCGGTGCGCTTCGAGTAGACCGCGCCGTCCCCCTCCCCGCGCCGGAGGCCCGGTGGGCCCGCACCGGTGGGCCCGCAGCCGCGCCGCCGCCCTGGATCCGGGCCCGGGTCCAGGGCGCGGCCGGCGTCAGACCTTGTAGGCGATCCGCAGCCCGCCCCAGTGGCGACCGTTGACCATGATCGGCGCCGAGACGTCCTTCATCAGCGTGTATTTGCCGCCACCCATGTCACGCCGGTAGGTCTGCAGCAGGAACGGCTTGACGTTGCGCCCCGCCGCCAGGCCGACGCGGTCGTTGAAGATGCGGCGGTTGCGGCAGTTGGCGGCGTTCCACACCGGGTCCTTGCCCTGGGGATGGCTGAACGCCTCGTTGTGGGTCGGCAGATAGCCGCTGGTGTCGACGGCGACGCAGAACACGGTCCGGCTGTCGCCCTTCACCACCGGCTCCTGGATCGACGGCAGCACCCGGTCGCAGATCGCCGTGAAGCGGGTCATGACCTGCGGCGGGTCGGTGCCGGGAATGGGCTTGTAGGTCTGGTCGAACAGATCGGCGTCCGTGACCTCCCCCCGCCCCAACGCGCCCTCGAAGGCGGCCGACACCTTGGCCGCCGCGTCGCGGGCGCGGCGGATGTACGGCGTGTCGACGGTCTCGACGTCCAGTTCGGCGGTGATGCCGATCAGCCGCTCCCCCATCCCCAGGAGGTTGTTGATGCGGTCGCGGGCCTGGCCCAGATTCTCGTTCGAGAGCTGGACCCCCACCGTCAGGTCGGCGATCTCGTGCTCCAGGTCGGTGCAGTTGCCGGCGATCGCCGCGGAGGCCTGGTCGATCTTGTCGGTTTCGCCGTGGAGTTCGTCCATGGCGCGGCCCACCGTGTCGATCACCTTGCCGATGGCCGTGGTCCCCTCGCTCACCGCACGCGCCTTCGACGCGCTGGCCGAGCTTTCGTTCACCAACCGCTGCGCCTGCTCGTTCAGGTACTTCAGCGTCGCGTCGATCTCCGACGTCGCCTCGCTGGTCTTGGTGGACAGCGCCTTGACCTCGCCCGCCACCACGGCGAAGCCGCGCCCCGCCTCGCCCGCCCGCGCCGCCTCGATGGTGGCGTTGAGCGCCAGCAGGTTGGTCTGCTTGGCGATGGCGAAGATCTCCTTGGCGACCTTGCCGACCCGCTCCAGCGCCTCGCGCAGCCCGGCGATCTGGGTTTCCATGCCGCCCACCGCGGCAACCAGGCCGTGGATGTCGCCAAGCGACTGCTGCACCCGGTCGTGGGAGGATTGGACCTCCTCGCGCGCCTTGTCCGTCACCGAGCGCGCCACCAGCGATGCCTCGGCGATGCGCCGCGTGCTGGCCGTCATGTTGGCGCCGGTGTCGCGCAACTGCGCGAAGACATCCGCCTGCTTATTGATACGTGTGCTAACGTCTTCCACATGACCGGCGACGTCGGCAATTTCGATGCCGAGCGTCCCCGCTTCCGCTGCTATATCTGCGATGAGATAAGAGCGGTTGCCGAACGTGCTATCCATTTCGTCCGCCGCGTTTTTATCGTGTCTGAGTGGTGCGTTTTCTCCCCAATTCCAGTATTGCCGGTTTTTTGCGAAATCGCAACCGATCGCCGGGCGGCGGCGGCGCGGCCACCCATCATTGACACACGCTCCGGGATGACACGGGAACGTTGTCAAGACCGTCCCCATCGTCGCGCAGCACGACATAGATCGCCGGGATGACCAGCACCGTCAGCAGGGTCGAGCTCATCAGCCCGAACAGCAGGGAGATCGCCAGTCCCTGGAAGATCGGGTCGGCCAGGATGAACCCCGCGCCGATCATCGCCGCCAGGGCGGTCAGCAGGATCGGCTTGAATCGGGTGGCCCCGGCGTCCAGGACGGCGCGGCGCACCGGCACGCCGGCCGCCCGGAGATGGCGGACGAAGTCCACCAGCAGGATCGAATTGCGCACGATGATGCCGGCCAGGGCGATGAACCCGATCATCGAGGTGGCGGTGAAGGCGGCACTGAACAGCCAGTGGCCGGCGAGAATGCCGATCAAGGTGAGCGGCACCGGCACCAGAATGACCAGAGGCAACTTGAAGCTCCCGAACTGCGCCACCACCAGCAGATAGATGCCGAGGATGGCCACGGCGAAGGCCGCACCCATGTCGCGGAAGGTGACGTAGGTGATCTCCCATTCGCCGTCCCACAGCACCGACACCCGGGATTCGTCGTCGGGCTGGCCGTGCAGGCGGACGTCCGGCGGGCCGTCGAGGCCGACGCCCGACCAGTCCATCGCGGCGAGGCGCTCGCCCACCGCCAGCATGCCGTAGACCGGCGCCTCGTAGGCACCCGCCAGTTCCGCCTGGACCATCTCGGCGAAGCGGCCGTCGCGGCGGAACAGCGGGTGGGAGGCCGGCTCGCGCGTCACCCGCACCAGATCGCCCAGTTCCGCCGAGCCGGAGCGGCCGGGGACCGGCGTGGCCAGCAGCCGCTCGCCGAGGTGCAGGCCGGAGGTGGGAAGGCGGACGGCGATCTCCACCGGGTTGCGCCCGCCGCCGCGATGGGAATACCCGACGGGAACACCGCCGATCAGCGCCCGCAGGGTGTCGTAGACCGCCTCCTCCTCGACCCCGAAGAACTCCAGGTTCTCCTCGTCCAGGGCGAAGCGCAGCCGTTCCGACGGGCGGCCGACGCTGTCGTCGGTGTCGACCACGAAGGGCACGGAGCGGAAGGCCTCGCGCACCTGGGCGGCCGCCGCGCGCCGGGTTTCGGCGTCGGGTCCGTAGATTTCGGCCAGCAGGGTGGCCAGCACCGGCGGCCCCGGCGGCACCTCCACCACCTTGACCGCCGTCCCGTGGGGGAAGGCGACCGCCGCCAGGCGGCGGCGCAGGTCCAGGGCGATGGCGTGGCTGGGCCGGTCGCGGGCGTGCTTGGGCGCCAGGTTGACCTGGAGGTCGCCCAGCTCCGTGCCCCGGCGCAGATAGTAGTGGCGCACCAGGCCGTTGAAGGTGAACGGCGCGGCCGTTCCGGCATAGGCCTGGACGCTGGTCAGCTCCGGCAGGTCGGCGATGGCGCGGGCCGCCGCGAAGAGCGCCCGCTCGGTGTCCTCCAGCGCCGCGCCCTCGGGCAGGTCGACGACCACCTGGAGCTCCGACTTGTCGTCGAACGGCAGCAGCTTGACCGTCACGTCACGGGTGTAGAACAGCACGAGCGACGCCATGGTCGCCGCCCCCACCGCGGCCAGGAACAGCCACGCCCGGGCCTTCGACGCGACCAGCGGCCCCGCCACGGCGCGGTAGGTCCGCGCCAGCCAGCCCTCCGCGCCGTGGCCGGCCCCGGCCCCGGCCCCCTCGCCGCCCCCACGGTCGCGGCGCAGCTTCACCATCAGCCAGGGCGTCAGCACCATGGCGACGAAGAAGCTGAAGAGCATGGCGGCCGAGGCGTTGGCCGGAATCGGGCTCATGTAGGGACCCATCAGCCCCGACACGAACATCATCGGCAGCAGGGCGGCGATGACCGTCAAGGTCGCGACGACGGTCGGGTTGCCGACCTCCGCGACCGCCTCGACGGCGGCCTGGACGCGGGAGCGGCCATCCCGCATCGCCCAGTGCCGGTCGATGTTCTCGACGACGACGATGGCGTCGTCCACCAGGATGCCGATGGAGAAGATCAGGGCGAACAGGCTGACCCGGTTGATGGTGTACCCCATCAGCCAGGACGCGAAGAGGGTCAGCAGGATGGTGGTGGGGATGACGACAAAGGTCACCACGCCCTCGCGCCAGCCGATGGCCGCGGTCACCAGGACGACGATGGACAGGGTGGCCAGCCCCAGATGGAACAGCAGCTCGTTCGCCTTCTCGTTGGCCGTCGCGCCGTAGTTGCGGGTGACCGCCACCTCCAGGCCGGGCGGCAGCAGGCGGTCGCGGACCAGGGCCAGCCGGTGGAGCACGGCGTCGGCGATGGTCACGGCGTTCGCCCCGGCCCGCTTGCCGATCGCCAGGGTGACGGCGGGCACGGCCACCACGCCGCCCCGCCCGTCCGGCACCATGTGCCAGGCGCGGCGCTCCAGCGGCGCCGCCCCCACCACGACGGTGGCCACGTCCTTGACGTAGACTGGCCGGCCGTCGCGGGTGGTCAGCAGCAGCAGCCCGATGTCGGGCACGCCCTGGAGCGTCTGCCCGGCCACGGCGGTGCGGCTGCCGCCGCCGTCCCGCAGCGGGCCGACCACGAAGGAGCGGTTGGCGTTCCTGACCTTGTCGACCAGCTGGTTCAGGGTCACGCCGTAGAGGGCGAGGCGCTCCGGGTCGGGCTCGACCCGGATCTGGTCGGGCCGGCCGCCGACCATGTAGGTCAGGCCGACGTCCTCCACCTTGACCAGCTCCGCCAGCAGCTCGTCGGCGACCGTGTGGAGGGCGTTGTCGTCCCAGCGCGCGGCGGCGGCCGGTGCGGGAGCCAGGGTGAGGGTGAGGATGGCGACGTCGTTGATGCCACGGCCGACGATCAGCGGCTCGGGAACGCCCAGGGGGATGCGGTCCAGGTTGGCGCGGATCTTCTCGTGGACGCGCAGGATGGCGTCGTCGGCATCGGTCCCGACGGCGAAGCGGGCGGTGACCACGACACCGTCGTCGGCGGTCTGGCTGTAGGTGTGCTCGACCGCGTCGATCCCCTTGACAATCTCCTCCAGGGGCTTGGTCACCAGCTCCACCACGTCCTCGGCCTTGAGGCCGTCGGCGCGCACGTGGACGTCGACCATGGGCACGGAAATCTGCGGCTCCTCCTCGCGGGCGAGGCCGTCGAGGGCGACCAGGCCGACCACCACCGAGGCCAGCAGCAGCAGCGGCGTCAGGGGCGAGCGGATGAAGGCGCGGGTCAGCGCGCCGGACAGGCCGAGCGTCATGGCAGCCTCCCCGATCCTAAGGCCGCGCGCCCGGCCGCACGACCACATCGCCGGGCACCAGCCCGGAGAGGATCTCCATGCCGCCGGGCCGTCCCGGCGCCGCCGGCAGCGGCCGCCCGGTCTGGACCACCGTCTGCGCGCCGTCCGCGAGGGTCACCGTCTGCAAGCCGAAGCGGGTGTGGACGAAGCCGTCGGGCAGCACCAGAACGTCGCGCGTCCCGGTGGCCACGAGCACCCGCACCCGCTCGCCCACGAAGTAGTCCCCCAGCCCGTCGACCTCGGCGTCGGCCACCACGTGGCCCTGCTCCAGCTCCGGATAGACCAGCCGCACCGTCCCCTGGCCGAGCCGTTCGCCGCCGGTCACCCGGTCGCCGCCCGGCGCCGCGCCGGCGCCGAGGCCGGGGACGCCGAGGCCGGGGACGCCAAGACCGCGGGCGCCGACCAGCACCGGATCGCCGACGCGGATGAAGCGGGCGTGGCGTTCCGGCAGGCGCAGGCGCAGCACGTAGCGGTCGGTGGCGATGGCCGCGACCGGCTCGCCCGGCATCACGACGCTGCCCTCCACCACCGCCACGGTCAGGACGCGGCCACCCGCCGGGGCCAGCACCGCGCCCTCGGCCAGCTGCTGCTCGACCACCGCGCGCTCCGCGTCCAGCGCCGCGCGCTGCGCCACCAGCACGTCGAGCGCGGTGCGCGCGTCGTCGAGCCGGGCCTGGGAGCCGGTGCCGCTGGCCCGCAGCGAGCGGGCGCGCTCCAGCTCGGTCTCCGCCTGGCGGCGCTGGGCGTCCAGCGACCGCAACCGCGCCTCGAGGGCGGAGCGCTGGAGGGGCAGCTTGGGGTCCTCGACGGTGGCCAGCGTCTGGCCACCGGCCACCCGGTCGCCCTCGACCACCGCCAGGGACCGGAGCGTGCCGCCGATGCGCGCCCGCGCCGTCGCCCGGCGCACGCTCTCCACCGTGGCGAACACCGCCTTGAGATCGTCCACGGCGCGCCGTTCCACCGTCGCCGTTGCGGCGGGCGCGCCGCCCGCCGGCCCGGCCGCCCCCGGTTCGGCGGCCCCCGGTTCGGCGGCCGCCGGCGACAGGGCGCCGACCACGAGGATGGCCAACGCCAGGGCGGTGGCCGGACGGCGGCGGGCGGCGCTGGAACGGATCATGGCGTGCTCCCTCTGGGGAGGGTGGATGGTTTCCCCTTGACTCATATATTCACAATAACTAATTTAGCAAGCATGAATATCGCGGAGCTGGAGCGCAACGCCGGACAGGCGGCACGGCTGATGCGGGCGATGGGAAACGAGCATCGCCTGACGATCCTGTGCCGTCTCGGCGATGGCGAGCGGACGGTCGGCGAACTGGCCGCCATGGTCGGCATCAGCCAGTCGGCGCTGTCGCAGCACCTGGGGCGCCTGCGCGCCGACGGGCTGGTGGCGACCCGGCGCCACGCCCAGACCATCCACTATTCCCTGGCCAGCGCCGAGGCGGCGGCGCTGATCGGCCTGCTCGCCCGCCTCTACTGCGGATTCCCCGCCGACGACCCGGTCTGACGAGAAGGAAACCCCCGATGTCCCTCGACCGCATCATGTTCGTGTTTGCCGGCAGCATGGTTCTGATCAGCCTGGCCCTGTCGCAGCTTCACCATCCCGGCTGGCTGTACCTCACCGCCTTCGTTGGGTTGAACATGGTGCAAGCGGCCTTCACCGGCTTCTGCCCGGCGGCGATGATTCTCAAGAAGCTGGGGGCCAAGCCCGGTGCCGCCTTCGGCTGAGGCCCGGTGCCGCCTTCGGCTGAGGCCCGGTGCCGCCTTCGGCTGAGGCCCGGCACCGCCCTGGGCTGAAGCCCGGCCTCAGGCGGCGCGGATGCGGCCGATGAAGGCGTCGATCTGGCCCTCCAGCGCCTCGGCCTGGCGGGCCAGCGCGCCGGTGGCGGCGGCGATCTCGCCAACCACCGCGTTGGTCTGTTCGGCGGCGTCGCGCACCGTCGCGATGGACGCGGTGACGGCGCCGGCCCCGGCGGCGGCGTCGGACACGTTGCGGGAGATCTCGACGGTCACCGCGCTCTGCTGCTGCACCGCACCGGCCACCGCCGCCGATGTCCGGCCGATGGACCCGATGGTGCCGCCGATCCGCCGCAAGGCGTCGCCGGCGCCATCGGCCACCGCGCGCATGGCGCGGATGTGCTCGGCGATCTCCCCGGTGGCGCGGGCGGTCTGGCCGGCCAGCGACTTGACCTCGCCCGCCACCACCGCGAACCCCTTGCCGGCCTCGCCCGCCCGGGCCGCCTCGATGGTGGCGTTCAGCGCCAGCAGGTTGGTCTTGGCGGCGATGTCCTGGATCAGCGCCACCACGCTGCCGATGCGGTCGGCCGCCTGCGCCAGCTCGCCCACCGTGCGGTCGGCGCCGTCCGCCAGGGCCGCGGCGTTGCCGGCGATGGCGGTGGCCGCCGCCGTCTGATCGTTGATCTCGCCGAAGGACGAGGACAGTTGGTCGGCGGCCGCGGCCACCGCCTGCACGTTGGCGGACGCCTGCTGGGCACCGGCGGCAGCGGCGATGGCGTCGCGCACCGCGCTGTCCGCGTTCGCCGCCAGACGGTCGGTGTTGCCGCGCAGCAGGCCGACGGCACCGGTCACCCGGACCAGCAGCGCCCGCACGTTCTCCTCGGCGAAGCGCAGGGCTTCGGCGTCGCGGTCGCGCATTTCCTCGAGCGCCCGGCTGATGGTGGCCGCATGGCGGGCGAAATCGCCGCGCAGCCCGGTGGCCAGGATGGTGCGGTAATAGCGCCGGGCGCCCGCCCCCTGCATGGCGGCGTCGGCCTCCTTGCAGAACGCCTCGGTGAGGTCGAGCAGCCGGTTGACGTTGCGCAGCAGGGCGCCGACGTCGCCGCCGTCGCGCACCCCGGTGACCCGCGCCGACAGGTCGCCGCGGGCGGCGGCGGCGCACACCCGGGCCGCCGCGTCGATGCTCCGGCCGGCGCGCCGCAGCCATACCAGCCCGGCGCCCAGCACCGCCGTCAGCGCGACGGCGGGGGCCAGCCCCACCCAGTCCTGGCGGGCCAGGGCGACCGCGCCCAGCGTCGCGGTGAGCGCGAGGGCCACCCAGAGGGCCGCGCCGGCCCTAGAGACCGAGGACGAATTCGTCATAGCCCTTGCCCTCCTCGGTGAGCACCTGATCAAGCACGGCCGCCGACGCGGCCAGCCCCGCCTCTCCCGTCCCGGCCCGGCGCTCCGCGTCCCGCAGGCGCCGGTAGAGCGGCTCGACCTTGGCCAGCGCCGCGGGGCGCGGGGCGCGACGGCTGGAGTGGTAGCCGGCGATCGCGCCGGACGGGTCGAGGTTCGGGGTGACGTGGGCCAGCACCCAGTAGTGGTCGCCGTTCTTCGCCCGGTTGTTGACGTACGCGAAGATTTCGCGCCCGGTGCGGATGGTCCGCCACATCAGGGCGAACACCGCGCTCGGCATGTCCGGGTGGCGGATGACGTTGTGGGGTTTGCCGATGAGCTCGTCCTCGGCGTAGCCGGCGACGTCGAGAAAGACGTCGTTCACATAGGTGAGCCGCCCCCGTGGATCGGTCTTGCTGACGATGATCTCGTCGGCGGGAAAGCTCCGTTCCCGCCCGGTCAGGGAAGACTCCATCCGCCTCATCTCCGGTTCCTCCGCATGGCGGGGGCCCATGGGGCCGCCGCACGGCACAGACCGCGAAGCGAAGCAAGAAGCGCACCACAACCACCGCGTCAGAGAGACGACAGAGAAATCAGTGGCTTGGACCGTCAGACGTGCCGCAGCGCCGGCACCCGGTTGTTGGGACCCCGACAATCGTCGGGCGTCCCGGGGCCGGCGGTCGCAAAGCCGACAGCCGGCCCCGGGTCAGCGGATCGCGGCGATCCGGTGGTCGAGGCGATCGTCCTCCAGCCCCGCAGGCTCCTGGTGGATCAGCGCATCGCTGCCGGGGAAGGCGGCCATCAGGTCGCGCTCCACGGCGTCGGCGATGTCGTGGGCCGCGGCCACCGAGAGCTGGGGGTCGACTTCCAGATGGAGCTCGATGAACACGCCGATGCCGGCGTTGCGGGTGCGCAGGTCGTGCATTCCCAGCGCGCCGGGATGGGCCAGCACGATCTCGGCGATGCGGGCGCGCTCCTCCTGCGGCAACTCGCGGTCCATCAGCACCCCGAGCGCGTCCTGCGCGACCCCGCGGGCGCCGCGCAGGAGGAACGCGGCGATGGCCAGCGCCGCCAGGGAATCGACCGCGGTGACGCCGGTCCAGCTGGTCACGACGATGGCGGTGATCACCGCCGCGTTGGTCAGCAGGTCGCCGGTGTAGTGCAGCCGGTCGGCGCCGATGGCGACCGAGCCGGTGGCCTCGACCACGTGGCGCTGGAAGCGGATCAGCCCGAAGGTCAGCACGATCGACAGCACCATGACGGCGATGGCGACGGCGCCCTGGGCGATCGGTTCGGGATGGATCAGCCGGCGCACCGCCTCAATGCTGAGGAACAGGGCCGAGCCGGAGATGAACGCCGCCTGGGCCAGCGCCGCCAACGCCTCCGCCTTGCCGTGGCCGAAGCGGTGCGTCGGGTCCGGCGGCCGCATCGCCCGGCGCACCGCGAACAGGGTCACCACCGAGGCCAGCAGGTCGGTGGAGGAGTCGATCAGCGACGACAGCAGGCTGACGGATTCAGTGACCATGTAGGCGGCCAGCTTGGCCGCGATCAGGGTCAGGGCCACGGCCACGCTGGCGTAGGTCGCGCGCCGCCGCAGCCGTTCGGCGTCCGTACCCCGGATCATGGGAACAGGCGTTCCGTCGTCCACCCCTCGTCCGGCACGCCGGTGCCGCGCACGAAGAGGATGCGCTCGTGCAGGCGGAACGGCTTGTCCGTCCAGAACTCCATGCGCCGGGGGACGACCCGGAACCCGGTCCAATGGGCGGGCCGCGGCACATGGCCGATGGCAAACTTCGCCGCGTACTGGGCGACCCGCTTCTCCAGGTCCCAGCGCCCCGCCATCGGCCGCGACTGCTGGGACGCCCAGGCGCCGATGCGGCTGTCGCGCGGCCGGCTGTCGAAATAGGCGTCGGCCTCGGCGTCGGTGACCCGCTCCACCGCGCCCTCCACCCGCACCTGGCGCTTCAGGGATTTCCAGTGGAAGCACAGGGCGGCGTGGGGATTGGCACCGAGCTGTTCGCCCTTGCGGCTCTCGGTGTTCGTGTAGAAGACGAATCCGCGTCCGTCCACCGCCTTCAGCAACACCATCCGCAGCGACGGCAGCCCCGCCGCGTCGGCGGTGGCCAGGGCCACGGCGTTGGGATCGTTCGGCTCGCCCGCCTCCGCCTCGGCCATCCAGGCGGCGAACAGGTGGAAGGGATCCTGAACGCTCGACTCCGCCATCATCTCGCCTCTCGGTCTCACCCTGCATGTCCGGTCCGGCGCGCCGTCGGCGCGCCGCCACGCCCCGTCGGGCGTCGTCGCAATTCACAGATAGCACAGGTTCGACTATACCGTTGTCCGAAGGCGCGCGGGGCTGCCCCGCACACCGCGGGACGGCGCGCCCCCATCCTGTCAAGGCCTGCGCAATGCATTTCAAGCCGTTCCTTTGTGCCGCCGCCGTGGTGCTCCTCGCCGGCTGCCAGTCCACGCCCAAGCCGCCGGCGAACGCCGCCCCCGACAGCGTGGTCGGCGGCGTCATCGGCTCCCGGATCGGGGCCCCGGCCGAGGCGCCGGTGCCGGGCGACGTGGGCAGCCTGCTCGGCGCCTACATGGGCAAGCCCATCGCCACCGTGCTGCGGTCCTCCGACAGCGAGCACGCCGCCGAAGCGGCCCGGCGCGCGTACGCCGCCCCGATCGGCGACCTGGTGGGGTGGAGCAACCCGACCACCGGGCATGTCGGCACCGTGACCAGCACCCGCGACGGCTACAACAGCCGTGGCGAGTACTGCCGGGAGTACCAGCAGACGGTGACCGCCAACGGCCAGAAGGAGATGGCGTTCGGAACCGCTTGCAAACAGCCCGACGGTGCGTGGAAACTCGTGGATTGACGTTCCTCCAGCCAGTGTGCCCCGGTTCCCGGGGCGGGATTGTACTGCTCCGTGCCCACCATGCGCGACCCCTACCAGGTGCTCGGCGTCCAGCGGACGGCCAGCGTCGACGAGATCAAGAAGGCGTACCGCACGCTTGCCAAGGAGTGCCATCCCGACCTCCGGCCGGGACACTCCAGCAACGAGGAGCGTTTCAAGGAGATCTCGGCGGCTTACACCCTGCTGTCCGATTCGGGCAAGCGGGCGCGATTCGACCGCGGTGAGATCGACGCGGACGGCAGCGACCGCCATTCCGGCGCGTCCGGCTACCGCGGCACCGGCGCCCGGGCCGGCGGCGGCGGCGGCGCGACCGACGACGCCGGCTTCGGGTTCGGCGAGGACTGGTTCTCGGACCTGTTCTCGCGCCGGCGCGGCGCCGCCGGACCGGGGGCGGGGCGGACGGGGGCCGGCGCCGGCGCCGGGGCGGGAACCCGCGCCGGGCCCAAGGCCCGCGGCGCCGACATCGCCTACTCGGTGACCGTGTCGTTCCTGGAGGCGGCTCAGGGCTCCAAGCGCCGCATCAGCCTGTCCAACGGCAAGAGCCTCGACCTGGCGATCCCGCCGGGCACCGAGAACGAGCAGAAGCTGCGCCTGAAGGGCCAAGGACTGGCCGGCGTCGGCGGCGCCGGGGCCGGCGACGCCATCGTCGAGGTGCACGTCGAACCGCACCCGCACTTCACCCGCCAGGACGGCGACATCCACCTGGAGCTGCCGGTGACGCTCAACGAGGCGATCCTCGGCGCCACCATCCGGGTGCCGACGGTGGCCGGTGCGGTCGCGGTCAAGATTCCGCCCGGCTCCAACACCGGGTCGGTCCTGCGCCTGCGCGGCAAGGGCGTGGTCTCCCAGAAGACGAAGCAGGCCGGAGACCAGTACGTGAAGGTGAAGGTGGTGCTGCCCGATCCGCCCGACGCGGAACTGGTCAAGTTCATGGAGCAGTGGGCGGCCAAGCGCAGCTACGACGTCCGCAAGAAGGCCGGCCTGGAGTAACCGGCGCGGCGGCGTCCCACCGGGTTTCGGGGGGCGGACGCCCGCCACCGGAACGGACAACGGAAGACTTCGCCTGGGCCGCCCGTTGGTGTAAGTAGCCAGACCATAGGAAGCCTCCCCGGAGAACGCCCCATGCGACTTGCCCGAGCCGGCGGTCTGGCGCTGATGTTCGCTCTCGCAGCCTGCCAGACGCCTCCGGCGGATCCACCCGCGACGGCCGCGCAGCCCGCCGGAGCGACCGCCGAGACCCCGACACGGGTGGTGGGCGAGCGCGACAACTGGGTGATCGAGTTCCACGCCGGCACGGCGGTCGCCCAACCCTTCTGCAAGGCGTGGCGTCCGAAGGTCCGCGGCGCCCGGCTGGTGTTCGTGTCCGGTGCGGCGGACTCCGCGTTCCGCCTCGCCGGGGTCGGGCCGCGCACGCCGGCGGACGGTGCGGTGCGCCTCAACGCCCGCTTCGACGACGGCGAGCGCACGGCGTTCCGCGCCGAGGTGCAGCCCGGCCCGTCGCTTGTGGTGACCTTTCCCACCGAACGCTACGACGACGCCGTCCACCGCTTTTCGCGCAACAAGCAGGTGGCCTTCCGCGGTCCCGGCGGCCCCTTGGCCAACTTCGACCTGACCGGCACCCTGTGGGCGCTCAACGCCCTGGACGAGTGCCGCCGCATCAACACCGGCACCTGAGCCGGGGCGGCGCCCGCCCGCCCCGGCCAGCGCCCGGGCTCACGTCCCGAGGTGGGTCTTCAGGAACGCCACCGTCCGGTCCCACGCCAGCGCCGCGGCGGAGGCGTCGTAGCGTTCGGCCGAGGTGTCGTTGTTGAAGGCGTGGTTCACCCCGTCGTAGCGGTGCACCGTGTGCGCCGCCCCCGCCGCCCGCAGCGCCTCCTCGAAGGCCGGAACGCCGGCGTTGATGCGCTGGTCGAGGCCGGCGTAGTGCAGCAGCAGCGGCGCCCGGATGGCGGAGGCTGCGGCCGGATCGGGCGACGCGCCGTAGTAGACGACGCCGGCATCGAGGGCGGGTGCGGCGACCGCCAGCTGGTTGACCATGCCGCCACCCCAGCAGAACCCGACCGCGCCGACCTTGCCGGTGGCGTAGCGGTGCCCCTCCAGCCAGGTCATGGCGCCCACCAGATTCCGCACCACGTCGTCGCGGTTCAGTTCGCCGATCATCGCGCGGGCCCGGTCGGGATCGTCGGGCGTGCCGCCGAGCGGCGACAGCAGGTCCGGCGCCAGGGCCACGAACCCCTCCTTGGCGAAGCGCCGGGCGACGTCCTTGATGTGGGGGTTGAGGCCGCGGTTCTCATGGATGACGATCACCGCCGGGGCCCGCCGCTCGCCGCCCGGCCGGACGACGTAGCCGCGCAGCGTGCCGGTCGCGCCGGGAAAGTCCGCCATCTCCGCCGCCACCGCCGGATCGTCCTCGGCCACCATGGCGGCCCGCGCGGCGCCCGGCTCCAGCGCCCGCAGCACCGCCGGCAGCGCCGCGGTGCCGCCCACCAGGGCCGTCAGGCGTTCCAGGAACAGGCGCCGCGGCAGCGGCGCGTGGGTGTATTCGTCGTAGAGGTCGATGATCCGCTGGTCCATGCCGCTCTCCCTCCCACCGGGTTGTTCGTGCGCAAGGCAATGTGGCGCACGACCCGGGGCACGGCAATTCGCGATCGCGTGAGAGCGCCTAGCCGTGGCCGACCAGCACCCCGTCGCGCAGTTCCAGGACGCGGTCCATGCGCCGGGCCAGATCCAGGTTGTGGGTGGCGACCAGGGCGCCGACCTGCTCCCGGCGCACCAGGCCGGTCAGCATGGCGAAGGCGGCCTCGGCGGTGTGGGGGTCGAGGTTGCCGGTGGGCTCGTCGGCGATCACCAGGCCCGGCCGGTTGGCCAGGGCGCGGGCGATGGCGACGCGCTGCTGCTCGCCGCCCGACAGGCGCGCCGGCCGGTGGCCGGCCCGCGCCTCCAGCCCGACCGAGGCCAGCAGGGCGCGCGCCCGCTCCGTCGCGGCGCGCTTGGCGACCCCGGCCACCATCTGCGGCAGCACGATGTTCTCCAGCGCCGAGAACTCGGGCAGCAGGTGGTGGAACTGGTAGACGAACCCGACGGTGCGGCGGCGCAGCGCCGTGCGGGTGTCGTCGTCCATGCCGCCCGCATCGGTTCCGGCAATCCGCACGCTGCCGGAGTCCGGGCGCTCCAGCAGCCCGGCCACGTGCAGGAGCGTCGACTTGCCGGCGCCCGACGGCCCGACCAGGGCGACCAGCTCACCCGGGCGCACGGTCAAGGTGGCGCCGCGGAGCACCTCCAGGCGGGTGCCGGCCTGCTCGTACACCCGCACCACGCCGGACAGCTCCAGCATCGTCGCCTCACTCATAGCGCAGCGCCTCCACGGGGTCGAGGCGGGCGGCCCGCCAGGACGGATAGAGGGTGGCGCCAATCGACAGGCCGAGCGCCATGGCGGCGACCTGCGTCACCTCGCCCCAGTCGATCTTCGCGGGAAGCTGCGACAGGAAGTAGATCTCCGCGGAGAACAGGTCGGTGCCCGACAGGGTCTGGATGAACTGGCGGACGCTTTCGATGTTCAGCGCGAAGGTGATGCCCAGGCCCAGCCCGGCCACCGTGCCGACGACGCCGATCGAGGCGCCGGAGAGGAAGAACACACGCATGATCATGCCCCGCGTCGCCCCCATGGTGCGGAGGATGGCGATGTCGCGGCCCTTGTCCTTCACCAGCATGATCATCGAGGAGATGATGTTGAAGGCGGCGACCATGATGATGAGCGACAGGATCAGGAACATCACGTTGCGCTCCACCTGCAGCGCCGTGAAGAAGCTGGCGTTGGACTGCTGCCAGTCGACCACCCGCCCGACCCCGGCGACCGCCGGCAGGATGGCGGCGCGGGCGGCGGAAAGCTGCGTCGGGTCGGTCACCAGCACCTCGAGCGACGTCACCGCGTCGGACCCGGTGCGGAAGAACGTCTGCGCCTGCTCCAGCGGCATGAAGATGAAGGCATTGTCGTACTCGAACATGCCGACGTCGAAGATGGCGCCGATCGGGAAACGCCGCAGGCGCGGCACCGTGCCGAACGCCGTGGCGTTGCCCTGGGGGGCGATCAGCGTCACCTCGTCGCCCACCGTCAGTCCCAGGCGCTGCGCCATGCGGATGCCGATGGCGATGCGGTCCTCGCCGAACGACTCCACGGCGCCGACGGCAACGTTGCCGGCCAGGGTCGGGCGCTGGCGGAAATCCTCCGGCCGCACGCCGCGCACCACCGCACCGGAGGCGCTGCCGCGCACCGAGACCAGGGCCTGCCCCTCCACGGTCGGCGTCACCTGGACCACCCCCGGGGCCTGGCGCAGGCGCCCGGCCAGGGTGTCGAAGTCGGGCAGCGGCCCGCCCTGGGCGGAATAGACGTTGAGGTGCCCGTTGAGGCCGAGCACGCGGCCCAGCAACTCGGCCCGGAAGCCGTTCATCACCGCCATGACGATGATCAGCGTCGCCACGCCCAGCGCGATGCCGAGCAGCGAGAACCCGGCGATCACCGAAATGAAGCCCTCCTGGCGGCGGGCGCGCAGGTAGCGCATCGCCACCATGCGTTCGAAAGCGGAAAAGATCATGGAGGGCCTGTGCGGATCGCAACGGTGCCGGGGGGAAGCGTGGTCCGCACCATATGGGCACGGACCATCGCGAAGCACAGGGGGGGAAGGCCCGGCGCGACCGCCCCCCGGGATCAGGCCGTCAGCTTGGCGAGCGCCGCCTCGGCCGACAGCTCCTCGCGCGCGCCGGTGGCGCGGCGCTTCAGCTCGACGACCCCGGTCTTCAGCCCGCGCGGGCCGACCACGAGCTGCCAGGGCAGCCCGATCAGGTCCATGTCGGCGAACTTCACGCCCGGCCGCTCGTCGCGGTCGTCGTAGAGCACCTCGACCCCGGCGGCGCCGAGCCTGGCGTAGAGATCGCCGCAGACCCGGTCGGTCTCGGCGTCACCCGGCTTGAGATTGACCAGGCCGACGGCGAAGGGTGCCACGGCGTCCGGCCAGATGATGCCGTTGTCGTCGTGGCTGGCCTCGATGATCGCGCCCATCAGCCGCGACACGCCGATGCCGTAGCTGCCCATCTCCACCAGCACCGGCTCGCCGTCGGGGCCGGCCACCGCGGCGTTCATGGCCTTGGAGTACTTGGTGCCGAAATAGAAGATGTGCCCGACCTCGATGCCGCGCGCCGAGACGAGGTCCTGCGGGGCCGCGGGGTCGTCGGGCACGTGCTTCTCGTCGGTCGCCGCGTAGATCGAGGTGAACTTGTCGAAGAAGGGCTGCAGGTCTGCCCCGGGGCCGGGCGCCTCGGCCAGCACGTCGAGGTCGAGCCAGCGCCTGTCGCAGAAGACGCCGCTCTCGCCGGTCTCGGCGAGGATGATGAACTCGTGGCTGAGGTCGCCGCCGATCGGCCCGGTGTCGGCCCGCATCGGGATCGCCTTCAGCCCCATGCGGGCGAAGGTCCGCAGATAGGCCAGGAACATCGCCTGGTAGGAACGCGTCGCCGCCGCCGGGTCAATGTCGAAGGAATAGGCGTCCTTCATCAGGAACTCGCGCCCGCGCATCACCCCGAAGCGGGGACGGATCTCGTCCCGGAACTTCCACTGGATATGGTAGAGGTTCAGCGGCAGCTGCCGGTAGCTGCGCACGAACGAGCGGAAGATGTCGGTGATCATCTCCTCGTTGGTCGGGCCGAACAGCATCTCCCGATCATGGCGATCGGTGATGCGCAGCATCTCCTTGCCGTAGTCGTCGTAGCGCCCGCTCTCCTTCCACAGATCCGCCGACTGGATCGTGGGCATCAGCAGCTCCTGGGCACCGGCGGCGTCCTGCTCCTCGCGAACGATCTGCTCGATCTTGCGCAGCACGCGCCAGCCCATCGGCAGCCAGGCGTAGATACCGGCGCTGGTCTGCCGGATCATGCCGGCGCGCAGCATCAGCCGGTGCGAGACGATCTGCGCCTCGGTGGGGGTTTCCTTGAGGGTCGGCAGGAAAAAGGCGGACATCCGCATGGGAGTGCACTCTCGAATCGATCGGGGCCGGAAACCCGGCCGGCGCCAGGGTGGGGGGACTTTAGGAAGCCGGGCGGCGCTTGTCCATCGCCGCCGCGCGGCGTGTGTCCAGCGCCGCCGCGCGGCGTGTGTCCGGCGCCGCCGCGCGGCGGCTCACCGGCGGGCGCGGCAGAAGGCGTAGACCCGCCCCTCGCTGGCGGAATCGAGCGGCCGCCCGTTGAAGGTCAGGCGGCCATTCTCGACCACCAGGGTGCCGACCTCGGTGCCCGCGGGGAGTCCGGTGCGCGGGACCGCCACCCCCATGCGGCGCAGAACGTCGAGCGTCATCGGAATGGCGATCGGCAGATCGCCGGCGCCGGTCGAGCCGGGGAGGTCGGCGGGCGCCACCGCGCGGCCGTTCACGTCGATGCCCGGGGTGTACTCCACGTCCGGAGCCGGCCGGTGTTCGGTCAGGTACTGGCACGCCGACAGGTCCAGCGGCATCTGCGCCACCGCGGGCGCCGCCTGCGGCAGGACGAACAGCGTCAGGGCCAGGACCAGGGCCAGGGACGGCACGGCGGCGCGGGTGGTCAGCGGGGGGACGGCCGCCGGCATGGTGCGCATGGCATCCTCAATCCTGCGGGACAACCGCGTTGGACATGCTCTTCCAGTAGCGCGAGAGATAGGGCATGCCGCGCTCCGCCTCTTCCTGGGTGCGGGCCGACTGCCGGATGTACTTGCCGATGAACGCCTTGTTCACGTGGTCGAAATCGACCGCCGCCTTGACCACCAGGAACTCGCCGATGCGGTCGGGCAGGTTGAACTGCCATTTCTGCAAGGCGTCGGACAGCACGCCCGATTTGGCCTGGTCGTGCCCCGTCAGTTCGAACTCCTGGTGGTGGTACTGGGCAAGCTCCTTGGTGGCGGCCAGCACGCGGGCCGGCTTCACGCGGATCAGACCCTTGAACACCTTGATGTCGTCGTGGAAGAGCGGCAGGTATCCCTTCTTGTCCGACAGCCGGTTGAGCATGCTGTAGAGCCCCTCCATCACCGGCGCATCGTCCTCGTCGTTCGGCCGGGATTCCGCCGGGGTCTGGCCACGGCGGCCGAACAGGGTGCTGAGGAAGCCCTTTTTGCGTTCGGGCTGCGACGAGGACGAGGCGGTGGCTTTGCGCTCGTCCCACAGCGCGTCCCAAGCATAGTCCCACGAGGTGAAGACGGCGTTGGTGCGGTCGTCGAGGACGGTCAGGAGGTATTCGCGCCCTTCGCGGGACCAGTCGACGTCACCGACGATCGCCCGCACCGGGCGCCGGCTCAGCACCACGGGGAAGATGCCGACGCGCACCACCTCGGTGTAGATGTCGAAGAAGGAGGGGGTCTGGACGAACGGAAGGCACGAAGGCGGCTCCCGGTCGGGAACGAGAAGCTCCATCGTCTTCTTGGTGCGTTCGAGCATCTCGGTCTGGAGCACGGCCGCGAATTGCTCGAATCGTTCGCTCTCGTTCGCGGTCATGCACGCCTCAATCGAGTTCCGCACCGGGTCGGGCGACCGCAACGCCCACCCCTCCTTCAGGGCACGCGCAGCGTGAGGACTGACCCTCGCGACCGCCGCCGCCCCTTCACCAACCGTTCCTCGTTCGTGTAACGACAGCCGATGTTCCTACCCTAACACAGCCGTCGGGGAAACCCCCACATCGGCCCCACGGAACGCCGGCCTCCTCATCAGTGGTGACTCGTGGCGTAGGGTCCGTCAAGTGTGCAAACAAAAATTGGACCGCGAAGCGTGCGCTGCGCGGCCCAAGTCTAGGGAGGAATCGCCACCAGGCGTCGGTCGGAGAGCCAAGGGCCCTCGTCACCATGTAAGTGTGGGACTGCGTTTCAGTGCTGGCAAGATCAAACTGGCACAGGCTCCTTCCAGCCGGTGTTATTTCCGGATTTTTGCGCGTTATTTGTGCATCAGATTAAAGAATAAACGAGCATCTGCACGGATTTCAGGCATTCTCGTCTGATCCACGCGCCCCATGACCGGCCGCGGACGGCCCGGGACCGGCGACGCGCAGCGCCGGCTGGCCCGCCGTGGCGCCGACGCCTCCGGCCCCCCGCAGCAGGTGCGCCAGGCGGGCCGCCAGCACCTCGGCGCGGAACGGCTTCTGCAGAAGCGCGTCGCCGTCGAGTCCCTCCGGTGCGTCGGCGTAGCCGGTGATCATCAGCACCGGCAGTCCCGGAATGCGCCGCCGCATCTCGCGCGCCAGCGCCATGCCCGTCATGCCGGGCATGGCGTAGTCGGTCACCAGCGCGTCCACCCGCCCATGCGCGTCGAGGACGCGCAACGCTTCCGGGCCGTCGCCGGCTTCCAGGACGCGGTAGCCGTTGGCCTCCAGAACCGTCTGGACGCCAAGGCGGACCAGCGCCTCGTCGTCGACGAGCAGCACCACCCGCCCGTCGCTGGCGGCGACCCCGGCCGGCGCCGGCCGCGCGGCGGGACGCACCGCCCCTTCGGTGCACGGCAGGTAGAGGGTCACGGTCGTGCCCGCGCCGGCGGCGCTGGCGATGGACACCCCGCCGCCCAGCTGCATGGCCATGCCGTGCACCATGGCGAGGCCGAGCCCCGAGCCCTTGCCGACCTCCTTCGTCGTGAAGAACGGCTCGAAGGCGCGGGCCAACGTCGCCTCCGTCATGCCGGTCCCGGTGTCGACCACGGCCAGCGTCACGTAGTCCCCGGGCGCCAGTTCCGGGGGCCGACCCGGCTCGCCGCGGGCCGCCACACCGGCCTCCCCGACGCGCAGGGTCAACCGGCCGCCGGCCGGCATGGCGTCCCGGGCGTTGATCGCCAGGTTGAGGATGGCCGACTCCAGCTGGGCCGGATCGGCCAGGGCCGGCGCGGTGCCCGCCGGAACCTCGACCGTCACGTGGATGAGGCCGCCCAGGGTGCGCTCCAGCAGGGGGCGCATGCCCTCCAGCAGATCCTGCAGGCGGGTCGGCTCGGGGGCCAGGACCTGCCGGCGGGCGAACGCCAGAAGGGATTGCGTCAGCCGCGCCCCGCGCTCGACGCTCTGGATCGCCGCCTCGTACAGACGGCGCGACGCCCCCTCGGGCACGTGCGGCTCGAGCACCGCCAGGCAGCTGCCGATCCCTTGCAGCACGTTGTTGAAATCATGGGCGACGCCGCCGGTCAGCTGGCCCATGGCCTCGAAGCGCTGGGTGCGGCGCAGCGCCTCCTCCGCCGCGTCGCGCCGGGCCACCTCGTCGCGCAGGGCGTCCAGGGCCTGCTGCTCGCGCCGGGCGTGGCGCATGGCGAACAGCGCCGCGGCGGCAAGGATGATGGTGGCCGCCGCCCACGCCGGAAGCACGCCGGCCATCCGGTTCCGCCACACCGCGCCGATGTCGGCGGTGGAGCGGGCGACCACCACGTAGAGCGGCAAACCCTCCAGGCGCCGGTAGGCGAAGGTGCGGGAGACACCGTCGAACCAGCTGTCGTAGGTGTAGGTTCCACGCAGCGGATCCGCGACGATGGCGTGGCGCAGCCCGCGGTCGGCGGGCAGCCGCGGAAAGGGCGGCTCGGCCGCCGGGTACGCGGCGGGATAGCGGGCGAGAAGCGCGCCGTCCTCGCGCAGCAGCCCGGCAATCTCGAAACGGCTGCTGCGCAGCAGCTTGGGGAAGGTGGCGGAAAAATAGCCGGGGTCCGCCGACACCGCGATCACGCCGGCGAATCGCCCCGCCGGGTCCCGCACGGGAACCGCCACCGTGAAGAACAGCTTTCCGTCGACGCGGCCGCGCCCGATCTCGCTGACGTAGAATCCCCGGTCGGGCGCGTCGCGCAGCACCGCGAAGTAGTCGCGGTCCGCCAGGTCGAGAGCGCTGGTGTCGGCGAGATCGACCGAGGTTGCCACGACACGCCCGTCGGCGTTCAGAACCCAGATGGAGGAGAGCGGCGACAGCTGCGCCACCATGGCGTCGAGCTGATCGTGGAGGGCGTCGGCCCGGTCCCACCGCGACTGCGCCATCTCGCGCACCCGTTCGACGACCACCCGCTGCAGGTCGAACACCCGCAGGACATGCTCGTGCAGCACGTCGACCTGGGTCAGCAGGTTGGTCCGCGACCGGCTCAGGTCCTCCCGGTAGGACAGCACGCCGAACAGCGCCAGGATCAGCGCCGGCCCGACGATGGCGGCCCCGAGCAGCGCCCACAGGACGGCAACCGTGCGTCGATTGGGCGGGGGCGGAGTGGAAGCTCGGCGGTCGTCCGTCGGCATGCGATCCTCATTGCGCGAACCTTCATATGGCGCGGCCCCGCGCATCGCGAGCGCGGCAAAAGCCATAGGACCAGGGGGCGGCGTCGCGGCCACCAGGGTGAAACAACCGGGGACGGCCGACGTTCACGGCCCGCGGGCCGGGGCATGCGCGGAGCGCCACCGCGTGCGGTGGCCGCCGATGTCCATATGGGGAGCCGTTCGGCCGCTCCGGCCCGGGCGCGCCGCCGCTGACGGGGCGCCGGTGCCCGCGGGCAACAAAAGGGGGGGCGCGGTGGCCGACCGCCGCCACCCGGTGGCGGTGGCGCCGCTACAGGCCCTTGGCCATCTCGCGGAAGGAGATGAGGTCCGACGCCACCACGAGGTAGATGCCGGTCCACACCACCGCGGCGACCGCCGTGGTGACCGCGAACTTCAGAAGGATGCGCGGCTTCTGTGGCGCGCTGGTGGCCATGCCCGGCTCCGGCTCGTCGATGGGGTGGACGCCCCAGGGCAGCACGGCGAACAGCACCACCCACCAGACGACGAAATACACCGCGATCCCGGTCACCAGCCCCATGTCCTCGCCTCCGCGCCTATGCCTGTTCCAGTTCCACGAGGGTGCCGCAGAAATCCTTGGGATGGAGGAACAGCACCGGCTTGTCGTGGGCGCCGATCTTCGGCGTGCCGTCGCCCAGGACGCGGGCCCCGTCCGCCTTCAGCTTGTCGCGGGCGGCCAGGATGTCCTCGACCTCGTAGCAGATGTGATGGATGCCGCCCGCCGGGTTCTTCTCCAGGAACGCGGCGATCGGCGACCCGCTGCCCAGCGGGTGCAACAGCTCGATCTTGGTGTTCGGCAGGGTGATGAACACCACGGTCACCCCATGGGCCGGCTGGTCCAGCGGCTCCGAGACGGCGGCCCCCAGGGTGTTGCGGTAGAGCGCCATGGCCGCGGGAAGGTCGGGCACGGCGATGGCGAGGTGGTTCAGCTTGCCGATCATGGTGGGCCCCCAGAGGGTTCGGGACGGGACAGGTGGTGGTCCGGGTATTGTCCGTCAGACGCGCACGAGATGCACCTCGGTCACCGGCTTTTTGCCATGCGACGCGTTGAAGCAGCGGCGCACGGCGATCCGGGCCACCTCGCGCACCTGCTCGTCGTCCAGGCGCGCCGCCCTGGGCAGCGCCGCCACCGCCTCGCGCACGGAGTCGACGACGTCGAGCAGGGCGTCGTGCCCGGCGGTGCCGTCCAGCAGCCCCATCACCGCCACCTTGGGCGCCGTCACCAGGTCCCCCCGGTCGTTGAGCACCAGGGTGGCGACGGCCGCCCCGTTGTGGACCATGCGGTGGCGCGTGCGCAACAGCCCGTCGTCGAGGGGGACCAGCTTCTTGCCATCGAGCGCCCAGCGGCCGGCGTGCACCCGGTACACCACCTCGGCCGGGCCGGGCGCCAGCCGGATGACATCGCCGTTGGCAGGCACCACCGTCTCCGCCACCTGGCAGCGCGCCGCCAGCCGGGCGTGCTCGAGCTGATGGCGCCGCTCGCCATGGACCGGCACGGCGATGCGCGGGCGCACCCACTGGTACAGCGTCACAAGCTCGTCCTGCGCGGGGTGCCCGGAAACGTGCACCGGCGCATGGTCGGCGGTGACGACGCCGACGCCGCGTGCGGCGAGGAGGTTCTGGATGCGGCCGATGGGCCGCTCGTTGCCGGGGATCTCGCGCGAGGAGAAGACCACCGTGTCGCCCCGCTCCAGGGACACGTGGGGATGGTCGTCGGCGGCGATGCGGGCCAGCGCGGAGCGCGGCTCGCCCTGGCTGCCGGTGCAGACCAGCGCCACCTTGTCGCGCGGCAGGAAGCGGGCCTCGTGCTCGGCCAGGAAGGGCGCCGTGTCCTTGAGGTAGCCGCTGGCCCGGGCCGCCCCGTTGATGCGCCACAGCGACCGGCCGATCAGCGCCACGCTGCGGCCGTGGGCCGCGGCGGCGGCGGCGATGCTGTCCAGCCGCGCCACATTGGTGGCGAAGCAGGTGACGGCGACGCGGTGGTCGCAGCGGCCCATCAGCTCGGTGAGGCCGGCCCGCACCCCGGCCTCCGAACCGGAGCGGCCCGGCACCAGGGCGTTGGTGCTGTCGCACAGCATGGCCAGCACGCCGGCGTCGCCGATCGCCCGCAGCCGGGCCTCGTCGGTCACCGCGCCCACCTGGGGATCGGGGTCGAGTTTCCAGTCCCCGGTGTGGAGCACGGTCCCGGCGGCGGTGCGGATCGCCAGCGCGCTGGGCTCGGGAACGGAGTGGGTGACGGTGACGAACTCCACCTCGAACGGTCCGGCGGTGATGCGGCCGCCGGGCGGCACCTCGACGACCGGCACCCGGCCCGCCAGCCCACGCTCGTGCAGCTTGGCGCGCAGCACCGCCGCGGTGAAGGGGGTCGCATACACCGGGCAGTCCAGGGCCGGCCACAGGTACTGCACCGCGCCGAGATGGTCCTCGTGGGCGTGGGTCAGCACGATGCCGACCAGCGTCTCCCGCTGCCGGGCGATGAAGTCGGGGTCGGGCATGATCACGTCCAGCCCCGGCATGGTGTCGTCGGCGAACGAGATGCCGAGATCGACCATCAGCCACTTGCCGCGGGTGCCGTAGAGATTGAGATTCATGCCGATCTCGCCCGAGCCGCCCAGCGGCACGAAATAGAGACCGTCGTCGTCGGGGGAGAAGGTGTCGGGGAGGGGGCGGGCGAAGGAATCCGGGACGCCCCGCCCCGTGGTGCCGCTGGCCGGAATGCTCATGCTGCCGCGTTGCGCTCGTAGATCTGGAGGAGGCCGCGCAGCGTCAGCTCCGCGTCCGTGTGCTCAATGACATGGGTCGCCTTGGCGAACAGTACAGCGAGGCCCCCGGTGCCCACCACCGTCATGGGCCTGCCGTACTCGGCGCGGATGCGCGTCACCAGCCCCTCGATCAGGCCGATGTAGCCCCAGAAGATGCCGGACTGCATGCACTGCACCGTGTTGCGCCCGATCACCGCGGCGGGCTGGACGATCTCCACCCGCGGCAGCTTGGACGCCGCCATGTGCAGGGCCTCCAGCGACAGGTTGATGCCCGGCGCGATGACCCCGCCGCGGTAGTTGCCATCCTCGTCCACCACGTCGAAGGTGGTCGCGGTGCCGAAATCGATCACGATCAGCGGCAGCGGGTAGGAGGCGGCGGCGGCCACGGCGTTGACCAGCCGGTCGGCGCCGACCTCGTCGGGGCGCTCCACCACCGCCTTGGCGCCGAGGCTGACATCGGCCTCGCCGACGATCATCGGCTCGCAGCCGAAATGGTCCTTGCACAGGCGTTTGAGGTTGAAGGTGGCGCCGGGCACCACGCTGGCCAGGATGCAGCCGTCGATGTCGCCCGGGACCAGGGTCCGCAGCGCCATCAGGTGGGTGAGCCAGACCATGTACTCGTCGGCGGTGCGCTTCGGCTCGGTGGCGATCCGCCACAGGCCGCGCTGCTGGCGGCCGTCGTAGATGGCGAAGACGACGTTGGTGTTGCCGGCGTCGATGGCAAGCAGCATGTCAGCCCTCCCCGTCCCGGCGGCCGGCGGGCGGCGCCACGCCGGGAAAGAACACATCCCCGGCGGACACGCGCAGGCGCCCGCCGCCGTCTGCCCGATCAAGCAGCAGAACGCCGTCGCTGTCCAGGTCGACAAACGTGCCATGCACGGTGCGGTCGGCCAGGCGCACCACCACCGGTCCGCCGACCCCGACGGCGCGCGCCAGCCACGCCGTGCGCACGGCGGCGAAGCCGTCCTCCCGCCAGCGCTCCAGCCAGCCGGCCAGCGCCGCCAGCACGCGCTCCCCCGCCGCCGCCGCGTCGAGGCCGGCCGCCCCCGCGGCCGTCAGCGAGGCCGCCGGGTACTCGGCGTCGCCGGGGGCGTGGGCGACGTTCACCCCGATCCCCAGGACCAGCCAGTCGAGCGCGCCGTCGGCCGCGATCTCGCATTCCAGGAGGATGCCCGAGAGCTTGCGCCCGCCCACCAGCACGTCGTTGGGCCACTTGCAGCGGACCTCGGCGCAGTCCGGCAGCACGGCCGCCGCAAGATCGGCGATGGCCAGCGCCGCCACGAACGACAGCGTGGCGGCCGCGGCCACCGGCACCGCCGGTCGCAGCACGGTGGAGAGGTAGAGGTTGCCGGCCGCCGACTCCCAGACCCGGCCGCGCCGGCCGCGGCCCGCCGTCTGGCGCAGGGCCCAGACGACGGTGCGATCCGGGCAGCCGGCGCGCGCCAGATCCTTGGCGACGTCGTTGGTGCTGCCGACCGCGTCGCGGGCGACGATCCGGAAGCCCGGCGGCGGGCGCAGGACGCCCGCCGCCGGTTCCGCGTCGCCGGTCATCCCACGAACAGCGTGTGCGCCGCAGCGGCCGCGCTGTTCAGGATCGGGCCGGGGATCACGAAGAACAGCAGGGTGAACAGCCCGGTGCCGGCGAGGATCGCGGTCATCCCGTCGTCGCCGATCTTGTCCAGCGCCTCAACCGGCTCGTCGAAATACATGATCTTGACGATGCGCAGGTAGTAGTAGGCGCCCACCACGCTGGTCAGCACGCCGATCACCGCCAGGGTGTAGAGCTGCGCCTCGATGGCGGCGAGGAAGACGTAGAGCTTGCCGAAGAAGCCGGCCATCGGCGGGATGCCGGCCATGGAGAACATGAAGATGGCCATGGCCGCCGCCATCAGCGGGTTGGTGCGGGCCAGACCGGTGAGGTCCTTGACCTCCTCGACCATGCGGCCGTTCTGCTTCATGCACAAGATCACCGCGAAGGCGCCGACGTTCATGAACAGGTAGATGGCCATGTAGATCAGCACGCCACGCACCCCGACCTCGGTGCCCGTGGCCAGCCCGACCAGCGCGTAGCCGATGTGGCCGATCGAGCTGTAGGCCATCAGCCGCTTGATGTTGGTCTGGACGATGGCGACGAAGGAGCCGAGCATCATCGAGAGGATCGAGGCGACGATGATGATCTGCTGCCACTGGTGCACCAGATGGCCGAACGGCTCGATCAGGACGCGGGTGAACAGGGCCACCGCCGCGATCTTCGGGGCGACCGCGAAGAAGGCGGTCACCGGGGTCGGCGCGCCTTCGTAGACGTCGGGCGTCCACATGTGGAACGGCACCGCCGAGATCTTGAAGGCGAGGCCGGCGGCGACGAACACCAGGCCGATGATCACCCCGGTCGAGGCGTGGGCGCCGCCGTCGAACAGGGCGGCGATGCGGTCGAAGCTGGTGGTGCCGGCGAAGCCGTAGACCAGCGACGCGCCGTAGAGCAGCAGACCCGACGACAGCGCCCCCAGCACGAAGTACTTCAGCCCGGCCTCGGCCGAGCGGCCGGAATCGCGGCGGAAGGCGGCGATGACGTAGAGCGCCAGCGACTGCGTCTCCAGCCCGACGTAGAGCGAGATGAGGTCGTTGGCCGAGATCATCATCATCATGCCGAGCGTCGCGAACAGCATGAGGACGGGGAACTCGAAGCGCTTCATCTGCTCGCGCTCGATGTAGCCCAGCGACATCAGCACCGCCAGCGAGGCCGCCACCAGCACCAGGATCTTCATGAAGACGGCGAAGGCGTCCATCACGAAGAGGCCGTTGAAGGTGACCACCCGCCCTTCGCCCAGGCCCAGCGACAAGATGGCGGCGAACAGCATCGCGACGACCGTGAAGTAGGCGACCGGCCGGGTGAACCCGTCGCCCCGGAACACGCCGAGCATCAGCAGCACCAGGCCGGCGACGGCCAGGAAGATCTCCGGCAGCGCCGGCCAAAGGTCGGGGAACTGTGCAAGCATGGCGATTCCTCTAGCGCGCGGCCAGCTCGGCGCCACCGGCGGCGGCGGCGAGCTTGGTTTCGTAGACGGAGATGAGCTGCTCGACCGAGGCCGAGGTCATGCCGAGGAAGCTCGACGGGTAGATGCCCATCCACAGCACCACCAGGATCAGCGGCACGAACACCGCGACCTCGCGCGGGCCCATGTCCATCATCGCCCGCACGTCGTCCTTGGTGATCTTGCCGAAGACGACGCGGCGGTAGAGCCACAGGGCGTAGGCGGCGCCCAGCACCAGGCCGGTGGCGGCCAGCGCCGCGACCCAGGTGTTGTCGCGGAAGGCGCCGAGCAGGATCAGGAACTCGCCGACGAAGCCCGAGGTGCCGGGCAGACCGACCGAGGCCAGGGTCATGAACATGAAGACCACGGCGTATTTGGGCATGTTGTGCACGAGGCCGCCGTAGCGCGCGATCTCACGGGTGTGCAGGCGGTCGTAGACCACGCCGACGCACAGGAACAGCGCCCCGGACACGATGCCGTGGGACAGCATCTGGAAGATCGAGCCCTCGACCCCCTGCTGGTTCAGGGTGAACATGCCGATGGTGACGAAGCCCATGTGCGCGACGGAGGAGTAGGCGATCAGCTTCTTCATGTCCTCCTGGGCCAGCGCCACCAGCGAGGTGTAGATCACCGCCACCACCGACAGGGTGTAGATCAGCGGCGTGAAGAACTCCGTGGCCTCCGGCATGATCGGGATGTTGAAGCGCAGGAAGCCGTAGCCGCCCATCTTCAGCAGGACGCCGGCCAGGATCACCGACCCGGCGGTCGGCGCCTCGACGTGGGCATCGGGCAGCCAGGTGTGGACCGGCCACATCGGCACCTTCACGGCGAAGGACGCGAAGAAGGCCAGCCACAGCCACATCTGCATCTCCCGCGGGATCGCCGTGGCGGTGATGGTCGGGATGTCGGTGGTCCCGGCGAGGAAGTACATGGCGAGGATCGCCAGCAGCATCAGCACCGAGCCCAGCAGCGTGTAGAGGAAGAACTTGAACGCCGCGTAGACCCGCCGCACGCCGCCCCACACCCCGATGATCAGGAACATCGGGATCAGCACGCCCTCGAAGAACATGTAGAAGACGACGAAGTCGAGCGCGCAGAACATGCCGACCATCAGGGTCTCGAGGACCAGGAAGGCGATCATGTACTCCTTCACCCGCTTCTGCACCGACTCCCAGCTGGCGAGGATGCACAGCGGCATGAGGAAGGTGGAGAGGATGACGAAGAGCACCGAGATGCCGTCGACGCCCATGTGGTAGGCGATGTTGAAGGTGGGGATCCACTCCACCTTCTCCACCATCTGGTAGTTGGGGTTCGCCGGATCGAAGTTGATCCAAATGAACAGGGACAGCACGAAGGTGATCAGGGTGGTCCACAGCGCCACATTGCGGGCGTTGCGGTTCACATCCTCGGGCGTGCCCCGGATGATCAGGATGAACAACGCGCCCACCAGAGGCAGGAACGTCGTGATCGAGAGGATCGGCCAGCCAGCCATTGTTCTTGTTCCCCCTTGCCCGGTCAGCCGAACATCGACAGCCAGATGACCAGCAGCACGACGCCGATCACCATCGCGAACGCATAGTGGTAGACGTAGCCGGACTGCAGGCGCGCGGTCCGCGCGGCGACGTCGCGGGTGGCCGCGGCGATGCCGTCGGGGCCGACGCCGTCGATCAGCGCCCCGTCGCCCGACTTCCACAGCCCGTAGCCGAGCGCCCGGGCGGGTCGGACGAAGGCCCAGTCGTAGAGCTCGTCGAAGTACCATTTGTTGTAGAGGAACTGGTGGACCCCCGACAGCGTGCCGGCGATGCGGCCCGGCACGCCCGGCCAGAACATGTACAGGAGGTAGGCCAGGCCGATGCCGATCAGGCCGCAGAAGATCGGCAGCACCGGCACCCAGCCGGGAAGATGATGGTGGGCCGCCTCGATGCTGTCCTGGACGTGCAGGACGAAGATCGACTCGCCCCAGAACGCCTCGCGGCCGTCGCCGATGAACCCGTCGTGGAACAGGGCGCCGGCGAACAGCGCGCCGGCCGCCAGCACGCCCAGCGGCACCAGCATGACCAGCGGCGATTCATGGACATGGGCCATGACGCGCTCGTTGGCCCGCGGCTTGCCGTGGAAGGTCATGATCAGCAGGCGCCAGGAGTAGAAGGCGGTCATGATCGCCGCGGCGATGCCGAGCCAGAAGGCGAACAGGCCGACCGGGCTGTGGGCGGCGTAGGCCGCCTCCAGGATCATGTCCTTGGAGTAGTAGCCGGCGAAGAACGGCAGGCCGGCCAGCGCCAGGTTGCCGATCCACATGAAGGCGTAGGTGACCTTGATGTGCTTCCAGATGCCGCCCATGTGCCGCATGTCCTGCTCGTCCGACATGGCGTGGATCACCGAGCCGGCGCCCAGGAACAGCAGCGCCTTGAAGAAGGCGTGGGTGAACAGGTGGAACATGGCGGCGCTGTAGGCCGACACGCCGATGGCGAAGAACATGTAGCCGAGCTGCGACATCGTCGAATAGGCGATGACCCGCTTGATGTCGAACTGGGTGAAGCCGATGGTCGCGGCGACGAAGGCGGTCAGGGCGCCGACCACCGCCACCACCTCCAGCGCGGCCGGGGCGTACTCGAAGACCGGCGACAGCCGGCACAGCATGAACACGCCGGCGGTCACCATGGTGGCGGCGTGGATCAGGGCCGACACCGGGGTCGGGCCCTCCATGGCGTCCGGCAGCCAGGTGTGCAGGCCGAGCTGCGCCGACTTGCCCATGGCGCCCATGAACAGCAGAAGGCACGCCACGGTCAGCGCCGGCACCTCCCACGACAGGAACGGCATGGTGGCGCCGGCCAGGTCGGGGGCGCGCTCAAAGATGGTGCTGAACTGGACCGACCCGGTCAGCACGAAGATGGCGAAGATGCCCAGCGCGAAGCCGAAGTCGCCAACCCGGTTGACCAGGAAGGCCTTGATCGACGCGTTGTTGGCCGAGGGCTTGTCGTACCAGAAATTGATCAGGAGGTACGAGGCGACGCCAACGCCCTCCCAGCCGAAGAACATCTGCACGAGATTGTCGGAGGTCACCAGCATCAGCATGAAGAAGGTGAACAGCGACAGGTAGCCCATGAACCGCGGCTTGTTGGGGTCGTGGCTCATGTAGCCGATGGAGTAGACGTGGACCATCGCCGACACCGTGTTCACGACCACCAGCATGACGGCGGTGAGCTGGTCGATGCGCAGGGCCCAGGACAGCTCGAAGGTGCCGACGTCGATCCAGGTGAACAGCTCGGTGGTGCGGGGCTCGCCGCCGCCGGTGATCTGGAAGAAGATCACCCAGGACAGCACGAAGCAGACCAGCAGCGACCCGGTGGTGACGGCTTGCGCGGCGGTGTCGCGCCAGTCGGCCTTGTGGGGGCCGCCATGGCCGTGGTCGCCGTGACCATGGCCGTGGTCGTGATCGTCATGGGGCGCGCCGGCGAACAGCGCGATCGCTCCGGCGACGAGGAACGCCAGCAGCGGAAGGAAGACGACGAGAACGTCCATGGCGCGGCTCAGCCCTTCATCAGATTGATGTCTTCGACTCGGATGGAGCCGCGGTTGCGGAAATACACCACCAGGATCGCCAGGCCGATCGACGCCTCGGCGGCCGCCACGGTCAGGATGATCAGCGAGAAGACCTGGCCCACCAGGTCGTTCAGGAACACCGAGAAGGCGATGAGGTTGAGGTTGACCGCCAGCAGCATCATCTCGACCGACATCAGGATGACGATGACGTTCTTGCGGTTCAGGAAGATGCCGAAGACCCCGAGGGTGAACAGGATCGCGGCGACCGTCAGGTAATGACCGAGCCCGATGTCCATTTTTAGATTCCTCCTCCGGTCGGCACTTTCCGGATTGCCACGGCCTCGTCACGGCGACGCGCGAGCTGGCGTCCGACGTTCTGTTTGCGCACGCCCTCGCGCTGGCGCAGGGTCAGCACGATGGCGCCGATCATGGCGATCAGCAGGATCAGGCCGGCGGCCTGGAACAGGTAGACGTAGTGGGTGTAGACGAGCATGCCGAGCGCGTGCGTGTTCGTCACCTGGTCGGCCGCCGGGGCGGGTGCCGCGGCCAGCCCGGCGGCCTCGGGTGCGACCACCCAGGCGCCCAGGACCACCGCCAGCTCGGCCAGCAGGATCAGCCCGACCAGCCCGCCGATCGGCAGGTAGGCCAGCGCCCCGCTGCGCAGCTCCCGGAAGTTGATGTCGAGCATCATCACGACGAACAGGAACAGCACCGCCACGGCGCCGACGTAGACGATGACCAGGATCATCGCCAGGAACTCGGCCCCCATCAGCACGCACAGGCCTGCGGCCTGGAAGAACGCCAGGATGAGGTACAGGACCGAGTGGACCGGGTTCCGCGCGGAGATGACCATCACACCGGAGGCCACCAGGATGGCGGAGAACACGTAAAATGCCAGGCTTTGCACAATCATCTTAAGTCCCCGCCTCCGCGGTCGAGGGTGTATCCGTCCCGTCCGGGCGCTGGACCGGGGGCCGGCCGCGTCCCTTGCGGGCGCCCGGCCAAAGCCCCCTCGCCCGGGGGGTTCTTAGCGGTACGGCGCTTCGGCCGCAAGGTTGGCGGCGATCTCCGCCTCCCAGCGGTCGCCGTTCGCCAGCAGCTTCTGCTTGTTGTAGAAGAGCTCCTCACGGGTTTCCGTGGAGAACTCGAAGTTCGGACCTTCGACGATCGCGTCCACCGGGCAGGCTTCCTGGCAGAAGCCGCAGTAGATGCACTTCGTCATGTCGATGTCGTACCGCGTCGTGCGGCGGCTGCCGTCGTCGCGCGGCTCGGCCTCGATGGTGATGGCCAGCGCCGGGCACACCGCCTCGCAGAGCTTGCAGGCGATGCAGCGCTCCTCGCCGTTGGGATAGCGGCGCAGCGCGTGCTCGCCGCGGAAGCGCGGGCTGATCGGCCCCTTCTCGTGGGGGTAGTTCAGCGTCGCCTTCGGCTTGAACATGTAGCGGAAGGTGAGGCCGAGGCCGGTCACCAGCTCGCTCAGGAACAGGCTGCGCGCCGTGCGATCCAGGAATGCCATGGCCGCTTCGTCTCCTTGTTGCCGCGGGCGCCAGGGCGGCGCGCCCGCGGTTTTCATCCGTGTTGCCTGTGTCCGACGTCGCTCAGTTGGGCAGCCATCCGAAGGTCACCAGCACCCCCGCCGTCAGCACCACCCAGAACAGGGAGAAGGGCAGGAAGACCTTCCAGCCCAGCCGCATCAGCTGGTCGTAGCGGTAGCGCGGCATGGTGGCGCGCACCCAGATGAAGACGAACAGGCACAGCGCGATCTTCAGCGCGAACCAGACGATCCCCGGGATCCAGTTCAGCGGCGCGATGTCCAGCGGCGGCAGCCAGCCGCCGAGGAACAGGATGGTGGTCATCGCGCTCATCAGGATCATGTTGGCGTATTCGCCGAGGAAGAAGAGGGCGAAGGGCATGGCGCTGTACTCGACCATGAAGCCGGCGACCAGCTCGGACTCGCCTTCGGGAAGGTCGAAGGGCGAGCGGTTGGTCTCGGCCAGGATCGAGATGAAGAAGACGATGAACATCGGGAACAGGGGAATGGCGAACCACACCGTCTCCTGCGCCCGCACGATGTCGGTCAGGTTGAGCGAGCCGACGCACAGCAGAACGGAGATGATGACGAAGCCCATGGAGACCTCGTAGGACACCATCTGCGCCGCCGAGCGCAGCGCGCCGAGGAAGGCGTAGCGCGAGTTCGAGCCCCAGCCCGCCATGACGATGCCGTAGACGCCCAGCGAGGAGATGGCGAACAGGTAGAGGATGCCGACGTTGATGTCGGCCAGCACCAGGCCGTAGTCGAAGGGGATCACCGCCCAGGCGACGAGGCTGAGGAAGAACGTCAGCATCGGCGCCATGTAGAAGACGATGCGGTTGGCGCCGGCCGGGAGGATCTGCTCCTTGGCGAACAGCTTGAGGCCGTCGGCGAAGGGCTGCAGCAGGCCGAACGGCCCGACCATGTTGGGGCCCTGGCGGAGCTGCATCGCGCTCATGATCTTGCGTTCGGCGTAGGTCAGGTACGCCACCGCGACCAGGAGCGGAACGACGATCGCCAGGATCTGGAGGACGATGATGATCAGCGGCAGCAGGAAGCCGCTCCAGAACTCAGCCATGGGTACCGGTCCTCTCCTGGGCGGAGCCGTCGAACGTCTCGGTGCAGCGGGCCATCGTCACCGAGGCCCGGCTGATCGGGTCCGTCATGTAGAAGTTGGCGATCGGCGACACGAAGGGCGCGGCGTCCAGCGCCCCGGCCGCGCCGAACGGCAGCCAGGTCGCCGGGGTCACGGCCCCCACCGCGGCGAAGATCGGGTTGACCGCCGCCATGCGCGCCCGGACCTGGCCCAGCGTGTCGTAGGGCAGCGTGCGGCCGAGCCGCTCCGACAGGGCGCGCAGGATCTTCCAGTCCTCGCGCGCCTCGCCCAGCGGGAAGGCCGCGAGGCGGGCCTGCTGCGGCCGCCCCTCGGTGTTGACGTAGGTCGCGTTCTTCTCGGTGTAGGCGGCGCCCGGCAGGACCACGTCGGCGCGCGCCGCACCGGCGTCGCCGTGGTGGCCCTGGTAGATCACGAAGGCCTGGCCGAGCCGGGCGGTGTCGATCTCGTCGGCCCCCAGCAGGTAGACCACCTCGATGTCCCCCGACGCCGCGCCGTCGAGGATGCCGGCCAGGTCGCGGCCGCCCTCGCCCGGCAGGAAGCCGATGTCGAGGCCGCCGACCCGGGCCGCCGCGGTGTGCAGCACGTTGTAGCCGTTCCAGCCCTCGCGGATCATGCCGGTCGCCTCGGCCAGCGCCCGCGCCGCGGCCTGGACCGCCGGGCCGTCGGCCCGCCGGAAGGCGCCCATGCCGACGATCAGCATCGGGTTCTTCGCACCCTTCAGGGTGTCCGCGAAATCGCCCGTGCCGTCCACCAGGTCTTGCAGCGCCTGCGGCCCGGTGCCGAGATGGGCGTAGGGATAGGTGAGGTCGCGCTGCTCGCCGATCAGGGCCACCTTGAGGCCCCCCATCAGGTAGCGCTTGCGGATGCGGGCGTTGACCAGCGAGCCTTCCCAGCGCGGGTTGGTGCCGATCAGCAGGATGGCGTCGGCCTGCTCGATCCCGGCGATGCCGGTGTTGAAGAGGTAGCCGCTGCGCGCCGAGGCGTCGAACCGCGCCCCGTCCTGGCGGCAGTCGAGGTTGCCCGAGCCGAGCGCGGTCATGGTGTCCTTGAGCGCCAGCATGGCCTCGACGTCCACCGTGTCGCCGGCGATCGCCGCGATCCGGTCGCCGGACAGCCCATCCAGGCGGGTGGCGATGGCCGCGAAGGCCTCGGCCCAGCTCGCCGGGTGGAGGCGGCCGCCCTTGCGCACGTAGGGCCGGTCCAGACGCTGGCGCTTCAGCCCGTCGCAGTGGTAGCGGCTCTTGTCCGACAGCCACTCCTCGTTGATGTCCTCGTTGAGGCGGGGCAGCACCCGCATCACCTCGGGCCCGCGGGTGTCGACCCGGATGTTGGAGCCGACCGCGTCCATCACGTCGATGGTCTCGGTCTTGCGCAGCTCCCAGGGCCGCGAGGTGTAGGCGTAGGGCTTGGAGGTCAGGGCGCCCACCGGGCAGACGTCGACCAGGTTGCCCGACAGCTCCGACGACACCGCCTTCTCCACGAAGGTGGTGATCTCCATGTGCTCGCCCCGGTTCACCGCGCCGATGTCGGGCACCCCCGCCACCTCGTTGATGAAGCGGATGCAGCGGGTGCAGTGGATGCACCGGGTCATGATCGTCTTGATCAGCGGGCCCATGTACTTGTCGGGCACCGCCCGCTTGTTCTCGGCGAACCGGCCGTGGTCCATGCCGTAGGCCATGGCCTGGTCCTGGAGGTCGCACTCGCCGCCCTGGTCGCAGATCGGGCAGTCCAGCGGGTGGTTGACCAGCAGGAACTCCATGACGCCCTTGCGGGCCTTGTGCACCAGCTCGGTGTTGGTCCGGATGACCATGCCGTCGCCGCAGGGCATGGCGCAGGACGCGACCGGCTTGGGCGCGCGCTCCATCTCCACCAGGCACATGCGGCAGTTGGCCGGCACCGAGAGGCGCTCGTGATAGCAGAAGCGCGGGATTTCGATGCCGAGCTGCTCGCAGGCCTGCAGCACCGAGGTGCCCGGCTCGACTTCGATCTCGATCCCGTCGATGGTGAGTTTCGGCATGGGACCTTCGGGCTCCTTACTCGGCGGCCACGCGCTGGGCGGCGTTGCGGTACTCGAGGATGCGGCGCTCCATCTCCGGCCGGAAATGGCGGATCAGGCCCTGCACCGGCCACGCCGCGGCGTCGCCCAGGGCGCAGATGGTGTGCCCCTCGATCTGCTTGGTGACGTCGTGGAGCATGTCGATCTCCGCGACGCTGGCGTTGCCCTTGACCATGCGCTGCATGACCCGGCTCAGCCAGCCGGTGCCCTCGCGGCACGGCGTGCACTGGCCGCAGCTCTCATGGGCGTAGAACTGCGACAGGCGGGCGATCGCCTTGACGATGTCGGTGGACTTGTCCATCACGATCACCGCCGCGGTGCCGAGGCCCGAGCGCACCTCGCGCAGGCTGTCGAAGTCCATCAGCACCGTGTCGCAGATCGACTTGGGCAGCACCGGCACCGACGAGCCGCCGGGAATGATGGCCAGCAGGTTGTCCCAGCCGCCGCGCACGCCGCCGGCGTGGCGTTCGATGAGCTCCTTCAGCGGGATGCCCATCTCCTCCTCGACGTTGCACGGGGTGTTCACGTGCCCGGAGATGCAGAACAGCTTGGTGCCGGAGTTCTTCGGCCGGCCCAGCCCGCCGAACCAGCCCGCGCCGCGGCGCAGGATGGTGGGAACGACGGCGATCGTCTCGACGTTGTTCACCGTGGTCGGGCAGGAGTAGAGGCCGGCCTGGGCGGGGAACGGCGGCTTGTTGCGCGGCTGGCCCTTCTTGCCCTCGATGGACTCGATGAGCGCCGTCTCCTCGCCGCAGATGTACGCGCCAGCGCCACGGTGGATGTAGATGTCGTAGTCGTAGCCGGTGCCGCAGGCGTTCTTGCCGAGCAGCCCCGCCGCGTACGCCTCGTCGATGGCGCGCTGGACGTTGGAGCCCTCGTTGTAGAACTCGCCGCGGATGTAGATGTAGCAGGCGCTGGCGCCGATGGCGTAGCCGGCCAGCAGGCAGCCCTCGATCAGCTTGTGCGGATCGTGGCGCAGGATGTCGCGGTCCTTGCAGGTCCCGGGCTCGCCCTCGTCGGCGTTCACCACCAGGTAGACCGGCTTGTCCGCGACGTTCTTGGGCATGAAGGACCATTTCATGCCGGTCGAGAACCCCGCGCCGCCGCGTCCGCGCAGCCCGGATTCCTTGACCTGCTCGATGATCCACTCCTTGCCCTTGGCGATCAGGCCGGCGGTGCCGTCCCAGTCGCCGCGCTTCTGGGCGGCCTCCAGACCGAAATCCTGGAAGCCATAGAGATTGGTGAAGATGCGGTCTTCGTCGCGCAGCATCGTCCGGGCTCCTCAGTCGTCGCCCTGGGCGACCGGGCGGTCGCCGCAGAAGGCCTTGAGCGTCGTCGGCCCGCCCATCGGCTCCGACGAGCGGCGGCCGATCTGCGAACCGGCCTCGGGGGTCTCGCCGCGCTTCAGCGCGTCGATCAGCGTCGCCATGGCCTCGGCCGAGACGTCCTCGAAATAGTCGTCGCCGATCTGCACCACCGGCGCGTTGACGCACGCCCCCGAGCACTCGACCTCGCCCAGGGTGAACTGACCGTCGTCGGTGGTCTCGCCAACGTGGATGCCGAGCTTGGACTCGCACGCCTTGACGACGTCGTCGGAGCCGCGCAGCCAGCACGGCGTGGTGGTGCAGACCTGGATGAAGTGCCGGCCGACCGGCGCCTTGTTGTACATCGTGTAGAAGGTGGCCACCTCGTACACGCGGATGCGCGGCATCTCCAGCAGGTCGGCGACGTAGTCCATGGCGACCCGCGGCAGCCAGTTCGCGTTCTGGCGCTGCGCCAGGTCGAGCAGCGGCATGCAGGCGCTGGCCTTGCGGTCCGCCGGGTACTTGGCGATGATGCGCTTCGCCAGGTCCAGGTTGTCCTGGGTGAAGGCGAAGGTGGCCGGCTCCCCGGCCGGAACCGCTGGGGTGGCGCTCATCGGTCGATCTCTCCGAAGACGATGTCCATCGAGGCGATGTTGGCGACGGCGTCGGCCAGCATGTGCCCCTTCGACATGAAATCCAGGCCCTGCAGGTGGGCGAACCCGGGCGCCTTGATGTGGCAGCGGTACGGCTTGTTGGTGCCGTCGGACACGAGGAAGACGCCGAACTCGCCCTTGGGCGCCTCGATCACCGTGTAGGTCTCGCCCGCCGGGACGTGGAACCCCTCGGTGTAGAGCTTGAAATGGTGGATGAGCGCCTCCATCGAGCGCTTCATCTCGCCGCGCGGCGGCGGCGCCACCTTGCGGTCCTGCAGGCGCACCGGCCCCTCGGGCATCTCCCGCAGGCACTGGCGGATGATGGTGTTGGACTGGCGCATCTCCTCCATGCGGCAGAGGTAGCGCGACCAGCAGTCGCCGCTGAGCCCCACCGGCACGTCGAATTCCATGCGGTCGTAGACCTCGTAGGGCTGGCTCTTGCGCAGGTCCCAGGCGACGCCCGAGCCGCGCAGCATGGGGCCGGTGAAGCCCCAGTCCAGCGCCTGCTCCTTGGTCACCACACCGATGTCGACCGTGCGCTGCTTGAAGATCCGGTTCTCCGTCAGCAGGTTGTCGATGTCGTCGCAGAACTTCGGGAAGCGCTCGGTGAAGGCCCAGATGTCGTCGACCAGGCCAGCCGGCATGTCCCAGGCGACGCCGCCGGGCCGGAAGTAGTTGGCGTGGAGGCGGGCGCCGCAGACCCGCTCGTAGAACTCCATGAGGACCTCGCGCTCCTCGAAGCCCCACAGCGACGGCGTGATCGCGCCGACGTCGAGCGCACCGGTGGTGATCGACAGGATGTGGTTGAGGATGCGGGTGATCTCGGAGAACAGCACGCGGATGTACTGGGCGCGCTCGGGCGGCTTGATCTGCAGGAGCTTCTCGATGCCGAGCACGAAGGCGTGCTCCATGCACATCGGCGACACGTAGTCGAGGCGGTCGAAATAGGGGATCGCCTGGATGTAGGTCTTGTACTCGATCAGCTTCTCGGTGCCGCGGTGGAGCAGGCCGATGTGGGGATCGCAGCGCTCGACCACCTCGCCGTTCAGCTCCATCACCAGGCGCAGCACGCCGTGGGCCGCAGGGTGCTGCGGCCCGAAGTTCATGGTGTAGGGCTTGATCTGGGTCTTGGCCGTCTGGGCGGCCATGGCGCTGGCGGACGTGGCGATGCTCACGGCTTGCTCCCCGTGTCAGGTGCCTGGACCTTCTCGTCGCCGGGCAGCATGACGTTGGTCATGCCTTCCCACGGGCTCAGGAAGTCGTAGGTGCGGAAGTCCTGGGTGAGGCGCACCGGCTCGTAGACGCAGCGCTTCTCGTCCTCGTCGTAGCGCATCTCGACGTAGCCGGTCAGGGGGAAGTCCTTGCGGAACGGGTGCCCCTCGAAGCCATAGTCGGTGAGGATGCGGCGCAGGTCGGGATGGTCGGCGAAGAACACCCCCAGCATGTCCCAGGTCTCACGCTCGAACCAGTTGGCGGCGCTGAAGACCGCCACGGCCGACGGGACCGGCGTGTCCTCGTCGGTGGCCAGCTTCACGCGGATGCGCTGGTTGTGCTTGAGGCTGAGGAGGTTGTAGACGACCTCGAAGCGCTCCTCGCGCTCGGGATAGTCGACCGCGGTGATGTCCATCAGCTGCTCGAAGCTGCAGCTGGAGTCGTCCCGCAGGAAGGTCAGCACCTTGACGACGGCCGGGCGGCGCACCGTCACCATCAGCTCGCCGAGCCGGACCTCCGTCTTGAGGACGTCCTCGCCCAGCTTGACGGCGATGTGGCCCCCGAGTTCCTTGAGCGCTTGTTCGGACATGGGTTTCAGCCTGCGTCCTTATGATTCGGTGAAGCCGGCGCGGATCACCGCGCGATGCGGTTGCCGCGGCGGATCTTCTTCTGGAGCTGCAGGATGCCGTACACGAGGGCCTCGGCCGTCGGCGGGCAACCGGGAACGTAGATGTCGACGGGCACGATGCGGTCACACCCGCGCACCACCGAGTAGGAGTAGTGGTAGTAGCCGCCGCCGTTGGCGCACGATCCCATGGAGATCACCCAGCGCGGCTCCGGCATCTGGTCGTAGACCTTGCGCAGGGCCGGGGCCATCTTGTTGGTCAGCGTGCCGGCGACGATCATGCAGTCGGACTGGCGCGGGCTGGGACGCGGGATCACGCCGAAGCGGTCGAGGTCGTAGCGCGGCATGTAGGCGTGGATCATCTCCACCGCGCAGCACGCCAGGCCAAAGGTCATCGGCCACAGCGAGCCGGTCCGGGCCCAGGCGAGCACGTCCTCGTACTTGGCGAGAATAAAGCCCTTTTCCTGGACCTCCTCGGTCACGGCGCGCAGATAGGCGTCCTGTTCCGGTCCGGGCGGAATCGGCGCCATGCGGTTGGCAGCCTCTACTCCCATTCCAGGGCTCCTTTCTTCCACTCGTAAACGAAACCGACGGTCAGGACACCGAGGAACACGATCATCGACCAGAAGCCGAACAGGCCGATGTCGCCCAGGGCGATCGCCCACGGGAACAGGAAGGCGACCTCGAGGTCGAAGATGATGAACAGGATCGAGACCAGGTAGAACCGCACGTCGAACTTGGCGCGCGTGTCCTCGAACGGCTCGAAGCCGCATTCGTAGGTGGACACCTTCTCGGCATCCGGGGCGCTGGGGCCGACGATGTACGACCCGGCGACCATCACCACCGAGATCGCGATGGCGATGAGCAGAAACACCAGGATCGGAAGGTATTCCATGATCAGCGGGTTGGACACCGCATTCCTCCCATGGGCCTCAAACGCGAGCGACGCTGCGGCCCGGGAAGGCCGTGGCGCCACACGCGGTGGGTGAAGACTGGATTAGCCCGTCAGACGCAGCGCAATATATGCCGCTTGACGGACCAAGGAAAGCGCTTTGATCGGCCCGCCAGGGCGGAATCTCATAGGAATCCCACGCTCTAGCGCTTTGAAAAGGTTCAAATTTTGTATGATGGAAAACAAGGAGGAAGATGGCGCGAGTGACGGGACTTGAACCCGCGGCCTCCGGCGTGACAGGCCGGCGCTCTAACCAACTGAGCTACACCCGCGCAATTGCCGTGTACGGCAAATCCACATTTTAAAACCCGCCACGGAGCGATCGATTGCTTTGAGGACCGCGCCCGGCGGAGGCTGTGGTGGGGCGGTTTCTAGCCCCGCCACGGCCCCCTGTCAATCAGGAAAACGCACGGCTTCCGGCCCTCCGGGGCGGCTCCGACGGCGCTGCGCGGCTAGGCCGCATCGCCGGCTGCGGCCCGGTCCCGGCGGCGCAGCCGGTCGAGGCGGTCGAAGGCGTCGAGCATGCCCGGCGGCAGGTCGCGGCGCTCGTGGCGGCCCGGACCGCCGAAGCGGGTCAGGGTCTCCTCCAGGGCGCGCGCCAGATGCTCGCTGACCTCCAGGTCCTCCTCGTCGATGGCCAGTTCGAGCGCATGGAGGATGCGGTCCCCCAGGCGGCGTTCGTCCGTCACCGTGTCCTTGCCCCCGGTGTCCTTGCCCCCGGCGTGTGCGCTCATGGCCTGCTCCTCCCACCGTCGTGCGGTCCGGGATGCACTCTACCACACTCCGGCGCGCCGCGCGCGCCGTGCTGGGGCCTCGGCGGGCGCCGCGCCGGGCCCTCGAATGCCTCCCGCGACAACCGAGTCGCCGCCGCCCCGGCGGCCGGGGCACCCCGTCGCGGCCGCCGTCATAACCGGGATACCCCCATTGATCCGGCCCGGCGGGCCACCACCTTTAACGATTGTTAACCAGACCGGAGCCATCCTTCGGGTGTTCCGTGACCCCCGGCAGGTGACCATGCTCCAGACGACGATCGATGCCCCCGCCCAGACCGACGCCGCGGCCACCCCCGCGCCGTCCCTCTCCCCGTCGGCCAGCAGCGGGTCGGCCAGCGCCGCAACGTCCGGCTCCCTGGCCGGCCTCGCCTGGCCGGCCGACGAACCGGCGGTGACCAAGCTGCGCGGCGTGCCGCTGATCGCCACCTGGGTCGTGCTGGCCGGCGCCCCCTGGGTCGTGGTGTGGCAGGTGTTGGAGCATGCCCTCTGACAAGGCCCGGCGGGGGCTCTCCCGCCGCGGCGCCGGGCCGATCGGACGCCCCAGCGCCGCAGGCGGATGAACGGGGGCGTGTGCCGGGATCATCGGGGCGCCAGTGCGCCGGGGTCATTGATGCGGCGATCCGCCGCTGGGCATGGTGGGCGATGACGGGATCGAACCGCCGACCCTCTCGGTGTAAACGAGACGCTCTACCGCTGAGCTAATCGCCCGAAATCCGTGTCGTCCGGGGCCGGCCCGGACACGGCGAACCGGCCGGTCAGGAACCGGCCGGCGCACGCGTATGCCCCGACCGGGCGTGTCAGTTCAAGGCGTCCTTGAGATTCTTGCCGGGCTTGAACTTCGGCTGCTTGGACGCCGGGATGGCGATCTTCTCGCCGGTCCGCGGGTTGCGCCCTTCGGACGCCGCACGCTCCGCCACCGCGAAGGTGCCAAACCCCACCAAACGCACCTCGTCTCCCTTTTTCATCGCGTCGGCGATGGTGTCGAACACCGCGTCGATCGCTTTGCCCGCGTCTGTTTTAGACAAACCCGCGACATCGGCCACATGTGCCACGAGATCATTCTTGTTCACTTATTCCCCCTTCCCGTTCAACGAATATAGGACAAACAAAGTCACCCCACGACTTCGCGAGATCAAAATGTAAGCACAGCGGCCACCACCCGTCAATTGGCGACGGGGGTGGCCGCTGCCGTCTGTGGCGATTTGCCGGGCGCGAGCACCCGTCAACGCCTCCTAGTGGCGCAGGACCTCGCCTCCCTGGTCGCCATCACGCGGCTTGGCGGCCGGCTCGATGGGGTCCTCGGGTTCGGTCCACTCGATCGGCTCGGGCACGCGGACCAATGCGTTGCGCAGCACCTCGTCCACCGAACTGACGGGGATGATCTCCAGCCCCCGCTTCACGTTGTCCGGGATGTCGGCCAGGTCCTTCTCGTTGTCCTTGGGGATGAGGACGTGCTTCAGGCCGCCGCGCAGGGCGGCCAGCAGCTTCTCCTTGAGCCCGCCGATCGGCAGCACCCGCCCGCGCAGGGTGATCTCGCCGGTCATCGCCACGTCCTTGCGAACGGGAATGCCGGTGAGGACCGAGACGATCGACGTGAACATCGCCACGCCGGCCGACGGGCCGTCCTTGGGCGTGGCGCCCTCGGGAACGTGGACGTGGATGTCCTTTTTCGCGAACAGGGTCGGCTTGATGCCGAAGGCGGTGGCGCGCGACTTGACGTAGCTCTCGGCCGCCTGGACGGACTCCTTCATGACGTCGCCCAGCTTGCCGGTGGTGGTGACCCGTCCCTTGCCGGGCAGCGTCACCGCCTCGATGGACAGCAGCTCGCCGCCCACCTCGGTCCAGGCCAGGCCGGTGGTGACGCCCACCAGATCCTCCAGCTCCGCCTCGCCGAAGTGGAACCGGCGCACGCCGGCGTACTTGTCGAGGTTGCGCCGGGTGACCGCCACCTTGCCGATCCCCGACGGCTTCAGAAGGATCTCCTTCACCGCCTTGCGGCAGAGGTTGGCGATCTCGCGCTCCAGGTTGCGCACGCCGGCCTCGCGCGTGTAGTAGCGGATGAGGTCGCGCAGCGCGTCGTCGGAGATCGAGAACTCGCCCTTCTTCAGGCCGTTCGCCTTGATCTGCTTGTCGATGAGGTGCCGCTTGATGATCTCGACCTTCTCATCCTCGGTGTAGCCGGCGACGCGGATCACCTCCATCCGGTCCAGCAGCGGCTGCGGCAGGCGCAACGTGTTGGCCGTGCACACGAACATCACGTCGGACAGGTCGTAGTCGACCTCCAGGTAATGGTCGTTGAAGCTGGCGTTCTGCTCGGGGTCGAGCACCTCCAGCAGCGCCGAGGAGGGATCGCCGCGCCAGTCGGCGCCCAGCTTGTCCACCTCGTCCAGGAGGAACAGCGGGTTCGACGACTTCGCCTTCTTCATGCCCTGGATGACCTTGCCGGGCATGGAGCCGATGTAGGTGCGGCGGTGTCCGCGCACCTCGGCCTCGTCGCGCACGCCGCCCAGCGACATGCGCACGAAGTTGCGCCCCGTCGACCGCGCGATCGACTTGCCCAGCGACGTCTTGCCGACGCCCGGCGGCCCGACCAGGCAGAGGATCGGCCCCTTCACCTTGTTCAAGCGGTTCTGGACCGCCAGGTACTCGAGGATGCGCTCCTTGACCTTCTCCAGGCCGTAATGGTCGGCGTCGAGGATGGTCTGCGCGTGGCGCAGGTCCTTCTTCACCTTGGTGCGCTTCTTCCACGGGATCGAGAGGATCCAGTCGAGGTAGTTGCGCACCACCGTGGCCTCGGCCGACATCGGGCTCATCGACCGCAGCTTCTTCAGCTCGGCCAGGGCCTTCTCCCGCGCTTCCTTGGACAGGCGGGTCTTGTTGATCTTCTCCTCGAGCTCGGCGGCCTCGTCGCGGCCGTCCTCGGACTCGCCCAGTTCCTTCTGGATCGCCTTGAGCTGTTCGTTCAGGTAGTACTCGCGCTGGGTCTTCTCCATCTGCCGCTTGACGCGGTTGCGGATGCGCTTTTCCACCTGCAGCACGCCGATCTCGCCCTCCATGAAGGCGTAGACGCGCTCCAGCCGCTCCGACACCGTCGCGCACTCCAGGAGCTGCTGCTTCTCCGGAATCTTCAGCGCGAGGTGCGACGCCACCGTGTCGGCGAGCTTGCCCGACTCCTCGATCTGGTTGATCGAGACCAGGACCTCCGGCGGGATCTTCTTGTTGAGCTTGATGTACTGCTCGAACTGGGAGACCACGGCGCGCGACAGCGCCTCCAGTTCCTGGGTGTCGCCGGCCTTCTCCTCGATGAGGTCGCCGTAGGCCTGGAAGAACTCCTCGTTCTCGGCGAACTTCACGATGGAGGCCCGCTGGCCGCCCTCCACCAGCACCTTGACCGTGCCGTCGGGCAGCTTCAGCAGTTGCAGCACGGTGCCCACCGTGCCGACGTCGTAAATGTCGGCGGGGGTCGGGTCATCCTGCGCAGCGTTCTTCTGGGTGACGAGAAGGATCTGCTTGTCATCCTTCATCACGTCTTCCAGGGCGCGCACGGATTTCTCGCGGCCGACGAACAACGGCACGATCATGTGGGGGAAGACCACGATGTCCCGCAGCGGCAGGACCGGATACAGGGCACCACGGGGGATTTCGAACATCGACAGGGCCTCTTGATGGGAAGACCGCCAGCCCGGGAGGGGCCTGGGGCGACACCGCCTCGTGATGAGCGCGGCGTCTTCTACGGCACCGCACTAACGTGGCACACCCCCTGTCCCCCTTCAAGGCCCGACGGCGGGGAATAGGACGCGCCGCGAACCGTTGCGCAGAGCCGCTTCCCGGCCCGGGCACGCATCGGTGGACAACCGCCGGGCGATGCGGCATCACAAGCCCATGGTCACGCCCGCCCCAGCATCGCCGGCCATGCCGGCCCCCGCGGACCGCCCCGCCCACCGCCCCGCCGACCGCCCGGCGGCGCGCCGGCTCGCCGCGGTCGACGCGCTGCGCGGCGGCGCCATCCTGGCGATGGTCGCCTATCACCTCTGCTGGGACCTCGACGCCCTGGGCTTCGCCCGCTTCGCCCTGACCGAGGCGGCGGCGTGGCTGGCCGCGCGCACCGCCATCGTCTCTGCCTTCCTCGCCCTGGTGGGGGTCGGCCTGGTCCTGGCGACCCGGCACGGGCTGGCCCCCCGCCGCCACCTGCGCCGCCTCGGCCTGCTGGTCGCCGCCGCCGCGGCGGTGTCGGCGGCGTCCTACGCGGCGTTCCCGGACAGCCCGATCTTCTTCGGCGTTCTGCACCACATCGCCCTGGCCAGCGTGCTGGGGCTGGCGTTCGTCGGTCTGCCGCCGCTCCCGCTGGCCGCGCTGGGAACGCTCGCGCTGCTCGTGCCGGCCCTGGTGGGGCCGCTCCCCGGCTTCGATGGACCGTGGCTGCGCTGGGTCGGGCTGATGAGCCACCCGCCCGCCTCGAACGACTACGTCCCGCTGTTCCCGTGGTTCGGCGTGGTGCTGCTGGGCATGGCGGCGGCCCGGGCGTGGCGGCCCGGGCCGGCGGTGGCGGCGTGGCGCCCCGGGCCCACCGGGCGCGCCCTGGCCTGGGCCGGCCGCCACAGCCTGGTCATCTATCTGGTCCACCAGCCCGTGCTGTTCGGCGCCCTCTGGCTCGCCGCGTCCGCGCTGCCCGGCCTCGCGCCGTGGTCCGACGCGCGCCAGACCCACGACTTCCTGGTGAACTGCACGGCCAGCTGCCGGGTCAACGGCGGCACCGCCGCCTCCTGCCCCGCCGCCTGCGCCTGCGTCGCCACCGACCTCAAGGCCGCCGGGGTGTGGCAGGACATGCTGGCCGGCCGGCTCCAAGGGGAGCGTCAGGCCCGCTTCGACACGGTGGTCCTGGCCTGCCTCACCGCCGACCCGAGTTGACGGGCGCGCCGGTTCAGGCGCGCCGCCGTCCCACGGTGTCGGCCACATAGGCGCCGCGGTGCCCCAGGGGCGCGTCGGGCGCCTGGGTGGTGTCCTGCGCCGTCTGGTGCTCCAGCTCGGCGTTCAACTCGGCGCCGATCAGCACCGCGTAGGCGGCCAGGTTGAGCCACAGCAGCAAGATCACCGCCGCCCCCACCGAGCCGTAGGTTTCGTTGTAGCTGGCGAAGTTGCTGACGTAGAGGGAGAAGGCGATGGAGCCCACCAGCCACAGCGCGGTGGCGGCCACCGAGCCCCAGGTCACCCAGCGCCACTTCGGCTCCCGCCGGCACGGGGCGAAGCGGTAGAGCACCGCCAGCGCCAGCATCACCGCCGCCGCCAGGATCGGCCAGCGCGCCAGGCGCACGACCCAGTCGAGCCCGCCCAGCGGCACCATTGCCAGCACCGCCGGCACCACCACCACCACCGCCAGGGTGAAGAACAGGAAGAGGATGCCGGTCAGGGTCAGGGTCAGCGACAAGGCCGCCTGGCGGATGAACCCCCGCCCCTCCTCCTCGTCGTAGACGATGTTGAGGGCGGTCACCAGGGCGCCGACGCCGCGCGACGCGCTCCACAGCGCGAACAGAAGGGCGCCGAGCGCGCCCAGGGTGAGCCCGCTGCCCGACGCCGAGGCGACGCTCTGGGCCTGGGCGCGCAGCACGTCGAGGCCCTGCGGCGGCACGATGCCCGCCAGGGTCTCGATGTGGGTTTCCACCGTCGCCAGGTCGGCAACCAGGCCGTACACCGACACCGCCGCGGCGATCGCCGGGAACAGGGCGAGCAGGGCGTAATAGGCGACGCCGCCGGCGACCATGCCCAGGTTGTCCCGGGACTGCTCCTCGTAGACGCGCCACAGCACGTCCTTCCAGCCACGCCGGGGAATGGCCCCGGGCCGGGCGGCCCCGCGCCCGCGCGGCCCCGCCTCCCGGGGGACACGGTCGGCCGCCGGCCGGTCGTGATGACGGCGGCTGAGGCCGAGCATCAGGCCAGGGCCTCGCGCACGCTGGAGAGCTGGTGGCGGATCGTCTCGATCTCGTGGAAATGGGCGCCGACCACCACACGGACGTCCTCCGGCAGGCGCTCGTGCAGGGCATCGCGGAAGAGCGCCAGCGTGCCGTCGACGCCGTGCTCCAGGGCGGCCAGCGCGTGGGCCCGCGACCGGGTGGTGGCGAGCACCTCGAACAGGTCGCGCCACGCCGGGTGCAGCGGCCCGTCGGGCTCGGGCCCGCCGCCCAGCCCGTCCAGCTCATGGCCGAGCGCGGCGGCGCTGCGGTCGAACTGGCGCGCCATGTCCGTCAGCCGGGGGGACAGGCGCAGATCGTCGAGCGCCGCGTCGGCCTCCCGGCTGCCCTCGGCGCCTTGCCGACAGGCACCGGCGAGGCCGGTCAGGAGGATGCGCACCCGCTGCTCCGAGAGGGCCGGACCGCGCTCCTGTGCGACGCCCGGCGCCTCGTCGGGCGTGCGCGAGATGGCCCAGGCCAGCCACAGCGCGCCGATCCCGATCAGGGCCACCGGGATCGGGTTGTTGCGGATCGCCCGGGCGATCCGCGTCGGCCGCCCCTGCACCACGTCGCGGACGATGTCGGTGACGGCGCCGGTCATCTGGCCCGGCGACATCCGGTATTCCAGCTCGTCAAGAGTGGAGTCCATCCGTGCGCGAATGGCGCCGATGTCCCGTTCGATGTCGCCCATGCTGCGCGGCCGGGCCGTCGGGGCTGGGTTGTCGTTGCGATCATCGGCCATGCCGGAACCTCCCTGTGACGCTGCCGCAAGGAACACCGGCGGCGCGGCAAAGGTTCCGGCAGCGCTCCCGGCGGCTCAGAGGGTGCCGGCGGCGGCCAGCAGCTCGCCGCCGCCGTCGACGATCATCCGCACGGCGACGTAGAGGATGACCGCCAGCCCGACATAGGCGATCCAGTGGTACCGGTTGAGCACCCGGGCCATCACCGTGGCGGCCGCCCCCATCAGGGCAACCGACAGGATCAGCCCGATCACCATCACCCAGACATGCTCGCGCGCCGCCCCGGCCACCGCCAGCACGTTGTCCAGGGACATGGAGACGTCGGCCACCACCACCTGCCAGATCGCCACGCCCATGGGCTTGCTGCCCGGCGCCGGGCCGCCGGCGCCCGGCTCGCCGCCGACCAGGGCCCCACCCTCCGCTTCCGCGCGCGCTTCACGCAGCTCGCGGTAGAGCTTCCAGCACACCCACAGCAGCAGGACGCCGCCGGCGAAGGTCAGCCCGATGATGGCCAGCAGCTGGGTGGCCAGGACGGCGAACAGGATGCGCAGCAGCACCGCGGCGACGATGCCCCAGAAGATCACCCGCACGCGCTGCGCGCGGGCCACCCCGGCCGCGGCCATGCCGACGACGATGGCGTTGTCGCCGGCCAGCACCAGATCGATGAAGATCACCTGGCCCAGCGCGGCCAGCTCGTTCAGGAAGAGGTCGGAGTGCACGGGTGGACGTCCTCACGCTGCGCCAGGCCCGGCTATAGCCGCCCCGACGGTCCGGCGCAAGGCGCCGGACGGTGCCGGGCCGTCACCCCTCGTGCATGAGGTCGCCGAGCTTGGAGAGCAGGTACTCCAGGTCGTCGGCCGCCAGGTCCTCGTACTGGGTGAGGATGCGCTCGATGATCCGGCGGCGGTGGCGCAGGACGTCGTCGGGCTCGCCGTCGTAGGGGGTCTGGCTGGTGACGTCGATGGCGATGCGGCAGGCCGGCAACAGGGCCGAGGGCATGCGCGCCTTGTCGTAGACCGATTTCAGGCCGAGCGGGCCGACGTCGTGGATCAGCAGCCGGGCGTTGGTCAGCGGCACGCCGGCGCGCTGCGCCATCCCCGCCTCGAAGAACGCGACGTCGCCCATGCACAGCGCCCGCACCATCAGCGACGGCGTCAGGCGGCCGGTGCGGGCGAGCTGCGCCACGAGGCGCTCCAGCGCCTGTTCGTCGCTCTCGCCGGAGAACAGGCCGACGGTCGCGCGCTCCCGGCTCTGCAGGATGAGGTCGGAGGCGGTCTTGGCCGGCAGGTCGTGGTGGGCGACCAGATATTGCTGGAGCTTCTCCGACACCACCGCCACCAGCCGCTCGGCCACGGTGACGGGCAGGCGGCTGCGGTGGACCAGCGGAGCCTGCACCACTTCGCTGCCGCCGAAGCGGTCGAGCACGCGGCCCAGCACCGCCTCGCCCAGTTGGGCGCCCTCGTTGGCCACCAGCGCGGCCACCACGCCCTCGCCGGCGGTTTCCACGATCGCCTGGGCCACGGTGGCCGACACTTCCGGGCGCTGGGCGACCGCGCCCTGCTTGGCGTCGCTGCCCGAGCGGATCACCTCCAGCAGATCGGCGTCGGTCAGGACCTGGGAGACGCTGAGGATCGGGATCGCCACGGCCTCGACGTCGCGGGCCAGGGTCAACGCCACGTCGCGCGGCAGCGACGGGCTCGACTTCAGGTTCTCCGCCAGGGACTGGCGCACCCGCACCACGGCGTCGCGCGCCATCACCCGGACGATGTCCTCCGCCAGGCGGCGCTCGTCGCTGCTCAAGGTGTTGGCCTCGAACTCGCGGGCGACCTTGATCGCAAGATCGGCGCGGGTGGCGGGCGAAGGGTCCGTCAGCAGCCGCGCGACGTCTTCCCGGCTCAGATGCTCTTTCATGGGTGCCCGACCCTCATGTTCCGCCTGGGCGCTTCGTCGACCAGGCTCCACAACGCCCGACCCCGCCGGCGGCCGCGCCGCGGCCCGCCGCGGGGATCGCGTGCAAGGCCGAATCATGGGCGGCGAAGGGTTGAACCTTCCTTAATGCCACCACGGGGCCGTGTGGTGCGCCGGACCGGCCCTGATACCCGGCCCTGTCCTCAGATATGGAACGCCGGCGGCTCGGGGAACAGGGGGGAGCGCCGCCGTCCGCCGCGCAGCACCGCGTCCAGCGCCGCGATCTGCTCGTCGACGTCCACGGTGATCGCCGAGGCCACCTCCAGCGCGCGGTCCTCGTAGACGTAGCGGTCCGGATGCGCCCGCGCCCAGGCGTCGACCGCCGCGTCGCGCCCGCGCAGCAGCTCCACGATCTGGGGCCGGAACAGGCGCAGGAACGCCGTGATCCACCGGTTGGCGGGCCAGGATGGGCGGGCGTGGTCAACGACGAAGAGGTCGAGCATGCGCACCACGTCCGGTGCGGCGTACCACGTCTCGCCGGTGACCCAGCGGTTGGTGGTGAAGAGACGGGTCGGCCGGCCCAGCGCGTCCATGCCCACCGCCACCAGGTGGCACAGCGCGTCGTTGCCGCCCCCGGCTCCGGCGGCGTCGGGCAGCGCGGCGGGACGCACCCCCTCGGGCATGCCGAGCGGGCGCAGGAAGGTGTGGAAGTGGCCGTGCTCGCCGCCCGGCCGCTCCCCCTCGGGATGGCAGTGGTAATAGTACTGGGCGTGGTACTCGCTGTCGTAGACGTCGCCCGGCGGGTAGTGCTGCCAGGCCGAGGGGGCGCCGTGGCCGCGCAACAGTTCGCCGATCACCGTGTCGCCGGTCTTGGCGAGCACCCTCAGGCAGGCGCGCACCTCGCGCCCGGCGGCGTCCATCGCCTCAAGCTCCTCGCGCGTCAGCCGCGCCAGCACCTCGGTCGACCGGTCGCTCATCACTCCCGCATCCCGCCCGTTCGCGAGCCCCCAGCATAGTCCAGAGCGGCGCGGCGATGGTACGGAAATGTCCCTATCCGTCGGCAGGTTTCACCGGATCGGGCCACAGCACCGGCCCGGCGAGACCTGCGGAGCCCTTGGTTTTGCAGGGTTTCCGAGCCCGCCCCTGGGTGGGCGGAGGTCGGCAACCCTGCCCAGGGTCAGGTGGCGCCGGCGGCCCTCACCGCGGCGCCGCGGCGCAGCGTCCAGCCCGCCAGCTGCTCCGTCACCTGGCCGAGCGCCGCGTCGAAGGCGTCGATCACCGCGGCGAAGTCGCCTCCCTGGACCGGCGCCGTCGCCTCGAAGGTTTCCCCGGCCTCGATCGTCCGCCGCGGCATCGCCACCAGCTTGGCCGCCAGGCGCACCTTGACCCGTTGCGGCTGGCCGGTGACGCGCCCGTCCGTGTACTCGGCCTGGAAGTCCCGCAGCTCGGTCTTCAAGGTGAAGTCGGCGCGCAGGCCCAGGCTGTCGCGCCCGACCGACACGATCTTGCCGCTCTCCTCGAAGGACTCCACCACCAGTCCCTGCACCATGGCCGGCGCGCGGTCGACCCACGAGACGTCGGCGAAGTAATCCAGCGAGGTCGGCGACTTGGCGACGGCGATGCGCGGGGTGTCGAGGCCGGCGGGTGCGGTGGGCGCCTCCACCAGAAGCTGCCAGTCGGCGCGCGGCAGGGCGGGGTCGAAGGTCTCGTGGGGGGTCAGGGTGTAGAGGCTGGGGGCGGTCGGGTTGAGGGCCGAGGCGCAGGCCGCCAGCGCCGACGCGGCGATCACGCCGGCCGCCAGGCCGCGCCGCGCCCGCCACAACGACGCAGGCCACGTCCCCGCCTGCGGGCGGGCCTGCCGCGGGTTGTGCCGGCTGCTCGTCATTGTCCCACCTCCACGCCTTGCCGGGTCCCGCCGAACAGGAAGTTCGTCGGGCTGTTCTCGATCCGCGTGACCACCCGGGAGAGCTGCGCCGACAGGTCGCGCAACTGGGTGACCAGCAACGTCACTTCATACAGGCCGGTGGCGGTGAAGTCGCGCACCGGTTCGCGGTTCTCCTCCACCATCGCGCCGACGCGCTCCGCCGTCACCGACAGGTTGCGCGTCAGCGTCGCCAGCTCCGCGCCCAGCGTGCGGGCGGTGCCGTCCAGGGTGGCCAGGGTGTCGGTGGCCTGGGACACCGTGCGGCGCAGCTCCGGCGCGAGATCGCCGACCGTGCCGTCCAGGGTCGCCACCAGACGGGCGACGCCGGCCATGGTGCGGTCGAGGTCCCGGGTGGCGGCGGCGAGCTGGCCGGTGATCGCCTGGCTGTTGGCGAGGATGCCGGCGATGGCCTGCTGGTTGGCGGGACCGAGCAGCGCGTCGACCCGCTCGGCAATGCCGACGATGCGGTTCAGGAGCTGCGGCGCGGCGTCCACCACCGCCGCCAGGGTGGAGGGCTTGGAGTCGATCACCGGAACGCCGCTCTCCACCGCCTTCAGCAACTCGCTGCGGTCGGTGCCGCCGGTGATCTGCACGTAGGCGCCGCCGGTGATGCCCTGCATCTCCAGCGAGGCGATGGAGTCGGTCTTGATCGGCGTCCCCTCCTGCAGCTCGACGCTGACCACGACCCGGCCGACATTGGTGGGGTCGAGGCCGATGTCGGTGACCGTGCCGACGGGGATGCCGCGGTAGCGCACCGGGCTGCCGTCCTGCAGCCCGGTCACCGAGCCCGTGAAGTAGATGAGGTAGGGATCCCGCTGCTCGTCCAGCTGGACCTTGGCGATCCACACCGTGAACACGAAGAGCCCGGCGATCAGCGACAGCACGAAGACGCCGACGAGGATGTAGCTGGCACGCGTCTCCATCGCCCTAGACCTCCGCGCGCCGCGCCGCGCGGCCGCGCGGGCCGTGGAAATAGTCGCGGATCCAGGGATGCTCGTCGTCGAGCAGCGCCTCCAGCGTGTCGACCTTGATCCTCTTGTCGATCAGCACGGCGATGCGGTCGCAGATGGAGGTCAGGCTGTCGAGGTCGTGGGTCACCATGTAGACGGTCAAGCCCAGGCTCCGTTGCAGGTTTCGGATGAGCTGGTCGAAGGCGGCGGCGCCGATCGGGTCGAGGCCGGCGGTCGGCTCGTCGAGGAACAGGATGTCGGGGTCGAGGGCCAGCGCCCGGGCGAGGCCGGCCCGCTTGCGCATGCCGCCCGACAACTCCGACGGGTATTTGGGCCCGGCCTCGGGCGGCAGGCCGACCATGGCGATCTTCACCCGGGCGATGTCGGCGACCAGCGCCGCCGGCAGCCGGGTGTGCTCCTTCAAGGGGACCATCACGTTCTCGGCCACGGTGAGGGAGCTGAACAGGGCCCCGTCCTGGAACAGCACGCCGGTGTGGGCCTTCAGCGCCCGCTCCTCCCGCGCCGACAGCCGTGCGGTGTCCCGCCCCAGCACCTCAACGGTGCCGGCGGCGGGACGGATCAGCCCGATGATCTCTTTCAGCAGCACCGACTTGCCGGTGCCCGAGCCGCCGACCACCCCCAGCACCTCGCCGGGCAGCACGTCGAGGTCGAGTCCGTCGTGGATGACCTGCCGGCCGAACCGCGTCACCAGGCCGCGCACGCGGATCACCGGCTCCGCCGGGACGGGCACCGGCTCCGCCGGGGCGGTCCCCGGGCGTGGGCCGGGAGCCGCCGCAGGGCTGTGCGCGTTGCCGACCGCCATCGTTCCCCCTTCCGCCCTAGACGCCGACAAACGAAAACAGAACCGAGAACACCGCATCGAGCACGATGACCAGGAAGATGCCTTCGACGACCGCCTTGGTCGTCAGGGCCCCCACGCTCTCGGCGCTGCCCGACACCTGGAGCCCCTCGTAGCAGCCGACCATGGCGATGACGAGCGCGAAGACCGGGGCCTTGACGATGCCGACCAGGAAGGTGCCGAGCCCGACCGCCCCCTGGAGCTGCTTGAGGAACTGGGCGAAGGTGATGTCGAGTACGACGTAGCTCATCACCGCTCCGCCGAACAGGCCCATCACGTCGGCGTAGAATCCCAGCAGCGGCAAGGTGATCATCAGGGCGATCGCGCGCGGCACCACCAGCAGCTCCATCGGGTCGAGACCCAGCGTGCGGATGGCGTCGACCTCCTGGTTCACCTTCATGGTGCCGATCTGGGCGGTGAACGCGGAGCCGGAGCGGCCGGCGACGATGATCGCCGTCATCAGCACGCCGATCTCGCGCAGCACCGAGACCCCCAGCAGATTGACCACGAACAGCTCGGCGCCGAAGCGGCGCAGCTGGTCCGCCCCCTGGAAGGCCAGCACGACGCCGATGAGGAAGGTGAGCAGGCCGAGGATCGGCATGGCGTTGAGGCCGGTCTGCTCGATGTGGCTCAGCACGGCGCGCAGGCGCAGCCGCGAGGGATGGCGCGCGATGCGCGCCAGGGTGATCGCCATCAGCCCGAAGAAGGACAGGAGATCCAGCCCCTCGCGCACCAGCGCCACCGTGCCGCGCCCGGTGCGCTCGACCATGTCGATCACCGGGTGCGGCCGCGGCTGGACCGGGCGCGGCGCGGCGGCGGCGCGGCCGACCGCCTCCAGCAGCGGCGCATGCTCGGGCCGCACGGCGGCCATCTCCACCGGGTGGCCCCCGGCCCGCAGGCGTTCGGCGAGGCGCGCCAGCAGCATGGCGCCCACCGTGTCGAGCGCCTCCAGGGCCGAGAGGTCGACCCGCACGGCGGCGGCGGCGGCGGGCCGGACGGCGTCCAGCTCCCGCGTCAGCCGCGACGCGCCTTCGAGGTCCCACCGCCCGCCGGCCGCCACCAGCCAGCCGCCGCCGTGTCCCGGCGCCGCCGTCATCCAAGCCTGTTGCGGCGCCATGCGCCCCGGTCCCCTTCGCGTTGCGTGTCTCGACGGCGCGGGCGCGCACGGCGCCGTCGCCCCCAGGTCCTGTTAACCGCGATTTGCGCGAAAAGCACGCGCCACGTACACTGCCCGCGCCCCACGACGGCGGCCGGCCCTTCCGGGCCCGGGCCGCCCCCGGCCATCACACATGGGACCGCCCGCCATGACGTCACCCACCATCGACCTGCGCCAGCACATCCGCGGGATCGCGGATTTCCCGAAGCCCGGCATCCTGTTCTACGACATTTCGCCGCTGCTGGCGAACGCCGCCGCCTGGCAGGAGGCGATCGGGCAGCTGGCCGAGGCCATCCGTCCGCACCAGCCGGACGTGCTGGTGGGCATCGAATCCCGCGGCTTCCTTCTCGCCGCCCCCCTGGCGCTGGCCCTCAACACCGGCTTCGTGATGGTGCGAAAGCGCGGCAAGCTGCCGGGCGACAAGATCACCCATTCCTACGACCTGGAATACGGCACCGACACGATCGAGGTCCAGGCCGACGCGGTCACCCCCGGCCAGCGCGTGGTCGTGCTGGACGATCTGCTGGCCACCGGCGGCACCATGGCGGCCACCGTCACCCTGCTGCGCCAGGTCGGCGCCGACGTGCGGGCCGCCGCCTTCATCATCGAACTGACGTTCCTGGGCGGCCGCGGGCGCATCGACGTGCCCTGCACCACGCTGATGCGCTACGAGTCGTGACCCCGCCGGTGCCGGCGACGCCGGGCGTCGCCCGGGCGTCCGGCCCCGGGGGCGCTCAGGCGTCCGGATCCAGCTCGGCCGCGCCGTCGAGGGCGGCGCGGTCGACCACGCCCTGGGCCGCGGCGACCAGGCAGACGTCCAGGCTCTGGTCGAGCAGGCCCATCATGGTGTCGCGGAACGCCGCCTTGTCGCCCATCGTGCGCGCCCGCTCCAGCGTGTCGCGGTAGGCGGCGAGATCGCCGGTGCGGACCACGACCGGCGGATAGCCGGCCCGGTTGAGCAGGAGGTTGGTCAGCAGCACCGCGACCGTCGCGTTGCCCTGGTAGAACGGGCGCACCGCCATCATGCGGACATGCGCCTCCACGGCGCTCTCCGGCCCCGGTTCGGTGCGCCGCAGCCAGCCGCTCAGCGCCGACATGGACACCCGCACCTTGGCCGGGTCGGGCGTCGCCGCCGCCGGCCCGTCCTCCAGCGCCCCCTCGCGGTAGGCACCGGCGCCGGGATCGATCCCCTGGAACAGGACGGCGTGCAGCGCCGCCACCGTGCGGTCCGTGACCACCCCCTGCGGCTCGTAGGAGAGGCGGGCGGCGACACGCAGCGCCTCGACGTGGTTGACCACCAACCGCTGGTCGTGGGGCCGCCGGTTGCGCAGCACCGGGCCTTTCTCCATCACCCGGACGACCTCGGCGCGGGCCAGCCCGCCGCTCTCCAGGCGTTGGCACGCCACCGTCAGCTCCGTCTCGAACCAGTCGGCCAGCGCGTGGACGACCGGCGGCGCGAGCGGACGCACGGCGTCCAGCGCCCGCTTCTTCTCGATGAGGTCGTTGAGCTGCACCACGCGGTCACCTCGCCATCGGCCGTCGGCGTCGCCGCCGTCACCCGGGGATGTATACGGGGTCGCGCCGGCGCCCGGAAGCCCCGACGTCCGCGCGGGAGCGCTTGAGGCCGCTGGATTGCCGGCGTTGGATGAGGGCTGGGGCGCGGGGTGTCCGAAGGCGGCCGGGATGCCCTCGGCGCCCTGCTGGCGGAGCTCCACGACCACACCGAGGCCCATTTCCGCCGTGAGGAGGCGGTCATGGAGGCGTCGGGATACCCGGACCTCGACCGCCACCGGGCGGCGCACCGCTCCTTCGTCGACGACGTCGACACGATCCGGCGGGCGTTCGCGGACGGCCACCCGGTGACGCTGCGCATCGACCTGATCCTCCTGCTCAGGGGCTGGCTGATCGACCACATCCAGACGGTCGACGTGCAGGTCAGGCCGTTTCTCGGCGGCGACGGCGGCGCGGCGGCGGGGCGCGGCGTCACTCCAGCCCGGCGAAGAACGCCATGATGGCCGCACCGGCGCCGTCCGGCCATTGGTGCGGGTAGAAGCGGCCGCCGGCGGTGCGGTCGGCGGCGTGGGGACACCACAGCACGGGATGGCGCGCCGCCGCGGCGCCGTAGCGCCGGCAGTTGAAGCGGTGCGGCGGCGCCGGCCGGCTGCCCGCGTCGACGCCGTTCTGGGCCAGCAGCGACCGCCGCACCCGCAACCCCTCCGACACCGGCACCAGCCGGTCCCGCGGGTTGTGCATCACCAGCGCCGCCACCGCGCCCGTGCAGGCCGCCGGGCGGCTGATGCCGCCAGCCACGGAGGCGACGCCGCGGATGGCCGCGCCGCGGGCGCAGGCCAGGCTGTTGGCGAAGGACGCCCCCAGCGAGTGGCCGACCACGAACACCCGCCCGAGGTCGAGACAATAGGCCCTGGACAGCACCCCGACCACCGTGTCGAACAGGGCGAAATCGCGCTGCCGTCCCGGGGCATCGGCGGGCGCGGCCCAGGTGTAGCGGCCCTGCGCGTCCTGCCGCCCGGCGGGGTAGACGAAGATGGTCGGGGCGCGGGCGTTGCCCTCCAGCCCGAGGTAGCGGCGCAGCCGGGCGTTGGCGGTGGTGCGCCCGTGGAAGGCGACGACCAGGTCGTGCGGCCGGGCGGGGTCGTACCCGGCCGGCGGCACGACGATCAGCCCGCGGTCGTGCCCATCGGCCCGGACCGCCGCCGGCGGAAACGCCGGGGGCGCCCGCCCGCATGCAGCCGAGGGTTGCGGGCCCGCCGCCGCGGCCGGGCCCGCCGCCAGCAGGACCATTGCCAGGGCAGCGCCCGCGACCGCCACTGTGTTCACCATCCCCGCACCTTCGGACATGTCCTTTCGTCAACAGCGGACTCGGGCCGGTGTCACAGCGCGGCGGCCGGGAGCCGCCTTAACGAAGGCGTAAACTTTTCCGGCAACCCTTGGGAGAGACGAGGAGGCGCGCATGGGTCGGACGGTGGCGGTTCTGGTTCGGGTGGTGGCGATGGCCGCGGCGATGGCCGCGGCGGCGGCACCGTCCGTCGGCGCCGGCACCGAGGCGCACGCCGCGGCCGCGACGGCGCTGCCGGACGCCTCCCTGCTGCGGACCGACGGCGACGACGGCACCGTCCTGCGCATCGACGGGGTGGTCACCGAGGATCTGGAGCGCCGCTTCACCCACGCGCTGGAGGCCCTGCCGGCGAACCGCGCGGTGGTGGTGGAGCTGGACAGCCCCGGTGGCTTCACCACCCCGGGCTACCGGATGATCGACCGCATCCTGGCCGAGCGGGCCGCCGGCCGGCCGGTCGCCACGCGGGTGCGCGGCGGCGAATCCTGCGAGAGCATGTGCGTCGGCATCTACCTCGCCGGCTATCCCCGCTTCGCCGCACCCTCGGCCGAGTTCATGGTGCACGCCCCGCGCATGGCCGACACCGGCTCGATGACGCTGCGCACGACGCGGGTCATGGTGGAGCGCCTGGTGTCGCTGGGAGCCGCCGAGGGCTGGATCGCCCGCGTCCGCAAGGCCGGCGGCTTCTCCGGCAGGGCCGATTACCGCGCCAGCGCCGATCGCCTGACCGCCGAGCGGGCCAACGTCGTCACCGAGCTGACCCGCTGACCCTCCCGCCCGCGCCGCGCCTGGCCGGCCCCGTCCTACCACTCCAGCCGGAACACCAGCACCTGCGGCCCGGCCGCGGCGGCGGCGGGGCGCAGGCCATACGCCTCGGCGAAGCGGCCGGTCACATAGGCGTGGACGGTGCGCGGCGACAGCTCGTCCGCGCCGGCCTCGCCGGACAGCGCCCGCTGGGCCTCCGGGCCGAGGGCGCCGGGGCGCCCCTGGGCGGTGAGGGTGATCCGGCCCGACGCCGCGTCGCCCTCCCCGGCCACCGACACCGTCCCGCCATGGGTCAGCGCCTCGTCGGCCAGGACGATCAGGTTGAGCAGCACCTTGGCCACGCCCTCCCGTTCGGTCATCGCGTCAGGAACCGCCCCGGCCGGCCAGTCGAGCGCCGTGCGCGAGCCCGCCACCCAGCCCTCGGCCGCGGCCCGGGTCTCGGCGAAGCCGCGCTGGTCCCGTCCGGCCATGCCGTAGGCGAGCCGGAACAGCTTCAACCGGCGCTCCGCCTGCCCCGCCGAATGCTCGATCAGCTTGATCGACTCGCCCAGGAAGGCCGAAGCCGGCTCATCCTCCATCTCCTCGATCAACTCCAGCCCGTTGTGGATCGCCCCGACCGGACTCACCAGGTCGTGGCAGACGCGCGACGCCAGGAGTTCGAGGACGCGGATGTCGAGAACCATGGACTTCCCCGGCTGGGTGGCGGCTGATGCGAACGGTTGGCAAGGGGAACTTCACGGCCCCACCGTCCTTCTTGTATCATCCATCACCGCGGGATGCCGCCGCTTTTCGGGACAGACGCCATGGATGACACGCTGGTTCCCGGCGCCTGGGTGCGCCACCCCGAGCGCCCGGACTGGGGCCTCGGCCAGGTGCAGTCCGCCATCCGCCACCGCGTCACCGTGAACTTCGAGCATGCGGGCAAGCTGCTGATCGACACCGCGGTGGTGTCCCTGGACGTGGTGGATCCCGACGGGACCCCGTCATGAGCGCGCGCCGGGCCGCCCTGGCGGTGCTGCGGGTGCTTCGGCAGGCAGCCCTTGTGCTGCCGGGCCTTGCGCTGGCAGTTCTTGTGCTGGCGACGCCGGCGCTGGCCGGGCCGGAGCCCGCGGGGGATCCGGCCCAGGGGGAAAAGCTGTTCCGCGCCTGCGCCTTCTGCCACACCCTCGAGCCCGGCGGCGGCCACCGCGCCGGACCGACCCTGCACGCCCTGTTCGGCCGACCGGCCGGGGCGGTGGAGGGCTACCCCTATTCCGAGGCGCTGCGCCGCAGCGGCATCGTCTGGACCGAGGACACCGTCGCCCGGCTGTTCGAGGTGGGCCCCGACACCATGACGCCCGGCAGCAAGATGCCCCTGCAGCGTCTGCCCGACGCCCAGGCGCGCGCCGACCTCGTGGCCTACCTGCGCCGGGCGACGGCCGCGCGCTGACGCGGCCGATCCGCCGCCCGCCATCGCCCGGCGCACTGGCGCGCGGGCGCGGCCGGCACTATTCTCCTTCCGCCGGGACCGGCGGACGCCGGCCCCGGAGAACGACACAAAAGTGCAGGGAGAGGCAGAGGCATGAAGGCCATGGTCATCGGGTTCGCGGCGGCGATCGTCATCGCCATCGGCGCCGCCGTCGTGCTGGACCGCGTGCCCAACGGCTCGGCCCAGTCGCAGTCGTCGCCGGCGGTCCGCCTGTGAGGCGGCCCCGGGGGGGCGCCGCGGCGCCCCCTCGGCCGACGGGGGCTCAGTGCGCGGGGTGCGCGGCGCCGTGCACGCCGGCGTCCTGGTCGGCGACCGGCGGGCGTTTGCGGGCGATGTAGCTGTAGACGGTCGGCACCACGAACAGCGTCAGGACGGTTCCCAGGAGCATGCCGCCGACGATGACGACGCCGATGGCCTGACGGCTCTCGCCGCCCGCGCCGTCGGCCGTCGCCAGCGGCACGGCGCCCAGCACCATGGCGCCGGTGGTCATCAGGATCGGCCGCAGGCGCATCACCGCCGCGTCCTCCACCGCCCGGGCGACCGCCACGCCGCTCCGCTGAAGCTGGTTGGCGAACTCCACGATCAAGATGCCGTGCTTGGTGATCAGCCCGACCAGCGTCACCAGGCCGATCTGGCTGTAGACGTTCATGGTGCCGCCGGTCAGGTAGAGGCCGAGCAGGGCGCCGGTCATCGACAGCGGCACCGTCAGCATGATCACGAAGGGGTCGACGAAGCTCTCGAACTGGGCCGCCAGCACCAGATAGATGAAGGCGAGCGCCAGCACGAAGGTGACGTAGAGGCCGGTGGCGGATTCGCGGAACTCCCGGCTCTGGCCGGCGTAATCGGTCTGGGCGGTGGCCGGCAGCACCCGTTCCGCCGCGCCCTGGAGGAACGTCAGGGCCTCGCCCATGGAGGTGCCCGGCGCCAGCGTCGCGGTGATGGTGGCCGAGCGCAGCTTGTTGAAGTGGTTCAGCTCGCGCGGGCTGACCCGCTCCTCCACCCGCACCAGGTTGGCCAGCGACACCATCGCGCCGGCCGTGCCGCGCACGTAGATGGCGGCGATGTCGTCGGGGTTGTTGCGGTCGAGGCCTTCCACCTGGACCATCACGTCGTACTGCTTGCCGTCGCGCTTGAAGCGGGTGACCTGGCGCCCGCCCAGGAAGGTCTCCAGGGTGCGGCCCACCGCGTCGACGGCGATGCCGAGGTCGGCGGCCTTGTCGCGGTCCAGGAAGATCCGCAGCTCCGGCTTGTTCAGCTTGAGGTCGGTGTCCAGGTTGACGAGGCCGGGAACCGTGCGGGCCTCGGCCATCATCGCGTCGACCATCCGCTGCAGGGCGGGGTAGTCCAGCGACGTCTGGATCACGAAGTTGATGGGCTTCTCCGTCGGGCTCTGGCCGAGCGACGGCGGGTTGGTCGCGAAGGCGAGCACGCCGGGGATGCCGAACAGCTTGGGGGCCAGCTGCGCGACCACCTGCTGCTGCTTGACGTCGCGGTCCGCCCAGTCCTGCAGACGGACGAAGCTGATGCCCTGGTTGACCACGGGGAAGCCGACCACCATGAACCAGGCCTCGACCTGCGGCACCTGCTGGAACAGCGCCTCCATGCGGCGGGTGTAGGCGTCGGTGTAGTCCAGGGTCGACCCCTCCGGGGCGATGGCGATGGAGACGACGGTGCCGCGGTCCTCGGTGGGGGCCAGCTCCGACTGGATGCGCGCGAACAGGGTCCAGCTCGCCGCGGCCACCAGCAGGCCGACCAGAAGCACCAGCGGCCGCGCCCGCAGCGCCGCCCGCAGCAGACGGCGGTATCCCCCGGTCATTCCCTCCAGGAAGCGTTCGACCAGGTTGTAGACGACGCCGTGCCGGGCCTGGTGGCGCAGCAGCTTGGAGCACATCATCGGCGACAGGGTCAGCGCGACGAAGCCGGACACCAGCACCGCGCCGGCCAGGGTCAGCGCGAACTCCGTGAACAGGCGCCCGGTCCGCCCGGTCATGAAGCCGATGGGGGCGTACACGGCGGCCAGGGTGATGGTCATCGCCACCACCGCGAAACCGATCTCCTTGGCGCCGATCAGCGCCGCCCGGAACGGCGGCACCCCCTCCTCGATGTGGCGGTAGATGTTCTCCAGCATGACGATGGCGTCGTCGACCACCAGGCCGATGGCCAGCACCATGGCCAGCAGGGTCAGGGTGTTGATGGAGAAACCGAAGAGCAGCATCAGCGCGAACGCGCCGATCAGCGACACCGGGATGGTGACCAGCGGCACCAGGGTCGCCCGCAAGGAGCGCAGAAAGAAGAAGATCACCAGCACCACCAGCACGATGGCCTCGAAGATGGTGCTGAACACGGCGTCGATGGAGCGGGCGATGAAGATCGAACTGTCGTAGCCGATCGCCACCGACATGCCCTCGGGCACGCTGGCGTCGATCTTCGGCAGCTGCTCGCGCACCGCGGTGGAGACGTCCAGCGGGTTGGCGGTCGACTGCTTGACCACCCCCAGGGCCACCGCGCTGCGTCCCTTGAAGCGGGCGTTGACCCGCTCGTCGCGGGCCGCCAGCTCGGCCCGGCCGACGTCGCCCAGGCGCACAAGATAGCCGTCGGCGTCGCGCAGGATGATCCGCTCGAACTCCGCCGGCGTGCGCAGGTCGGTCTCCGACACCACGGTGAACTCGCGCGCCACGCTTTCCACCCGGCCGGCCGGGATCTCCACGTTCTGCCGGCGCAGCGCCTCCTCCACGTCCTGGGGCGTGACCCGGTAGGCCGCCATGCGCGCGGGGTCGAGCCACAGCCGCATGGCGTAGCGGCGCTCGCCGAAGATCCGCACCTCCGCCACGCCGGGCAGGTTCTGCAGGCGGTCCTTGACGTAGCGGTCGGCGAAGTCGGTGACCTCCAGCGGCGAATGGCGGTCCGACGAGAAGGCCAGGTAGATCACGGGCTGGGCGTCCGCCTCGACCTTGGCGATGGTCGGCTCGTCGATCTCGTCGGGCAGGTTGCGGCGCACCCGGCCGACCCGGTCGCGGACGTCGTTGGCCGCCTCGTCGATGTCGCGGGTGAGGCGGAAGCGCAGGGTGATCTGGCTGCGCTCGGCGCGGCTGACCGAGGACAGCACGTCGATCCCCTCGATGCCGGCGAGGCTTTCCTCCAGCACCTGGGTCACCTGGGTCTCGATGATCTCCGCCGACGCGCCGTTGTAGACCGTGGTGACGTTGACCACGGGTTCGTCGATCTTGGGGTATTCGCGCACCGACAGGCGGTCGTAGGAGACCACGCCGATCAGCACGATGGCGAGGCTCATCACCGTCGCCAGCACCGGCCGGCGGATCGAGATGTCGGACAGCACCATCGGCTCAGCTCCCCGTCGGCCGGTCCGGCGCCGCGCCGCCGCCGGGAACGGCGGGCGCCGGGTTGGGCGGCATCACCGTCACCGGCGCGCCGTCGCGGATCTTCATCTGCCCGCCCGTCACCACCACGTCGCCGTCGGACAGGCCCTCGGTGATCTCCACCGCGCCGGCCCGCCGGGCGCCCAGGGAGACCCGGGTCTGCACCGCCTTGCCGTCGGCGACCGTGTAGACGAACTGGGTCTTGCCGAACGCGACCACCGCCTGCTCGGGCACCAGGATCGCGTCGGGGCGGACCGTCAGGGTCAGCTCGACCCGCGCGAAGAGGCCGGGGCGCAGGGTGTGGTCGGGGTTGGGGACGCGGGCGCGGATCACCACCGCCCGGCCGTTGACGTCGATCAGGGGGTCGATCGCGTACACCGCGCCGTCGAAGGCGCGCCCCGGCACGGCGTCCACCGTCACCGCCAGGTCCTGGCCCGGGCGCACCGCCGTCAGGTAGGCCTCCGGCACCCGGAAGTCGAGTTTCAGGGTGTCGATGGCCTCCAGGTTCACCAGGTCCTCGCCGGCCTGGACCACGTCGCCCACCGACACCCGGCGCAGGCCGAGGACACCGTCGAACGGCGCCACCAGGGTCAGCCGGTCGAGCTGGGCCCGGGCGAGCTGAACCGCCGCCTCGTCGACCATCATCTTGGACAGCGCCTGCTCGCGCGCCCGCACCGAGCCCGCGTTGTTGCGCTGCAACTCCTCGGCCCGCCGCAGGTCGCTGCGCGAGAAGCTCAAGGACGCCTCGGCCTGGGCCAGGGTCGCCGTGGCGATGGCGTCGTCGAGACGCACCAGCACCGTGCCGCGGGCGACCCGCTTCCCCTCCTCGAAGGCGATCGCGGCGACTCGGCCGGCCACCTCGGGTCGGATCACCACGGACTCGTCCGACACCAGCGTGCCGACGGCGGTCACCGTCCGGGCCACCCTGCCGACGGTCACCGGCACCGCCTCCACCGGCATGCCACCCGGCGGACCGCCCCGTCCCGCCCCCGGGCCCGCGCCCGTCCCCGACCCCGGCCCCGGCCCCGACCCCGGGCCGCCGGGGACGGGCGCGGGACGGCCGGTGGCCAGCGCGAGCAGCCCGTCCACGGTGCCGCCCGTCTCCACGAAGTGCCAATAGCCGCCGCCGGCAACGGCGACGAGACCGATCAAGGCGAAGAGGCGGAACGCGTGGCGCATGAGGAGGACCCGTCGTACCCATGGCGGACGCCCCCCGAGAGGGGCACCGCGGGTGAACTATAGCGTTCAGTCAGGGTGCCCTGTCGATGACAACCGTCACGGCCTGGCGGGCGGGGGGGTGCAGACGCGGTCGAGGCACAGCGTGCAGGGGCCATCGGGCTTGCCCCCCACCAGAACCACCGCGCCGCCGCGGCCGTGGGTCACCCGGAGGTCGGCGGGGCATCCCGGCGCGACCCGGCCACCGGGTTGGTGCGGACGGATGCACCCGCCCTCGAGGTCGATGCCGCGGCTGCAGCAGGGCGCGCCGCCGGCCGCCACCACCGCCCGGATCACCCCGGATTCAATGCGCACGTCGACCAGGACCATCGGGTCCTCCGGCACGCCGGGCTGGGCGGTGACGCCAGGCGCGTCACCGGCCTCGGCCACGCGGACCAGCGCCCGCTTGAGCCAGTACCGGTCATGTGAAAACGCGCGATCGGAGCCGGTCATTGCCTTGGCACGCCAAACACGCCCCCAGTATTCCAGCCGGCCCAATATCCCAGCCGGGCGGTCCGGTCTCAACAGGTCTTTCGCCGCGCTGCGGAGCGCGGCGCCGGCGCCCTAGTTTCCAGCCTCGGGCTTGGCGATCTCCTCGAACAGCTCGTCGCTGGCGATCAGGATGTCGACGGGGGGGTCGTAGCCGATGAGTTCCGCGGTCTTGAGGTTGAGGGCGATCTTGGACGGCGCCACCCAGCGTTGCTCGAGGTCGCGCGGCTTGGCGCCGTTCAGGATCTTGGCGATGGTCTCGGCATGGAACTGCCCGACATAGCTGTAGCCGGCCTGGGAGATGCTCATCAGCACCCCGTGCTGCACCTCCTGCGCGCCCAGCATGGAGAACGACGGCACCTTGAGCCGGTTGATCGGCTCCATCACCTCGGGAAGATTGGCGATGGTGACGCCGCGATGCACCGTGATGTAGACGGCGTCCACCTGGGGCGCCAGGTCGGCGTAGCACGCGGCGACCCGTGCCTCCGCCTCGGCCTGCGGCACGCCGCTGAACGGCGCCAGGCAGCGGACGATCTCGAAGCCGCGCGCCTCGGCCACCTTCTCGACCTCGTCGACTCCGCCGAAGGTGCGTCCCTCCGGCGTGTCCTCGTAGACGATGCCGAGGCGCTGGAAGCCGATGATGTCGTGGAAGACCTCGACCTGGCGGGCGTAGCGATCGGGCTCGACCTTGGCGTGGAGGTGGTCGAATCCGGAATCGGTCGCGCTCTTGACGATCTTCGAGGCGATCGGGTTGCTGGTCGACTCCACGACGGTGGGCACGTCGTGCTGGTCGTTCGCCAGGTCCTGCCCGGCCCAGGTCCCCATGGCGATCATCAGGTCGATGTCGCCGCGCGTGTTCAGACGGTCGAGCACCGTCGCCTTGGTCGACGGGCGCAGGTCGACGTTGAAGTTGCCGGAGGTGTAGTAGGCGTCCTTCGGAAACTCCAGATAGTCGCTGTGGACGGTGTCCGCGAACCAGCGCCAGAAGCCCCCCGGCTCCGGGTTGTTCTCCGGCGGCAGGGTCGCCGGCTCGATCCAGCCGAGTTCCATCAGCCCGCGCAGCGTCGCTTTCAGGATGACCTCGTAGTCCGGGTACTGGCCGCCTTCGAGATAGCCGATGCGCCATTTCGCCCCGTCGTGGAGGGTCGGCGCGGTCGCGTAGGTGCCCTTGTCGCCCAGCGGTTGCTCGGCCCGGGCGGGCGCCGCCGGCAGGGCCACGACGGACGAGGCGGTCAGAAGGGCGGCGACGAGCACGCCGCGCAGGCGCCGGTAGACTGAAGGCATGCTAATCCTCTTTGCTGGCCGAAGCGGGCTCGGGCGCGGCACCGGCAGGGTCCCCGTCGGACGGCAGCCCATAGTAGCGGAGCGCCAGCACGGTGATGTCGTCGGACTGCTCGGCCCCGTTGGCGTGGGCGCCGACGCTGGCCACCACCGCGTCGACGATCTCCCGCGCCGGGCGCCCGGCCAGCCGGTCGCGGGCGAGATCGAGCAGCGCCCCGTCGGAATACTGCTCGTCGTCCGGGTCCATCGCCTCGGTGACGCCGTCGGTGTAGAGCAGCAGCGTGTCGCCGGGGGCCAGGGTCACCGTGGCGGTTCCGTAGGGGATGCCCTCCATGATGCCGCACGCCATGCCCGGGCTGGCGTCCTTCAGGTAGTGCACGCCGCCGCCGGCGATCAGCAGGGGCGGGTTGTGGCCGGCGCTGGCGTAGCGGATGACCCCGGTGCGCACGTCCAGGATGCCGATCACCAGAGTCACGAACATCATGTTCGGGTTGTCGCGCGACAACTCGTCGTTGACCTGGGCGAGGATCTCTGCGGGTTCCCAAACCCGGTCGGCCACCACCTTGATCAGGGTCTTGGTCACGGCCATGAACAGCGCCGCCGGAACCCCCTTGCCCGACACGTCGCCGACCGTCAGGCACAGGTGGTGCGGGTCGAGGAAGTAGAAGTCGTAGAGATCGCCGCCCACCTCCTTGGCCGAATGCAGCGTCGAATAGAGTTCGAAGCCGTGGGATTCCGGCGGTTCGGGAAAGATCTTGGGCAGCAGGCCGATCTGGATGTCGCGGGCGATGGTCAGTTCGCTCTCGATGCGCTGGCGCGCCGCCGTGGCGTCCATCAGCAGGCGGACGTTGCTGCGCAGCGAGGTCTCCATGTAGACGAAGGCCTTGGCGAGACGCCCCACCTCGTCGCGGTGGCGCCGTGGCAGGTCGGCGATCGAGCGGCCCGTCTCGCCCGCCGCCGGCGCGGAGAAGTCCTGGGTGGAGAGGTCGTTGGCGTAGCGGGTCAGCGTCACCAGCGGCCGCGACAGGCGCGCCGCATAGAGATAGCCGAGGCCGGCGCTGACCAGCAGAACGACCGCGAAGATGCCGCCCTGACGGGCGATCAGCAGGCGCGCGGGGCGGCCGATCTCCTCGGTCGAGGTGGTCGCCACCACGTACCAGTCCAGCGCCTTGAAGTACGAGGCATGGGATTCCATCGGTTCGTCGTTCGGACCGATATGGAACACCGACGTGGCGCCGGCCTCCGTCGCCGCCGCCTTGAGGTCGTCGAGCAGCCGGTTTCCCGTCAGCGGGTTGCGCCCGGCGATGATGCCGGGATCCCCGCGCGGCGGCACGACCACCTTGTCCGACCCGTCGAAGATGAAGACATAGCCGGTGCGCGCCACCCGGATCGCCGGCATGCTGTCGCGCAGATCCTCGACGAAGGCGTCGATCTTGCGCCGCACGTCGTTTTCCACGTCGCGGATGTCGTTGACCGTGCCGACGATCCAGTCCCAGCGTGCGAACCGGAAGAAGTGGCCGAACTTGGCGACCGGCCTGTCCGCACCGGCCTCCAGCACGCGGTAGGTGGCGAAGGTTTCGCGGTAGCGCTCGGTTTCGGTGCGCACCGTGTCCACCAGGCTGCGCCCCTTGTAGTCGGTGAACCCGCCCAGGTCCTGGCCGACCATGGCCGGATCGGGATGGGCGGCGGCGTGGCCGTCGGCGTCGATGACCAGCACGTACTGCCGGACGTTCTCGTCCAGGCGCAGGGCGGCCATCCAGGCCAGCGCGGCGGTGCGCGCCCGATCCTCGCTCAGCGTGCCGGCATCGGCCAGGGCGGCGAAGTGCTCCAGCGCGGCCTGGATCACGCCGCTGGTCTGGCGCAGGTGCTCCTTGCCCGCGGTGATGGTGCGGACCTTCTCCATCAGCAAGCCGCGGTAGCGGTTGGTGATGTCACGCTTGACCAGCGTCACGACGTTCTGGGCCGCCTCCACCTCGGACTCCAGCATCGCGTGCTCGACGTCGCGTTTGCTCAGCGTCATCACCGTCGCCGCGACGATGCCCAGCAGCACGATGACCAGCAGGAAGACCTTCGCCTTGAGCGAATTCAGCACCGCAGCCATGCGCTGCCCCCGTTTCGAACCGCATCCATCCCAGGCTCCCCGCTCCACCAGGCCCGCGCGCCCGCGTCGCACCAACTAACCGCGCCCAGCCTACACCGCCTTTTCGTCGATAGGCCACTTCGGAGCGCAATATTTTCCGGCACCTTTGTTTCAGGAGCGTAACACGCACCTGTCTTCCGAATCGATTGCGACCGTGCTATTGCAGGCATGATTGCATAAGGTGCTCGCAACGGCACCGTTTGTTTGCAGCCGGGACGGGAACATCCGTTCGTGCCGCGGACCGCGGGCACCGCCGACCGCCGGCACCGCGGACGACGATCCCGGGGGCGGAGCGGGACGGGGTTCTGGCAAGGTGGGAGCGACGATGGCACGGCGCGCGGGCGGAGGCTTGTGGAAGGTCCTCCTCGGCAGCATTCTGATTCTGATCGTCGCCCAGGCGCTGAACGGCGGCCTGTCCCTGGCGTCGCTTCACAAGATCTATTTCCAGTCGCTGGTCGCGGGCATCAAGGTGGCCGGCAGCAACGGCGCGCTGAAGGTCGAGGGGGCGGTCCGCTTCGGCAAGCCGATCGAGGCGTTCTACGGCATGCAGAAGGTCGCCGACGACATCCGCAGCGCCCTGCCGGAGATCGACGACGTCGTGCTGGCCCTGCCCGACGGCACCCAGACCTACCACTCCGCGGCCACCGCGCGGCCGATCGGCCGCGCCCTGGGCGTCGCCCGGCAGGCCTTCGCCAGCGGCGAGAGCTTCGTGATGGAGGAGGAGGGCGAGGAGCATCTTGCGGTCTTCGCCATCCGCGGCAAGGGCGGCACGCTGGCCGGCATGCTGACGCTGTCCTTCCCGGACTCGCTCGTGCGCGAGCGGTTCGAGGGCGCCCTCGTCGACAACCTGAACGTGCTGGGCGTGAGCACCGCCGCGGCCATGGCGATCATGCTGCTGCACTTCGCGCTGGTGGGCGGCGGCGATCGCAGCCGGCTGCACGGGGCGCGGCTCTACGCCGTCCCGATCATCGCCATCGTGGCGGCGCAGGCGTACTACTCGTTCGAGACGGTGCAGAACTTCCGCGACCAGTACGTGTCCGTCACCCGCAGCAACGCCGGCCGCCTGACCGATCTGGTGCGGCGCGACATCGAGAGCATCCTCGGCAAGGGCATCAAGATCACCAGCCTGGTGCGGATCGAGGACCATTTCCATCGCATCGTGCAGAGCGTGCCGGAGATCGCCGACATCGAGATCCGCGACGCCGACCGCTCCCTGCTGTACCGGGTGGACCAGTCGGGCCGGGTCGCCGCGCCCGGCGTCCCGCCCGCGGACACGGACACGGACACGGACCAGGCCGCGGACGCGGAGTCCGAGTTCCAGGTGGTGTTGCCGCTGCACCGCGTCGCCGGCGACGGCAGCCGCAGCGTCGCGGGCTTCATCGAGATCCACCTGTCGCCGGAACGGATCGGCGCGGGGGTGCGCCAGCGCATGTTCGACGCCGGCACGCTGGCGCTGCTGTCGGCGCTCGCGGTGTTCGAGCTGTCGATCCTGCTGACGGTGCTGGTGCGGCGCACCCTGGGCGGCCACGGTGCCGACGACCCGGCATCGCGCCATCTGCTGGCCCGCCCGGCCGTCTTTTCCTTCCTGCTCGCGTGGGCGCTGCCGCTGTCCTTCGTGCCGCTGCAGATGCGCCAGCTCTACGAACCGATCGCCGGCCTGCCCGCCAGCATGGCCATGGCGCTGCCGATCTCGCTGGAGATGCTGTGCGCCCTGTTCGCCGCCCTGCTCGCCGGCGCGCTGACCGATCGGCGGGGCTGGCACGTGCCGTTCCTGGCCGGGGTCGTCGTCAGCATCGCCGGCGCCCTGCTGGCGGGAACCGTCGATTCGGCGATCGCGTTCGTGCTGTGCCGCGGCGTCGTCGGCCTGGGCTACGGCCTCGCCTGGATGGGCATCCAGGGGTTCGTGTTCCAGTACAGCACCCTGCACACCCGGGCGCGCGGCATCTCCAACCTGGTGGCGGGCATCTTCGCCGGCCACATCTGCGGCACGGCGATCGGCGCGATGATGGCGGAGCAGATGGGGTTCTCCTTCGTCTTCCTGGTGTCGGCCGGGGCGATGACGGTCCCGCTGCTGTTCGCCTTCGCCTTCATGCGCCCGCTCATGCACGCCCCGGACCCCGGCACCAGCACCGTGAGCGGCCCGTCCGAGGCCGCCCCCGGCGGGTCGCGCCGCGGCCTGCGGTCCGTGCTCGGCGACCGCAACTTCGTCGCGGTCATGCTGTTCAGCGTCATCCCCTTCTCCATCGCCCAGGTCGGCTTGCTCTACTACGCCCTGCCGATCTACCTGGCCGAGCAGCAGGTGAACCAGTCCAACATCGGCCGTATCCTGATGATCTACGGCCTCTCGGTCATCTACATCGCCCCCCTGGTCGCCCGTGCCGTCGACCGGACGCGGCGCAAGAAGCCGTTCATCGCCGCTGGCGGGCTGGTCGGGGGGACCGGGCTGGCATGGCTCTACGTCGACCAGGGCATGAGCGCCATGGTGCTGGCCGTCTTCCTGCTCGGCCTGGCCGCCTGTCTGGCGGGCAGCGCGCAGTCGGCCTTCGCCCTGCGCCTTCGGACCGTCCAGGCGTTCGGCGCCGGCAAGGCGATGGGGGTCCAGCGCGCCGCCGACAAGATGGGCCAGATGCTGGGCCCCCTGATCGTCGGGGCGCTGTTCACCGCGGTCGGCATGGAGGTCGGGCTGGCGGTCACCGGGGTCATCTATCTCGCCGCCACCGTGCTGTTCATCGTGGTCGCCAGCGAACGCCCGTTCCGCTCCCGCGCCGACGGCGACCCCACCCCCGACCTCGCCGCCGGCGCCGGATCCGGTGCGTCGTGACCGGCGACCCCGCGACCGCCATGATCGGTCTCGAAATGGAGATGGCCGTCGCCGACGGGGCCACCGGCGCCTCGCACGCCGTCGGCCCCTTCCTGCCCGCGCTCCACGCCCTCAAGACGGCGCGGGAGGGCGCCGCGCAACTGGAATGCGCCGGCGGGCGCCCCGTCGCGGTGCGGACGGACGGCGTCGTCAGTTCCATCGACAACGGGTTCAACAACCTGGAAAGCGCCATCGGCCCGGTGCCGGCGGGCCACGCCAACCTGGTCGAGCTGGACCGCCGGGTGTGCCGGGAACTGGACGCCGTCTGCACCGCGCTGGCCGGGGAGGGCGCGACGATCCTGAACCTGGCCGAGCATCCCTGCGCCCCGGACGACCGCACACGCTACCTGGCAACCCGGGCACCCAAACCGATCTACGACTACTGGACCGACACCCGTGGCTGGGATCACGCCGCGGGAATCGACGCCAAGGCCCAGAACAGCCCCTCGACCAGCGTGTCCTGCGACACCGCGGTGTCGGCGCTGAACACCGTGCTGGCGCTCGCCCCGGCCTTCATCGCCCTGTTCGCGAACAGCCCCTTCGAGGGCGGGCGGCTCACCGCCCGCAAGGAGAACCGGCTGACCCTCTGGCCGCGCATGTTCGCCGGGGCGGCGTTCCCCGGGGACCGCACGCTGCACACCCTGCCGCCGGCGCCCTTCCGCGATCTGCGGGACCACGTCCGCTGGATGTTCGGGCCGGGCACGGCGATGCAGTGCGTGCCGCTCACCCCGCACCACGCCTACAAGACGCTGTCCGACCTCTATCACATCGACGCGGCGCCGGACCTGCTGCGCTTCCTGGCGCACCCGCGCTGGACCGGCCGCCACATCGTCACCCACCGCGCGGTGGAGGTGGTGCCGGCCATGCACCACCTGGAGTTCCTCCAGTTCGCCAGCTTCCTCGATGCGCGCATCCGCTTCCGCTTCTCCGACGCCCCCTTCGCCACCGAGGAGTTCCTGGACGCCTGGCACGGCCCGGCGCCACTGGAGACGCTGTTCGGCGCCAGGCTGAGCGCCTGCTACATCGAGGGCCGGGCGAGCGGAGCCAACTTCCCGGACCGGGCGATGGCCGGGCTGGCCGACGGCCGCGTCGCCCGCTCGGTGGTGATCGCCCCGAGCGCGCTCCAGGCCGGGCTGCTGCGCAACCTGGACGAGGCGGCGCGGCTCGCCCGCAGCGTCCCGTGGGGCGCCGTGCCGGCCTTGCGCGCCGCGGCGATCCGCGACGGGCTGGACGGCAGCGCCGGCGGCATCGCCCTGAAGCGCCTGTGCCGGGAGGTGGTCGAGGTGGCGGCGCGGGGACTCGCCGTCGAGGAGCACTGGATGCTGACCTACCCGCTGCATGTCCTGCGGACCGGGTTGACCGGGGCCGACCACGCCGTGCGGGCCTATGACCGGTTGAACGGCCCGCCCCGGGAGCGCACCCTGGCGGTCGCCCGTGAGCGCGCGATCGCCTGGCCCCTGGCGTCCCGCCGCGACACCCCCGCGGCGGCCGACACCCTGCTGGCCGCCGGACGGTCCGCCCCCTCCGCCGCGAAGGCCGCCTCATGCTGATCGCGCAGATCACCGACCTCCACGTCGCCCCGCACGACCCGGCGGCGCCCGCCACGACCGGCTCCGGGGCGCCCGGGTCCGGGGCAGCCGGGACCGGGGCGGCTGGCACCAACGCCCGGCTCGCCGCCACGGTCGCGCACCTCAACGCCCTCGACCCGCGCCCCGATCTGGTGCTGGTCACCGGCGACCTCGCCAACACGCCGCAGCCCGGCGAGTACGAGATGCTGGACGCCCTCCTCGCGCCGCTGCGCCTGCCGCTCCGCGTGCTGCCCGGCAACCACGACGACCGCGCCGCGCTGCGCCGCGTCCTGGGTGCCCGGTGCGGGCTGCCGATGGACGGCGCGTTCCTGCACCACGTGGTGGAAGCCGGCCCGCTGCGGGTGCTGATGCTCGACACCCAGAAGCCGGGGCGGCCCGAGGGCGAGCTGTGCGAGCGGCGCCTTGCCTGGATCGCCGAACGCCTGGGCGAGGAGCCGCAGCGCCCGACGCTGCTCGCCATGCACCACCCGCCCTTCACCACCGGCCTCGCCATCGACACCATGGGCTGCGGCGGCGCGGCGGCGCTGGGCGCGCTGGTGCGCCGGCACGCCGGCCACATCGTCGGGATCGTCTGCGGCCATGCCCACCGGCCGATCGTCGCCGGCTGGGCCGGCACCACCGCCTTCGTCGCTCCCGCCACCGCGCCGCAGTTCGCGCTCGACCTGCGCCCCGGGGCGGCCTTCCGCCGCACGCCGGAACCGCCGTTCGTGGCGCTTCACCTGTGGACCGCCGACACCGGGCTGGTCACCCATCTCAGCCCGGTCGACGGGGTCGGCACCGGCGCCCCCTGAGCCGCGCCGGCGATCCCGCCCCGGCGGCCCGGCGGCCCGCTCAGCGGTCGCCGCTCCACAGCCGGTCCAGCAGGCCCGCCACCGGCATCAGCGCCAGGATGGACAACCCGGCCAGCAGCCCGGCGAAGCCGGCCATCACCGCGGCGGCCAGGGCCGGAACGGCGATGCCGGCCGTGGACAGCGCCGTGCGCACCGGGCCCGGGCGCGGGTCCGACGCCGCCCACAATGCGTCGGGCAGAACCTGCCAGGCCAGAATCAGCGCGAACGGCAGGGCCGACAGGCCGGCGTAGTGGGCATCCCAACCGAAGGTGACCGGCAGCAGGATGGCGGCGAGCACCAGCGCCAGGGCGAGGTAGGCCGGCCGGCGGTCGCCGGCCCAGGCGCCGCCGCGGGCCAGCACGGCGAAGGCCGCGCCGTAGCAGAACGGCGCCAGGGCGACGGCGGGTGCGGCGGCGGAGCCCGCCATGCCGCCCTCGGCCCCCAGCAGGTGGAGGCCGGCCAGGGCCGCGCCCGCCACGGGCGGCCCGGCCCAGGGCCGCCGGCCGAGCCCGCCGGCCAGCGCCGCGGCGGCGGCGCCCGTGAGAAGCGCCGTCATGCCCGCCATGGCCGACACCTGAGCGGCCGCCGCACCGGCCAGCACGGTCAGCGCGCCGGCCACCGCGAGCGCCACCGCGGCGGTCGGGGCCGGCGCGCGGTCGGGGCCGGCCGCGCCGGATCCGGCCATCGGTGCGCCGCCCCACAGCACCGCCGCGACGAGGCCGAGCGCCACGGCGGCCGCGAGAAGCCACGCCAGCGCAGCCGCCCCGTCGTCGGGGACCGCGGCATGGCCGGCCAGCACCGCCGCCACCGCCCCCACCACGAACGCCGGGCGCAGGCGGGCCGCCACGGAGCGCCAGACGGCGGCGCGGCGCGGCGGGAAGGCGTGGCCGGCGAGGCCGGATTCGGCATAGGTCTGGTGCGACGACGGCATCGGGCCGTGCTCCGGTGTCATGTCCATGCGTGGGTGTATGGACAACCCCGGGGAGCCCTCCCTGTTCCCGGCCACACCCTTCGGGTGGGGCGGTCACGAAAGAGTGAGAGGGGGGCCGGTGGGCGCGTATTCCGCTGGCGCGCCACCCCCGCGCCCGGCATCGTCGTGCCGTGTCGAACGCCATAGGGAGGGTCCGAACCGTGACCGCCGCCTTTACCGTCTACGGAAATTTCCTGTCCCAGCCGGCGACCCGCGTCGTGCTGTTCCTGTCCATGGCCGGCGAGTCCTTCGCCTACCGCCATGTCGAGCTGTCCGCCGGGCAGCAGAAGACGCCGGAATACCTGGCGATGAACCGCTTCGGCCGGGTGCCGACGCTGGCCCACGCCGGTTTCCACCTGGCGGAGTCCGGCCCCATCCTCACCCACCTCGCCGCCACCACCAACCGCTTCGGCGGCCACGACGAGGCGGAGCAGCTGCGCCTGGCGGAATGGCTGTCGTGGCTGGCCGACGCCCTGCTGCCGTTGCAGCGCGCCCGCGCCATCCGCCGCTTCAACCTCGACCCCAACGCCCTGCCCTTCACCGACGGCGCCGCCGCCGCCGGGATGCGCCAGTTCGACCGCCACCTCGCCGGCAAGGCCTTCCTCGAGGCCGGCCGGGTCACCATCGCCGACATCTTCGCGTTCCCCCTGGTCGACCTGGCCGAGGAGTCGGCCCTCGACCTGGCCGGCTATCCCAACGTGCAGGCCTGGCACGCCCGCATGCTGGAGCAGCCCGGCTGCCGGCGCCAGTACGATCTGATGCCGCGCGAGGACGTCGGCTGACCGGATAGGGGCCGGACGGCCGAAGGGACCGGGCCGGGGGGACCGGCAGCGAAAGGGGCGGCCGCGCGTCGCGGCCGCCCCCCGTTCCCCCTGCTCAGGATCGGCCGGCCGGTCAGTCGGCCTCGTCCGCCACGGCACGGGTGCCGGGCACCTCGTCGGGCTCCAGCGTCACCTCGGTTTCGGCATGGTGCGTGGCCTTGCGGGCGGCCGCCCGGGCGGCCAGCGTGCCGATGGCGACCACCCCCGCCGCGCCCAGCAGCGGCGCCACCGTGTGCAGGAACGGTGCGGTGTGCTCCACCCAGTCGTGCAGCATCGGGTCGGTCACCACGACCTCGCCGGCGATGTAGCCGAGCAGGGCGGCCCCGGCGGTCACCAGGATCGGGAAGCGGTTGATCGCCTTCAGAACCAGGGTGCTGCCGAACACGATCATCGGGATCGAGATGGCCAGGCCGACGATCAGGAGCACCATGTCCCCCTTGGCCGCCGCGGCGATGGCGATGACGTTGTCCAGGCTCATCACCGCGTCGGCGATGACGATGGTCTTGACGGCCGAGGCCAGCGATCCGCCGGACTGGACGTTGTGGCCGCCCTCGTCCTCCGGAACCATCAGCTTGAAGGCGATCCACAGCAGCAACAGGCCGCCGATCACCTTCAGCAGCGGGATCTCCAGCAGATAGACGATGAAGATCGTGAACACCACGCGCAGCACCACCGCCGGCGCGGTGCCCAGGATGATGCCCAGTTTCTGCTGGTGCGGCGGAAGGGAGCGGCAGGCCAGCGCGATGACGACCGCGTTGTCGCCGCTCAGAAGGATGTTGATCCAGATGATCTGGACCAACGCCATTAGAAAGTCTCCGTACTCCATGACCGTCTCAGTCTCCTCCCCTTGGGGTTTCGCGAGAACGCCAGCCGGGGGCGGTGCGCGCCTTGGCACGAAGGCGTCGCCGCGAGGGGCTGCCCGCCGATGGGGCGCCCGTCCTTGCACCTGTCCCGCCCGGCGGCGCCCTTAGCCGCCGTCCGTCCGGCCCCTGCGGCCGGGTTCGAGTGACGTCATTTGACCAGCGTGAGCGGCAGGCCCGCCGCGTTGAGCAGCTTCAGCGGGGCGCGCCGGTGGAACAGGTCGGCCAGCCCGCCGCCGCCGCCGACCGCCATGACGATGTGGCCGCACCGCTGGTCGGAGGCGTATTCGGCGATGACGGCGGGGCCACGCCCGACGGCCATCGCGCTGCGATAGTGGATGTTCGAGGATTCCAGCAGGTCGACCGCGCTGCTCAGCGTGTTGCGCGCCCGCTCGTCATGAAAGCCGCAGCGGTCCTCGGGGTCGACGAAATCGCTGATGCTCTGCGGAAGCGGCGGCCGGACGTTCAGAAGATGGATTTCGGCGCCGGTCTGCCAGGCCAGGCGAATGGCCTGGCGCACGGCGTGATCGGATGGCCCGGACCCTTCGATCGGCACCAAGATCTTCATCGCGTCCTCTTCCCAGGGATCACACCGCCCGACCGATCGTCGATGTGGGGGAAAGCCTACCATGCGGACAATTGGGGTGCAATATATTACACGCGACATGTGGCATGCCAGATGCCAAATGCAGTGCGCCGCGCATTGCCGCGCGCCCCCGGCCGCCCTATACTTCCGCCCGGGGCCGGGCGGGCGCCGGCCGGTGGCGGAGGGCCGAGGGATGGAACGAAGCAGGGGGATCACCGCGGTGCACCTGGCCGGGCTGAAGGCGCGCGGCAACCGCGCGACGCGGCCGGCGGTGCAGCCGCTGGCGCGGCCGCCGTCGCTCACCGAGGCGGCCACCGATCAGCTGCGCGCGCTGATCGTCTCCGGCGACCTGGCGGCGGGCGAATCGCTGACCGAGCAGACGCTGGCCGGCATTCTGCAAGTCAGCAAGACGCCGGTGCGCGAGGCCCTGGCGCAGCTGCGCAGCGAGGGGCTGGTGACCATTCTGCCGCACCGCGGCACCTTCGTCTTCACACCCGACGCCGACGAGGTGGCGCCGATCTGCACCCATTGGTCGACCCTGGCGTCGACCGCGCTGCGGCTGGCCATGGCGTGCGACCGGGCCGGCCTCGCCGCCGATCTGCGCGGCCTCGCCGCAACGCTGGCGTCCTCCGCCGCGGCGGAGGACGTGGCGGCGGTGGTGCGCGCCGAGGGCGCCGTCCAGGAGGCCCTGTTCGCCCGCTGCGGAAACCCCTTCCTGGCCGACGCCCACCGGCTGGTGGCGGCCAAGATTATGGCGATGCGCGTCAGCGTCGGCGCGCTGGAACGGCCCTTCGCATCGGTGCGCCACGACGCCGACGCGCTGCTGGCGGCGGTCGAGGCCAACCAGCCGGACCGCGCGGTGGAGCTGCTGTCGAGCCGGATCGAACGCGTCGCGATGTTCCTGATCGACAGCCTCGCCGCCGCCCCGGACGGGGCTGCGGACGACGGCCGGCCGACGTTCGCCGCCGCGCTCATGACCTGCTTCGGCGAGGACGGCGTGATCGCGTTCCTCCAGGAAGCCTCGATCTACCTGATGTAGGGCGGCCGGCTGCAGGGCGGCCGGAGGCGGTGCACCCCGGTGCCGGCCGCGCCCCCTACCCCGCCACGCCGAGCCAGGCGCCCAAGGGCGGCAGCGCGAGGGTGCGGCCGGCGCCGTCGGCCGCCGCCGCGCCGGCCCCGGCGGGACCCGGCAGCTCCAGCGCCCGGCAGCGCGGACGGTGCTTCAGGGACAGTTCGGCCGGGGCGTCGGCGGTGTTGAACACCGCCAGAACCCGCTCGCCGGCGGCGACCCGTTCGAAGGCCAGCACCGGCCCCGCCACCTCCACCCCCGCGACCTCCCCGGCGCCGAGCGCCGGATGGGCCCGGCGCAGCGCCAGGGCGGCGCGCCACACCGCCAGCGGGCTGTCCGCCCGCGCCTCCTGGCGGTCGATGGCCAGGGGCCGGTGCGCCGCCGGCACCGGCAGCCACGGGGTGTCGGCGGTGGTGAATCCGCAATGGTCGGCCTCGGCCCGCCAGGGCAGCGGCGTGCGGCTGCCGTCGCGCCCCTGGAACTCCGGCCAATAGGTCTTGCCGAAGGGGTCGCGCAGCTCGGCCTGGGCCAGCAGCGCCTGGGGCAGGCCGAGCTCCTCCCCCTGGTAGAGACAGACGGTGCCGGGCAGCGAGCAGAACAGGGTCGCCAGCAGGGCGTTGAAGCGTTCCGGCTCCGCCCCCGCCGGCAGCCAGCGGCTGACCGCCCGCTCGACGTCGTGGTTGGACAGGCTCCAGCAGATCAGCCCGGGGTCCGCCACGCCGGTCAGCGCCTCGGCGAACGCCTGGGCGGAGAGCGGCTGCTTGGCGACGCCCAGGGTGTAGGCGGCGTGCAGACCGCCCGGCGCGGTGTAGGCGGCGATGCGGGCGGCGCCGCCGGGTTGGCTGGACAGCTCGCCCAGCAGCACCCGCCCCTCGTAGCGGTCGCACAGGCCCCGCAGCCGTTCCAGCACGCTGCGGATGGACGGGTGCAGCATGTCGTGGACGTGGCGCTGCAGGGCGAACGGCTTCACCGGCGCCTCCCCCGTCCAGCCCACCGCGGGGTTCGAGCGCAGCTCCGGGTCATGGGCGAAGAAGTCGACCGCGTCGATGCGGAAGCCGTCGACGCCGCGGTCGAGCCAGAACGCCGCGGTGTCGAGCACCGCCTGCAGGCAGCCCGCGTCGTGCAGGTTCAAGGACGGCTGGCTGGCCAGGAAATGGTGCAGGTAGTACTGGCGCCGGCGCGGTTCCCAGCACCAGGCGCCGCCGCCGAACACCGACAGCCAGTTGTTCGGCGCGGTGCCGTCGGGCGCCGGGTCGGCCCACACGTACCAGTCCGCGTGCGGCCCCCCGCGCGAGCGCCGCGAGGCCTGGAACCACGGATGCTCGTCAGAGGTGTGGCCGCACACCAGGTCGACCACCACCTTCAGGCCGCGGTCGTGGGCCGCCGCCAGCAGGCGGTCGAACACCGCCAGGTTGCCCATGCGGCGGTCGACGGCCCGGTGGTCGGCGATGTCATAGCCGAAATCGGCCAGGGGCGAAGGGTAGAAGGGGCAGATCCACACGCCGTCCACGCCCAGCGAGGCGACGTGGTCCAACCCCGCCAGCACGCCGTCCAGGTCGCCCCAGCCGTCGCCGTTGCCGTCCCGGAAGCTCAAGGGATAGATCTGGTAGAGGGCCGCCCCGTGCAGCCATGAACGCCTGTCCGCCATGCCGGTCTCCGCACGCGCCGCCGGACCCGATCCGGCGCACCGGCGCGACGGTGACGACCTTTGACTAAGGAAGTATTACCAACGACCAGTTTCGCGGCGCCCGGTCCGGCCCGCACCGGGGCCTCCCCGCCTGGCGAGGGGCAACCCTTCGCCGGCGGCGGCCGTTGACGGCGGCAGACACCCTGTTCCGGACCTTCCGCCCATGGACGCCATCCCGCCGCCCGCCGCCGCCGCTCCCCCCCAGGACCCGGTCCTCGCCGACCCCGAGGAGGCGGCCGCCTGCGCCGGCCTCGTCCACGTCAGCGACGAGCAGCCGGGCCTCCGCCGGCGGCGGGCGGGCAAGGGATTCGTCTACCGCTGGCCGGACGGCCGAACGGTGACCGAGGCGGACACGCTGGCCCGCATCCGCAAGCTGGCAATCCCGCCGGCCTACCGGGCGGTGTGGATCTGCCCCGATCCCGACGGCCACCTCCAGGCCACCGGCCGCGATTCCCGCGGGCGCAAGCAGTACCGCTACCACCCCCGCTGGACCGAGGCCCGCGAGGGCACCAAATACGGCCGCATGCTGGCGTTCTGCCACGCGCTTCCGGCCATCCGCCGGCGGGTCGACCACGACCTCGCACGCCGCGGCCTGCCCCGGGACAAGGTGCTGGCGGCGGTGGTCCGCCTGCTCGAGACCACCCTGATCCGCGTCGGCAACGAGACCTACGCGCGGGAGAACCGGAGCTACGGGCTGACCACCCTGCACGACGAGCACGTCGCCATCGCCGGGTCGGAGCTGCGCTTCACCTTCAAGGGCAAATCCGGCAAGGAATGGAACGTGCGCCTGCGCGACCGCCGGCTCGCCCGGGTGGTGCGGGCCAGCCGCGACGTGCCGGGCGAGGAGCTGTTCCAATACGTCGACCGTGACGGGCAGCGCCACGCCATCGGGTCGGGCGACGTCAACGGGTACCTCCGGCGGATCAGCGGGGAGGACTTCACGGCCAAGGACTTCCGCACCTGGGCCGGGACCGTGCTGGCGGCCATGGCGCTGGCCGAGTTCGAGACCGTCGACAGCACGGCCAAGGCCAAGCGCAACATCACCCGCGCCATCGAACGCGTGGCCGCACGCCTCGGCAACACCACCGCGGTCTGCCGCAAGAGCTACGTCCATCCCGAGGTGGTGGACGCCTACCTCGGCGGCGAGTTGCTGGACGCCATGAAGGCCGCGGTCGAGCGCGACCTGCGCGACTCCTTGCCGGGGCTGGGCGCGGAGGAGGCGGCGGTGCTGGCCTTCCTGCGCCACCGGCTGGAACGGGAGAGCGACGCCCGTGCCCGCGAGAGCCGCCGCAACAACTCCTGAGCGCCGCCTGTTCTTCCCGACGCGGACCACCCGGCCGCAACCCGAACGCAGCATGAGGGAGACGGGCGATGGCCAAGGCGACCACCGACCATGACGAGATCCGCCGCTGGGCCGAGGATCACGGCGGCAAGCCGGCCGTGGTGAAGGGCACCGGCGACGACGGCCCCGGCCTCGGCGTCCTGCGCATCACCTTTCCCGATGCGCCGCACAATGAATCGTCGGGCATGGACCTGATCTCGTGGGACGCTTTCTTCGACCAGTTCGAATCCTCGCAGCTGGCGCTGCTCTACGACGACGCCAGCCTGTTCAACAAGATCGTCGGCCGCGACACCGTGGAGCGGCGGTCCCACGGCGACCACGACGCCAGCCGCCACTGACAGCGGCGCACGCGCGGGCGCACGCGGAGGACGCGGGCGGGCGCGGCGGACCGCAGCGACGCCGCTACCCCGTCCGCGCCCTTGCGCCTCTTCGGGCGTACCGGCAACCCGACCGGCCCTTGCGCTGTTGACAGGGGTGAGATCACCCATCGCGAGGTGCGACATGCTGACGGTCATCGCCGCCGCGTCCCTGTTCGTGGCACAGGGGACGGCGTCCTGCCCCTCCTACGACGACATCGCCAACCTGATCGTGAAGGATTTCGGGGAGCTGCCCTCGACCAACCCGACGAGCCGCGGCGGCGTGACCCTGCAGCTCTTCGCGGCGCCCGACCGCTCGACCTGGACGGCCATCCAGATCGACGACGGGCACGCCTGCATCATCGCCACCGAGGAGGATTTCTTCGGTCTGCGCCAGCCCGGCACGCCCACCTGATGCGCCCGCCGAGCCCACGCGCGCAGCCGCGTGGGCTCAGTACCAGACGCCGGGCAGGCGGTGGCGCGGCCGCCGCACGACCATCGGCAACGCCACCACCCGCACCGCCGGGTCCGGCTCGTGCGCCGCCGGGGCGTCGGCGCCGGGCAGTTCCATCAGCCGCGCCACCCGCTCCGCGGTCGCGGGATGGGTGCGCAGCAGGGACGGATCGGCGCTGGGGCGCCGGCCCGGCAGCACCAAACCCTCCCAGAACCGGCCCTGCACGCCCTCGATGCGTTGCAGGGCCGCGGCGAGGCCGAGAGGATCGCCGGTCAGCGCCGCGGCGTCGAGGTCGGCGTCGAACTCCCGGGTGCGCGAGAGGGCGAGCTGGAGCAGCGCCCCGGCCGCCGGTGCCAGCGTCAGCACCGCCACCAGCCCCCACGGCACCGGTGCGCGCTCCATCATCAGCAGCGGCAGGTTGAGCAGCAGCAAGGCCATGCCGAACAGGGACATGAAGCGGGTGAGGCTGGCCGCGAGGTCGGCGAGCCCCATGACCGTCAGGTCGTTGTTGCGGATGTGGCTGATCTCGTGCGCCAGCACGCCGCCCAGTTCACGCAGGGTCAGGGCACGGAGCAGGCCGTCGGTCAGCGCGATGGCCGCGTCCTTGCGCCCGCCCACGGTGAAGGCGTTGAGGGCGGCGCTGGGCACATAGAAGAGGTCGGGCGGCCGCTCCAGGCCGGCCCGCACGGCGAGCGCGGAGACCGCGTCGAAGAGGCGCGGCGCCTCGACCCGGCCCAGCCGCCGCGCGCCGAACAGGCCGAGCACCATCCGCGGCGACACCCGCGGCGCCAGCAGGGTGGCGGCCGCGCCGGCGACGCCCGCCCACACCACCCCCTGCCCGCCGGCGACCAGCCAGCCGCACGCCACCAGAAGGACCGCCATCCCGCCGAGCAGCAGCGCCGACTGGACAAGGTTGGCGCGCTTGCGCCGGGCGAGCACACGGTGGGCGGAGGGATCGACCATGCCGCTCATGTGGTCGGCGCGCGCGGCGCTGTCACCCCCCGGCCGTGCCCTGCGCTCATTCGGCCGGACGGCCGCCGTCGCCCTCCGCCAGCAGAGGCTCGACGGTGGCCAGCGCCTCCCGGCACTCGGCGTCGCGCCCGTCGCGGGCCGCGGTGCGCGCCTCCAGCAGCATGGCTTCGGCCTGCAGGCGCCGCGCGTCCTCCTCGGCCGCCGTCTGCGCCGGCGCCGACGGCGGCGCGGCCGCCCCCTCGGCGCCGGGCCGGACCACGCTGTCCGGCTTTTCCAGGTGGTCCATCACGGCGACCCCCAGCGACTCGTTGGTCGCCGGCGCGCTGGGCCGGGTGGCCTCGCCGTCCGCCGGGGCCGACAGGTCGATCCCGGCGTCGGCCGCCATCCGCTCGACGGCCTCCTCGCAGGATTGGGCGAGCCCGGCGGCCGGCATGGCCAGCAGCAGGGCGGTGGCGAACAGGAGCGGCCGCATCATCGGAACGTGTCCTTTGCAGTGGGGTCTGCAGAGGAAACAGCCGAGCGCGCCGTCTGTGCCCGCCCGCCCGGCCGGCTACCCCGCCAGCACGGTGATGTCGGTGTGGCTGAGGCTTCGCACGTCGAGGGTGGCGATGGTCACCGCCGCCCCGGCGCCGGTGCCGTCGGCGTCGAAGGACAGGACGCCGGTGGCGGTGTTGAAGACGAACACCGCCGCCGTGCCCGTCGGGTTGTCCAGGGCGAAGTTCTGGGCCGACAGGGTGCCGGTCGCAAGGTTGCCGAAGTTGGGGCTGACGACGGCGATGCCGTCGACCCCCGCCTCGAAGTCGGCGATGGTGTCGCCGCCCTCCGAGGAACGGCGGAAGACGAAGCGGTCGGCGCCCAGCCCGCCATAGAGGGTGTCCGCCCCCAGGTTGCCGTCGATCACGTCGTTGCCCCGCCCGCCGTACAGCAGGTCGCCGTCCTGGCCACCGAACAGGGTGTCGTCGAACTGGCCGCCGAACAGGGTGTCGGCGCCCATGTTGCCGTACAGCGCATCGGCGCCGAGCTGGCCGTAGGCGACATCGGCGTCCAGCCCGCCGAAGGCGGTGTCGCTGTCCTGCCCGCCGAAGATGGTGTCGTTGCCGAAGTTGCCGTAGAGCAGGTCGTTCTGCTTGTTGCCGTAGAGGGTGTCGTTCTCGAGCCCGCCGGTGACGGTGTCGTCCCCGTCGTCGCCGAACAGCACGTCGTTGCCCTCGGCCGAGCCGATGAAGTCGTTGCCGCCGCCGCCGCGCAGGGTGTCGTCGTCGGCTCCCAGCACGATGTACTGGGCGGCGCTGTCCCCGGTCACCACCTGGCTGCCGGCCCCGCCGGTCACCCGCACCGCGCCGACCACCGCCGCGAACTCCACGTCCTGCAACTGAAGCACCGTTCCCGACGGCAGGCCGGAGGCGTCGATCACCAGGGCCACCGGCCTATGGGTGGTGCCGGTGGTGCGGTCGCCGGTGATGACCAGGGGGGAGGAGGGCGCCGTCGTCAGCGTCGTCGTCGGCACGATGGTGCGCACCACCAGGTTCTCCTCGCCGGTCGGCAGGCTGTCCAGGAAGGAGGCGCCGACCCCGGTCATCTCGGTCTGGTCGGCGGGCTGGTCCTGGGTGCGGCTGCGGATCGCGCGGATCAGGCCGGTGAGGCCCGTCTCGGTGCCGGCCGGCGTGCTGTCGACCGTCTCTACCCGCAACCCCACGCCCACCGGCACCGCGGCCTCCAGCGTGCGCGTCCCCGTGGTCGTGTCCGTGACCAGCGGGATGTCGGCGTTGGGGGTGGTCGTGTCCTGCTCGGTCCGGGTTTCGGTGACCACGGGCACGGTGAGCACCTCGGTCTGGGTGCCGTCGGAGGCGGTCTCCGTCCCGGTCTGCACCACCACGCCGTCCACGGTCTCGGTGGTGGGTGTCGGCGTCGGGGTGGAGCCGCCCCCGCCACCGCTGTCGGGCGGCGGCGGAGCGGCCCCGGTGGTGAAGTTGAAGGTCGTCTTGTCGGTGAACCCGGCGTACGCGTTGCCGGCGGCGTCGCTGAGCGCCCCCGCCGCCACGGTGACGTAGAAGCCGCTGGAATAGGCGAGGCTGGCCGTCGGGTCGAGGGTCACCGTGGTGCCGGAGACGGTGACCCGGCCGGAGCTCGCCACGTCGAAGGTTTCCACCGGCACGTCGGCGGCGGTGTAGAGGGTGATGCTGCCCGTGCCCTTGGCCATCGCCTCGGAGAAGGTCAGCACGATGTTGCCGGAAACGTCGACGCCGGTGGCGTTGTCCACGGGCGAGAGGGTGGCCAGGGTCGGCGCCGTGGTGTCGATGACGATCGCCTTGTTGGCCCCCAGCGAGCCGGCCGCACCGGGTGTGGGCAGGGTCAGGGTCGCGTCGTTGCCGGCGGCATCGCGGATGGTGCCGCCCGACAGCGCCAGCGCGCTCGTCGACACGTAATTCAGGTCCGCCGCCGTGTCGCCCGCCTGGACCACGTAATTGAAGGTCAGGGTCCCGGTGCCGCTGCCCGAGGCGTAGGACGCCGTGCGATCCGTTATTCCCGTTTCCAGGAACAGGGTCGGCGTGCCGGTCACCGTCACCGCCTGGGGGAAGGTGACGGTGATGGCGATGGTGTCGCCCGCCTTGTAAGACCCGTCGGCGGTCGACGCCGACACCGCCGTCACCGTGGGCGACGTGGTGTCGATGACGATCGCCTTGTTCGCGCCCAGCGACCCGGCCGCCCCGGGCGTGGGCAGCGTCAGCGTCGCCGCGTTGCCCGCCGCGTCGGCGATGGTGCCGCCCGACAGCGCCAGCGCGCCGGTCGACAGGTAGTCCAGGTCCGCCGCCGTGTCGCCCGCCTGCACCACATAGTCGAAGGTCAGGGTCGTGCCGCCGCTGCCCGAGGCGTAGGACGCCGTGCGGTCGGTCGTCCCCGTCTCCAGGGTCAGGGTTGGCGTGCCGGTCACCGTCACCGCCTCGCTGAACGTCACCGTCACCGCGATGGTGTCGCCCGCCTTGTACGCCCCGTCGGCCGTCGACGACGACACCGCCGTCACCGTCGGCGGGGCCGCGTCGATGACGATCGCCTTGTTCTCGCCCAGCGACCCGGTCGCCCCGGGGCTGGGCAGCGTCAGCGTCGCCGCGTTGCCCGTGCTGTCGACGATCGTCCCGCCCGACAGCGCCAGCGCTCCGGTCGACAGGTAGTCCAGGTCCGCCGCCGTGTCGCCCGCCTGCACCACGTACATGAAGTTCAGCGTCGCGCCGCCGCTGCCCGACGTGTAGGTCGCCGCGCGGTCCGTCGTTCCCGTCTCCAGGGTCAGGGTCGGCGTCCCCGTCACCGTCACCGCCTCGCTGAACGTCACCGTCACCACGACGGTGTCGCCCGCCTTGTACGTGCCGTCTGCCGTGCTGGAGGACACCGCCGTCACCGTCGGCACCACGGCGTCGACCACGATCGCCTTGTTGGCGCCCAGCGACCCGGCCGCCCCCGGCGTCGGCAGCGTCAGGGTCGCCGGGTTGCCGGTGCTGTCGACGATGGTCCCGCCCGACAGCGCCAGCGCGCCGGTGGACAGGTAATCCAGATCCGCCGCCGTGTCGCCCGCCTGGACGACGTAATTGAACGTCAGGGTCCCGGTGCCGCTGCCCGAGGCGTAGGACGCCGTGCGGTCGGTCGTCCCGGTCTCCAGGGTCAGGGTCGGCGTCCCTGTCACCGTCACCGCCTCGCTGAACGTCACCGTCACCGCGATGGTGTCGCCTGCCTTGTAGGTCCCGTCGGCCGTCGACGACGACACCGCCGTCACCGTCGGCACCACGGCGTCGACCGCGATCGCCTTGTTCGCGCCCAGCGACCCGGCTGCCCCCGGCGTCGGCAGGGTCAGCGTCGCCGCGTTGCCCGCCGCGTCGGCGATGGTGCCACCCGACAGCGCCAGCGCGCTCGTCGACAGGTAGTCCAGGTCCGCCGCGGTGTCGCCCGCCAGGACGACGTAGTTGAACGTCAAGGTCCCGGTGCCGCTGCCCGAGGCGTAGGACGCCGCGCGGTCGGTCGTCCCGGTCTCCAGGGTCAGGGTCGGCGTGCCGGTCACCGTCACCGCCTCGCTGAACGTCACCGTCACCGCGATGGTGTCGCCCACCTTGTACGTGCCATCCGCCGTGGGCGACGACACCGCCGTCACCGTCGGCACCGTCTTGTCGTAGGTGACGGACTTGGTCGCCTGGGTCGCCGCGTTGCCCGCCGCGTCCGACACGTCGGCGGTGATCGACACCGCCCCTTCCGTCAGCCCCTGCACCTCGCCACTGGACAGCGACACCGACCACGCGCCGGCGGTCACCGTCGCCGTCTTGGCCACCCCGCCGACGTTCACCGTCACCGTGCGGCCGTCGGCTCCCACCGCGGTGCCCGACACGGTCAGGCTGGAATCGTCCTCGGTCGCGTTGATCCGGTCGTCGCCCGACACCGTCGAGATCGCCAGCGTCGGCGCGGTCTTGTCGTAGGTGATGGACTTGGTCGCCTGGGTCGCCGCGTTGCCCGCCGCGTCCGACACGTCGGCGGTGATCGACACCGCCCCTTCCGTCAGCCCCTGCACCTCGCCGCTGGTCAGCGACACCGACCATGCGCCGGCGGTGACCGTCGCGGTCTTGGTCACCCCGCCGACGTTCACCGTCACCGTGCGGCCGTCGGCGCCCACCGCGGTGCCCGACACGGTCAGGCTGGAATCGTCCTCGGTGGCGTTGATCCGGTCGTCGCCCGACACCGTCGAGATCGCCAGGGTCGGCGCGGTGGTGTCGATGACGATCGCCTTGTTCGCGCCCAGCGACCCGGATGCCCCCGGCGTCGGCAGCGTCAGGGTCGCCGCGTTGCCCGCCGCGTCGGCGATGGTGCCGCCCGACAGCGCCAGCGCGCCGGTCGACAGGTAGTCCAGGTCCGCCGCCGTGTCGCCCGCCTGGACCACGTAGTTGAAGGTCAGGGTCGTACCGCCGCTGCCCGAGGCGTAGGACGCCGTGCGGTCGGTCGTCCCGGTCTCCAGGGTCAGGGTCGGCGTGCCGGTCACCGTCACCGCCTCGCTGAACGTCACCGTCACCGCGATGGTGTCGCCCGTCTTGTACGCCCCGTCCCCCGTCGTCGCCGACACCCCCGTCACGGTGGGCGCCGTGGAGTCGATGACGATGGCCTTGTTCGCGCCCAGCGACCCGGTTGCCCCGGGCGTGGGCAGGGTCAGCGTCGCCGCGTTGCCCGCCGCGTCGGCGATGGTGCCGCCCGCCAGCGCCAGCGCGTTGGTCGACAGGTAGTCCAGGTCCGCCGCGGTGTCGCCCGCCTGGACGACGTAGTTGAACGTCAAGGTCGCGGTGCCGCTGCCCGAGGCGTAGGACGCCGTGCGGTCCGTGGTGCCGGTCTCCAGGGTCAGGGTCGGCGTGCCGGTCACCGTCACCGCCTCGGTGAACGTCACCGTGACGGCGATGGTGTCGCCCGCCTTGTACGCCCCGTCCGCCGTCGTCGCCGACACGCCGCTCACCGTCGGCACCGTGCGGTCGAGGGTGTAGGTCTCGCCCGACGAATAGTCGCCGTTGTTGGCCCCCGCGCCGCCGAGCGGCGTGGGCAATGCGGTGACGATGGTGTCGTCGTCGACCACGTCGAGGCGGATCGTCCCGTCGCCGCTGCCGGTTCCCACCGTCACCGTCCAGGTCGTCCCCGCGCCGGTCACGTTGGTGACGGACGCCCCCGTCACCCCGCCCGTCGTGGTCACCGTGAAGTCGCTGGCGTCGACACCGCTGACGCTCTGGCTGAAGGTCACCGTGTAGGTGACGCTGGCGGCATTGGTGGTCGCCGTCGCCGGCGTCGTCCTCGTGATCGAGGAGACCGACGGCGGCGTCGCCGTGATGTTGTCGAGGATCAGGTTCTGCAGCGAGAACCATGGGGCGGAGTCGGCGCCGGTGAAATCTTCGGAAAACTCGATCGAGAAGCTGCTGATCTGCAGAAATTCGTTGGCACTGCCGAACGTGTTTTCCGTGTGCGCAAAAATACCATTGTCGGTCGTCGCGAGGGTCCCGGTCTTGGTGCCACTCTTGTTCGTGGTCAGGGTGTAGCCGGCGCGGTTGGTTTGGCCGGTCGTGCTGTCGAACATCTTGATGGACTGCAGATCGAAGGTGTAGCCCACCATCGTCACAGTGATCTTCAAGGTGTCCGCACCACCTTGCGACGTTCCGTCCAGCAGCGTGTAACCCGGGGCGAGGCCGTAATAATACCCGAGGATGACGCCACTGACGTCGGTGTACTGCTCCAGCGTGAAGGTCAGGTCGTAACCGTTCTCGGTGAAGGTTTCCGATGCCGCGCCGGTCACGGTGTCCGAGCCGGACGTGGCCAACGTGAACGTGGTCGGGGCGAGCACGGCCGCGAAGCGGTCCTGGCCCGCCGCGGTGATCGCCACGGCGGTGGCGACGTCGCCGACCGTCGCGTCCAGCCGCCAGTCGCCACCCAGGGCGGCGGCCCCGGTGGGGCCGGTGGACGCCGCGACGTCGGCCCCCACCAGCTCCGCCAGCGCGGACACGAACCGCCCGCCGTCGCCGGCGGCCACGTCGCAGCCGTACAGCAGCAGGTCGCCCCCCGGCGCAAGCGCCCCCCCCAGCGCGGCGAGGTCGCCGGCCCGGGCGACCGCGCCGTCGCGGTCCAGCGCCAGCGTGCCCAGCCGGAGGCTTCCCTCCGTCCCGTGGCTCAGCACGTGGATGGCGTCGTAGCCGGTCTTCCCCGCGGCCCACGCCGCCATCTGCGCCAAGCCGTCGCCGGTGCCGTCCAGCACCACCACCGCGACCCCCGGCGCCACGCCGTTGGCGAGGTCCTGCCAGCCGGACACGGCGGTGTCGATGAAGGCCACCTCCCGGTGCCCGGCGGCGTTGAGCGCGGGGTCGGCCTGGCGCAGGACCTGGACGGAACCGGCCCCGTCCAGCGGGGAGATCGTCTCGGCGTTCCCACCACCCATGCCCGAATCGCGTGCCATATCCATCATCCCTGCCTCAGACCGTCCCGGCGAACCCGATGCCTCCCGCCCCGAACGCTGCAGCGTGCCGCCCGTCCGGCTGGCCGCCGGCACCCATGGAACGCAAACGTTGCAGCCGCGGCTGGCAAACCGTATGAAAGCGATATACCGCGGCATACGCCGTCCTCGCAAGACAAGAAACGCCGCATGCGAACGGTCCCGATGCCCCAACACAGTAGTCGGGCCGACTCCAATCGAATCGCACGCCAAGTCACCGCACCCGCGGCCAGCTCCTGACACCCGGTGACCTGTGACGTGTTTTACGTTCGCTTAACCTTGCGTTGCCAGCGCCTGATGCGGACCGGCAACGGCAGCCCACGGCAACTCCGCCACGCAACGCTTGATCCACACATGTCTCGCGGGCGCTCGTCGCGGCTGCCACCGCCGGGCCGGGTGCGGCGCTCCGGCACCGCCTCCGTGGTCGCGACCAGGGCGGCCCCGCCCGACCGACGGGCGGAGCCGCGCTGTGACGCGCCGGTTGTGGCCCGGTCAGGGCCGGTCAGGGAAGATGCCGTTCTCCATGATGCAGGCGGTCAAGGCCAACACCGGCGCCTGGGTGGGAACGGTCATGGCGGCGTCCGGCACGCCGGTCGGCTCGACCGTCACCGTGCCGCCGCTGCCGCCGGTGACGGTGAGGGTGACGTCGCCCTTGGCGCTGCCGACGAGCGTCCCGCCGGACGCGGTGCCGCTCACGGTACCGGTCGCGCTGCCGGTTACCGCGCCCGCCGGGCCGATGATCGTGGTGTTGCCGTTCCCCGCCGGAGCGTAGATGTTCGGCGCCGGCGAACTGCCGGATGTCAGCAGCACGTTGTCACCAACGTTCTGGTTGCGCCCGGCAACGTTCGTGGTGCCGATCTTCGCGTCGGCGGAGACGTTCAGATTGGCGCTGGCACTGAAGGGCAGGCCGCTCACCGCGCCGTCGAGTGGAATGTCGACGGTGCCGCCGACGGTGCGGCCGCTGCCGCCGCTGCTCGTGAAGATGGCGCCGTGGGTGTGCCAAGGCAGCGGCACCGCCACGGTCACCTGCCGCTGGCCGTCCTGCTGCCCCACCTGGTAGGGGCTCAATCCCGGACCTTGGCCGGGGCCGACGGGCGCTCGGCCGCGCAGGTCCGGCAGCCCGAAATTGGTCCGGGCATCGCCGCCATACGTCGTTCCGAGCAAGGCGTACAGCGCCTGGTAGCCGTTGATGGGGAGCAATCGGCCGTCCGCCGGCAGCCAGCCGCGCGGGCAGAACTGGTTGGCGAAATAGCAGACGGTACCGATGTAGGAGTCCGGGCTGCACGCGGCAGCCGGGGTGCTGGCACCGGCGCTCACGGCGAGCGCAGCGGCGGCAAGCAACGCCGAACGAAACGTCCTGGTCACGATTGCATTTCCTTCCCGTCGGTTGTGATGCGGGCCACATGGGACCGCCATGCGCTGCAACATGGCCCGTCGCGCGGCGCCATGGTCGCATTGCCGCGTCACGTCGCGCCCTGGCCATCATTGTCATGCAACCGCTGAATGTCGCTTGATTTTTTCCAACAAATTTCGACAGTCCGCAGGCACTGTGCGTCGTGGCAGCGCGCGACATGGCACCGTGACGAACCGGGCGGGCCCGCGCAGCCACCGCCGTCCGCGATCCGCTGCCGGAGAAACCCGCCCGATGCGCCGTCCCGTGCCCGCCGTGCTGCTGCTCGCCACGCTCCTGTGGTCCGGATGGCCGGGCGCGGCGTTCGCGCAGCTGCCCGATCCCCCGCCCCGCCCCGCCGACCGGCCGCCGCTGCGGCTGCACGATGCGACGCCGCGCGTTCCCGAAGCGGCGCCACCGCCCCCGCCGCAGGACCGGGGGGCGCCCCCCCCAATCAGCACGCCCGCCACGCCCCTGGTTGCCATGCCGCCGTCGGCGCCACCCCTGTCGGCCCCGCCCACCCCCCCGTCGGCGCCACCCGCCCCCCCGCCGCCGGCGCGCACGGACGCGGTGGCCGTGGTCCAGGGGTTCTACGCGGCGCTGGGGCGCGCCGACGGGGTCGCCGCGAACAGCTTCCTGGTCCCGGAGAAGCGCGGCCGCGGCGCGTACGACCCGCAGGGCATCGCCGCCTTCTACGGCGCCATGGCGGAACCGCTGGTGGTCCATGCCACCGGCCGCCTGGACGAGCGGATCGTCCGGGTGCGCTACACCTACCTGCACCGCAGCGGCCGGCGGTGCAACGGCGCCGCCGATGTCGCGCTGACCCCGGGGAACGGCGGGTTGCTGATCGAACGCATCCGCCCGCTCAACGGATGCTGAGGGCGACTCGGCGCGAATGCCCTTGACAACGTGCCGCATCGCACAACATACAGAAGCGTCTTTCGGGGTCTTGTCACCCCACCCGTTCCGCCGCCGGTGTCCCGGCCGCCCCGGCCGCACGGCGCCGGCCGGCGCCGACACCGCCGCGGAACGCAGGATACGGATCACGCACCGCCGATCGGTGCACGCCCGCCTGGCAGCGTCGAATGCCGGCACCGCACGAAGACGTCCCCTAACGACCCGCACGATCACGAAAAGAGAGTCTATGAGCCTTCACAGATCCCGTGGGCGCGCCGCGTCCCACGGCCGGCCGGCCGCATCCCGCGGCACGGCAACGCCGAACCACGGCCGCGCACCGGCGCGCGCCGCCCGGCCCAAGGTCGGCCCCGTGCCGGGCGCCGACGAGGTGCTGTTCCTGCCGCTCGGCGGCTGCTCGCGCATCGGCATGAACATGGCGCTGTACGGTCATGCCGGGAAATGGCTGATCGTCGACGCCGGCGTCGCCTTCATGGGCGACGAGGCGCCGGGCATCAACGCCCTGATGGCCGATCCCACCTTCATCGAGCGGCGCATGGACGACGTGGTCGGCCTGGTCGTCACCCACGCCCACGAGGACCACATCGGCGCCATCCACCATCTGTGGCCGCGCCTGACCTGCCCGATCTACGCCACGCCCTTCGCCTCGGTGGTGATCCGCGAGCGCCTGAAGGAGAAGGGCAGCCTGCGCGAGGTGCGGCTGAAGACCTTCGAGGTCGGCGCCGCCTTCGACGTCGGCCCGTTCCGGGTCGAGAGCATTGCCGTCACCCACTCGATCCCCGAGCCGGTGGCCCTGGCCATCCGCACCGGTGCCGGCACGGTGCTGCACACCGGCGACTGGAAGCTGGACCCCGAGCCGCTGGTGGGGCAGACCGCCGACATCGCGGCGTTCAAGCGCCTCGGCGACGAGGGGGTGCTGGCCATGCTGTGCGACAGCACCAACGCCGACGTCGAGGGCGCCACCGGCTCCGAAGCCGAGGCCCGCGCCGGGCTGATCGAGGCCTTCGCCGGCCGCAAGGGTGCCATCGCGGTGACCGGCTTCGCCTCCAACGTCGCCCGCATGAGGGCGGTGGCCGAGGCGGCGGCGGCCAACGACCGCAAGGTGGTGCTGGCCGGCCGGTCGCTGCTGCGCATGGAGGCGGCGGCGCGCGCCTGCGGCTTCCTGGACGGGCTGCCCGATTTCCTCAGCGTCGAAGAGGCGGCGTGGACCGACCGCCGCACCCTGGTGATGATGTGCACCGGCAGCCAGGGCGAGGAGCGCGCGGCGCTGAGCCGGGTTGCCCGCGGCAACCACCGCCAGCTCTGGCTGGAGGCCGGCGACACCGCGATCTTCTCCGCCCGCGCCATCCCCGGCAACGAGGACGCCATCGGCTCCGTCCAGGACCACCTGCGGGCCCGCGGCGTCGCGGTGCTGACCCCGGCCGACGCGCCGGTCCACGTGTCGGGCCACCCCAAGCGCGACGACCTGCGCCGCATGTACGAGATGGTGCGGCCGCGCTTCGCGGTGCCGGTGCACGGCACCATGGCGCACCTGGAGGCGCACGCCCGGCTCGCCCGCGAGTGCGGCGTGGAGCGCGCGCTGGTGGTGGAGGACGGCGACCTGGTGCGGCTCTCGGCCGCGCACACGGCGGTGGTCGGCCACACCGAGCCGCGGCGCCTCGCCGACGACGGCCGGGCGCTCACCCCGTGGGAAGGCACCCTGGCCCCGGGCGACGCCGTGCAGAAGCTCGCCCTGGCGGCCTGACGGCGGTGTCCGCCACCAACGGTCCGGGCGGCCCGGGCGGCCCGGCGCGCGTGGTGGTCGACACCAACGTGTTCGTCGCCGCCGGGTTCAAGCCGCACAGCGCCGCCGCCCGCGTGCTGGAGGCGGTGCGCGAGGGACGGCTTCGGCTGGTGTGGGACGGGCCGACCCGCAGCGAGACACGCGCGGTCGTGACCCGCATCCCCCGGCTGGAATGGGCGCGCGTCGCCGGCCTCTTCCGGGCGGAGGACGAGCACACCGCGCCGACCGACCCCGGCGCATTCACCGTGGTGCAGGACCCGGGCGACCGCAAGTTCGCGGCGCTGGCCGCCGCCACCGGGTCGGTCCTGGTGAGCAACGACGCCCACCTCCTGTCCTGCGACGGCGCCATCGGCGCCGCGGTGGTCACGCCGCGGGCGTGTCTGGGGATGTGGGACGCCGCCGCCGCTCCGGCCGCCGCTCCGGCCGCCGGCCGGCCGCTGGCGGCGGAACCGGCAGCGGCATCCCCCGCTGCACCCACGCGCGCAGGCGGGCCGCGAAATCCGGGGTGACGGAGGCGTTCCACATCAGCAGCGCCCACACCGCCACCGCATCCGGTGCGCCGAGCGCCGCGGCCAGCCGCTCGCAGCCGGCGTCGATCCCCGCCCCGGACCCGCCGGCGGCCGCGAGCCGCGCCCGGATCACCGCCGGCCAGGGCTGGCGCAACTGGCAGCGGACATCGAAAAGATCGGCGGGCGGCGGGCGGCGCGGCATGGCGGACGGGCTCCGGGTGGGCGGTACGGATGGCAACATCCTGCGCAACCACCCGTCGCCGCGGCCCTCAGGGGTTACCCCCTCGGCGGGCGTCCGTTGCGGCCGATCTCCCGGTCGAGCGCCCCGCCCTCCCCCGCGTTGGTGACCCCCCACTCCGCATCGCACGGCCCGTCGTCGCCGCGCACGGCGGTTCCCCGGCCCCGGAATCGCCCGCGCCGGCTTGGCGCGGCGCGGCGCCATCCCACTTGACTCCCTGCCGGTGTGCCGCACCCCGCGGCCGGCAGGGCGCAAGGGGGATCTGTGATCGGAGCTCCGGACATCGCCGCGCTGCGGCCGCACCTGGCGTGGCTGGACGACCGCCGTCCGGCGATGGAGCGGCTGGTGCAGCGCTGGGCGGCGATCAATTCCGGGTCCGGCACCCCCCCCGGTCTCGCCGCCATGGCCGACGCGCTGGCGGCCGACTTCGCTCCCCTGGGCACGCTGCACCGCCATCCCACCCCGGCCGGCGACCTGCTGAGCCTGGAACGCCGGCCCGACGCGCAGCGCCGGATCGTCCTGGCGATCCACTACGACACGGTGTTCGGGCCCGACCACCCCTTCCAAACGGTGCAGGCGCTGGACGCCGACACCCTGAACGGGCCCGGCGCCGCCGACGCCAAAGGCGGCATCGCCGTGCTGCTGCACGCGCTGCTGGCGCTGGAGCGCAGCCCCTTCGCCGCCGGGGTGGGCTGGCGGGTGCTGCTGAACCCGGACGAGGAGACCGGGTCCCACCACTCCATCGCCGCCATGACCCGGGCGGCCGCCGGCGCCGATTTCGCCATGCTGTTCGAGCCCGCCCTGGAGGACGGCACCATGGCCGGGGCGCGCAAGGGCAGCGGCACCTTCACCCTGTCGGTCCACGGCCGCGCCGCCCACGCCGGGCGGGCCTTCGCCGACGGGCGCAACGCGCTGACCGCGCTGGCGTCGGCCATGGTGGCGCTGGACGCCCTCAACGGCCGGCGCGCCGGCGTGACCGTCAACGTGGCCCGTGTCACCGGCGGCGCCCCCAGCAACGTCGTTCCCGACACCGCCCACGCCCACCTCAACATCCGGGTCCCGACCCCGGAGGACGCCGCCTGGGCCGAGGCCGCATGCGCCGCCGTCGCCGCCACGCTGGAGCGGCGCGACGGCATCCGCGCCACCCTGCACGGCGGGTTCTCCCGCCCGCCCAAGCCGGCCGACGCGCGCCAGCGCCACCTCCAGGCCTGGGTCGGCGGGTTGGGGGCGGCGCTGGGGGTGCCGGTGTCCTGGCGCGACACCGGTGGGTGCTGCGACGGCAACAACCTGGCCGCCGCGGGGGTCCCCAACATCGACACGCTGGGCCCGCGCGGCGGCCTCATCCACAGCGACGGGGAGTACGTGCGGCTGGACAGCCTGGTCGAGCGCGCCGCCCTGTCCGCGACCATGCTGATGGCGGTGGGCGCCGGCGCGTTCGCCTGGCCCGAGCCCGCCGGCACGGAGGCCGGGCGGTGAGCGCGGCGGGCGCGTTGATGCTGCGGCCGGCCCGGCCGGCCGACCGCGACGCCCTGGTGCGGCTGGCGGAGACCGCCGGCGGCGGCCTCACCACCCTGCCCGCCAGCGCCGAGGCGCTGGAACGCCGCATTGCCCGCTCCTGCGAGGCCTTCGCCGCCGCCATCGAGGCACCCGGCGGGGAATCCTACCTGATGCTGGCCGAGGACCCGGCCGACGGCCGCATCGTCGGCAGCTCCGGGCTGTTCTCCGCGGTCGGGCTGGAGGCCGGCTTCTTCAACTACCGCATCGTCCGCCTGACCAAGACGTCGCGCGAGCTGGGGGTGCGGGTGGACGCCCGGCTGCTGACCCTGGTCAACGACTTCACCGGGGCCACCGAGGTCGGCACCCTGTACCTCGCCCCGGGCCGGCGCGGCGGCGGCAACGGCCAGCTTCTGGCACGCAGCCGGTACCTGGTCATGGCCCAGTTCCCCGACCGCTTCGCCGACACCGTGGTGGCGGAGATCCGGGGCTGGCTGACCCAGGACCACCAGAGCCCGTTCTGGGACGCCATCGGCCGCCACTTCTTCCGCATGCCCTTCCCCGAGGCCGACCTGTTGAGCGGCCTCGGCAACTGCCAGTTCATCGCCGACCTCATGCCCAAGCACCCGATCTACGTCGACCTCCTGCCGCCCGACGCCCAGGCCGCCGTCGGCAAGCCCCACGACCAGGCCCAGCCGGCGCTGGCCCTGCTGCTGCGCGAGGGGTTCCGCTTTTGCCAGGCCGTCGACATCTTCGACGGCGGCCCGCTGGTGGAGGTGCGGCGCGACGACATCCGGACGGTGCGCGACAGCCTGGAGGCGCCGGTGGAGCGCCTGTTTCCCGGCGGCGGCCCGCCCACCCACATCGCCGGCACCACCGACCTCGCCGCCTTGCGCGTCGCCCGCGTCCATGCCCGGGTCGGCGCCGATGGCGGCCGCACCGGGGTGGCGCTGGCCGAGGCCGACGCGCGGCGCCTCGGCGTCGGGCCGGGCGCCGCGCTGCGCCTGGTCGCCCTCGACGGAGGCGCCCGATGACCCGTCCCGCCCTGCTGATCGGCGACTGGCGCGCCGGCCGCGGGCCGCGGCTGCGGTCCGAGGACCCCTGCACCGGCGCCACCGTGTGGGAGGCCCCATCGGCCGACGCCGCCGACGTGGCCGAGGCGGTGGTGGTCGCCCGCACCGCCCAGCCCGGCTGGGCCGGCTGTGGCCCCGCCGCCCGCATCGCCGTGGCCGAGGCCTACCGCGCCGTGCTCGAGGCGCGGCGCGACGGGCTGGCCGCCGCCATCGCCGCGGAAACCGGCAAGCCCCGCTGGGAGGCCGCGGCCGAGGTCGCGGCGATGATCGGCAAGGTCGCGCTGTCGGTGGCGGCCTACCACGAGCGCACCGGGGAACGCCGCGCCGGGGAGGGGGCCGGTGCCGCCACGCTGCGCCACCGCCCGCACGGCGTCGTGGCGGTGTTCGGCCCCTACAATTTCCCCGGGCACCTGCCCAACGGCCACATCGTTCCGGCGCTGATCGCCGGCAACTGCGCCATCTTCAAGCCCAGCGAACGCACGCCGCTGGTGGCCGAGCGCATGGCCGCGTGCTGGGTCGAGGCCGGCCTGCCGGCGGGCGTGCTGTGCCTGGTGCCGGGCGGGCGGGACACCGGCGCCGCCCTGGCCGACCACCCCGGCATCGACGGCCTGTTCTTCACCGGCAGCGCCGCCACCGGCACGGCCCTGCACCGCCGCTTCGCCGGCCGGCCCGGCACCATCCTGGCGCTGGAGATGGGCGGCAACAACCCGCTGGTGGTGTGGAGCGTCGCGGACACCGCGGCGGCCGCCGGCATCGTCGTCTCCTCGGCCTACGCCACCGCCGGGCAGCGCTGCACCTGCGCGCGCCGCCTGATCGTGCCGGCGGGACCGGAGGGCGACCGGGTGGTGGCCGCGGTCGCGGCGCTGGCCGGCCGGCTGCGCGTCGGCCCGCCGGACGCCGAGCCGGCGCCCTTCATGGGGCCGGTCATCGACAACGCCGCCGCCGACGCCCTGCTGGCGGCCCAGGACGGGCTGCTGGCGGCCGGGGCGGAGGCGCTGCGCCCGCTGGCCCGCACCGTGCCCGGCCGTCCCTTCCTCGCCCCGGGTCTGGTCGACGTGACCGGCGTCGCGGCACGCCCGGACGAGGAACTGTTCGGGCCGCTCCTGCAGGTGGTGCGGGTCACCGGGTTCGAGGCGGCGCTGGCCGAGGCCAACGCCACCCGCTATGGGCTGGCGGCGGGGCTGGTGTCCGACGACGGGGCGCTGTGGGAACGGTTCCGCCACGCCGCCCGGGCCGGCATCGTCAACTGGAACCGGCCGCTCACCGGCGCCTCCAGCGCCGCGCCGTTCGGCGGAATCGGCGCCAGCGGCAACCACCGCCCCTCGGCGTGGTACGCGGCGGATTACTGCGCCCACCCCATCGCGTCGCTGGAGGCCCCGCGGCCGGAGGACCCGACCCCCGCGATGACCGGGCTGGCGCCATGACCGGGGACGGGGAACGCACGGTGGAGGCCAATTTCGACGGGCTGGCCGGACCGACCCACAGCTTCGCCGGCCTGTCCTGGGGCAACGTCGCCTCGGCCGGCAACGCGCGGCGCGCCTCCGACCCGCGGGCGGCGGCCCGCCAGGGACTGGCGAAGATGCGCCTGCTGATGGAGCGCGGCGTCGTCCAGGGGGTGCTGCCGCCCCACGAGCGCCCGCACCTGCCGACCCTGCGCGCCCTGGGCTTCGCCGGCAGCGACGGCGCGGTGCTGGAGGCGGCGTGGCGGGCCGACCCCAGCCTGGTGCTGGCCTGCGCCTCGGCGTCGGCGATGTGGGCGGCGAACGCCGCCACCGTGTCGCCCTCGGCCGACTGCGCCGACGGCCGCGTCCACCTGACGCCCGCCAACCTGGTCGCCATGCCCCACCGCGCCATCGAGGCCACGGTGACCGCCCGGGTGCTGCGCGCCCTGTTTCCCGAAGGGGAGCGCTTCGCCCACCACCCGCCCCTGCCCGCCCACGCCGCCTTCGGCGACGAGGGGGCGGCCAACCACACCCGCCTGGCCGCCCGCCACGGCGCCCCGGGGGTCGAATTCTTCGTCCACGGCCGCCGTGCCTTCGCCGCCGGCGGCCCGGCGCCGGCCCGCTACCCCGCCCGCCAGACCGCCGAGGCCGCGGCGGCGGTGGCGCGCCTGCACCGCCTCGACCCGGCCCGCACGGTGTTCGCCCAGCAGGCTCCCGCCGTGGTCGACGCCGGTGCCTTCCACAACGACGTGGTGGCGGTGGGCAACGGCCCGGTGCTGCTGTTCTGCGAGCACGCCTTCGTCGACACCCCGGCGGTGCTCGACACCCTGCGCCGCGCGCTGGACGGGGTGGGAACGGCGCTGCACCCCATCCCCGTGCCGGTCGCCCGGGTGCCGGTGGAGGCGGCGATCCGCAGCTACCTCTTCAACTCCCAGCTCCTCGACCGTCCGGAGGGCGGCATGCTCCTGCTGCTGCCCGCGGAATGCCGGGAGGAGCCGGCGGTCGCCGCCTGGGTGGCGGAGACGCTGGCGGCCGGCGGCCCGATCGCCGAGGCCCTGCACGTCGACCTGCGCCAGAGCATGCGAAACGGCGGCGGCCCGGCCTGCCTGCGCCTGCGGGTGGTGCTGAACGCTGCCGAACGCGCGGCCGCCAACCCCGCGGCGTTCCTCGACCCGGCCCGGGCCACGGCGCTGGAGTCCTGGATCGGCCGGCACTACCGCGACCGCCTCGCCCCCGACGACCTGCGCGATCCCCACCTGCTCGACGAGGGCCGCCGGGCGCTGGACGAGCTGACCGGGCTGCTGCGGCTGGGGGCGGTCTACGACTTCCAGCGCTGACGCCCAGGCGTCGCCTCACACGCAGGGCCGGATGTAGGGCGCGTTGACCGCCCACAGCTCGTCCAGCAGCGCCACCGCGGCGTCGGTGGAGGTGACGACCGGGTCGATCAGCAGGGCCTGCAGGGCGATCTCCTTCGACGCGTGGACCGCCGCGTCCACCGCCAGCTGCTGCACGCCGGCCTGGACCTGGAGCAGCTTGGCGATGGCGTCGGGCAGCGGCCCGAGCGACACGGGGTGCACGCCCCCGGCGTCGGCCACCACCGGCACCTCCACCGCCAGGTCCGGCGGCAGGTTGGGGATGGCGCCGCGGTTCATCACGATGGCCGATTCGATCCAGCGCTTGCGGTTGTGCAGGACGCCGCCGATGGCCGCCACCGCCCGCTCCCCCCAGGACGGCTTCAGCCAATCCTCGGGCAGGGGGCGGGTGCCCGCCACCACCTCGTCGATCAGGGTCTGGAGATACGCGCGGTTGGTCGCGTCGCCGGCGAAGTCGAAGCCGCGCTCCCCGGCTTCCCAGCCGTAGGGGAGGTATTCGCCCATGTGGTCGTCGCCGCAGGTCGGCCACAGCCCGAAGGCGTGGAAGAGGCGCCGGGTCAGGGGCGTGAAGGCGGGGTCGTGCGCCGCCTCGCGCGCGCGCAGCGCCGGGTAGAGGTCGCGGCCGGTGGCGGCCTCGCGGATGTGGGTCAGCCACTGGAAGTGGTTGAGACCGGCCCCCACCACCTCCACCTCGGCCTCCGGCCGGCCGAGGATCTGGCAGACGAACCACCGGGCCATGAAGATGCCGTGGCACAGCCCCATCGCCTTCAGCGGCGTGTGGCGCCCCAGCGCCAGCACGATCCGGCTTTCCGGATTGGAGAAGTTGATGAACAGGGCCTCGGGGCAGAGGTCGGCCACGTCGCGGGCGAGGTCGAAGATCAGCGGCAGGGTGCGCAGGGTGAAGAACAGTCCGCCGGGCCCGCCGTTCTCCCCCAGCGTGTGACGGATGCCGTGCTTCCGGGGGATCTCGAAGTCGAGCTGCCACAGGCGGTTGCGGTCGATGGCCACGGAGTTGACGACGAATCCGGCGCCGTCGAGGGCGGCCCGGCGGTCGGTGGTGTGCTCGATCCGCAGCGACCGGCCGGTGGCCGCGTCGAGGCGCCGCGCCAGCCCGGCCATGCGCTCCAGCGCCGCCGGGTCGGTGTCGACCAGGACCAGGGTGGCGCCCGCCAGCTCGTCCGTGGCGAACAGGTCCTGAAAGAGGCTGACCCCGAAGGCGGCGCTGCCGGCGCCGATGAAGACGATCTTCGTGGTGTCGCCGCTGCGCCCGCTCATGGCCCGACTCCGCGCCTGCCCATGACCACAGCCTAAGCCCAAGCCGTGCCCGTGTCGCCCCGCGATTTTGCCGCACCGTGATTGCAACGCATTGCAATGCAACAAAAATTCGTCGCCGGTGGAGAGCCGTGGCGCGGCGGCGCGGGATGCGTCATGCTTCGTCGACGCCGCCGCGTGGGACACCGACCATGACCGCCTATGCCTTTCCGAAGGGATTCCTGTGGGGCGCCTCCACCGCCGCCTACCAGATCGAGGGGGCGGTCGACGCCGAGGGGCGCGGGGCCTGCGTGTGGGACACCTTCACGGCCGCCGGGCGCATCCAGGACGGCAGCAGCGCCGCCGTGGCCTGCGACCACTACCACCGCTGGACCGGGGATGTGGCGCTGATGAAGGAGGCGGGTTTCACCGCCTACCGCTTCTCCATCGCCTGGCCGCGCGTCCTGCCCCAGGGGCGCGGCGCGGTCAACGGGCCGGGCCTGGACTTCTACGACCGCCTGGTGGACGGGCTGCTGGCCGCCGGCATCCGGCCGATCGCCTGCCTCCACCACTGGGACCTGCCGCAGCCCCTGGAGGACGACGGCGGCTGGCAGGGCCGGGGCATCGTCGGCGCCTTCGCCGACTACGCCCGGGTGGTGGCGGCCCGCCTGGCCGACCGGGTCGGCGACTGGATGATGCTGAACGAGCCCAACGTGGTGGCGACCCACGGCTACGGCACCGGCGAGCACGCCCCCGGCCACCGCCTGGGGGAGGACGGCATCCTGCGCGCCCTGCACCACCAGAACCTGGCCCAGGGGGCGGCGCTCCGCGCCCTGCGGGCCGAGCACGCCGGGCTCCGCCTGGGCACGGTGATCAACCTCCAGCCCTGCCGGGCCGAGGACGACCGGCCGGAGAACCTGGCCGCCGCGGCGCGCTGGGACGCGGTGTGGAACCGGGTGGCGCTGGACGGCGTGCTGCGCGGCGCCATCCCGCCCCTGCTGGCCGCGCGCATGGCGGCGATCGTCCGGCCCGGCGACGCGGAGGCGATCCGCTTCCCCCTCGACCTCCTGGGCATCAACTACTACTCGCGCATGACCATGAAGCACGAGGCCGGGCGGCCGTTCGACGTCGGGTGGGGCGACGCCCACTGCGACCGCTGGACCGCCATGGCCTGGCCGGTGCAGCCGGACGGCCTGTACGACCTGCTGTGCGAGATGCGCGACCGCTACGACAACCTTCCGGTGTTCGTCGCCGAGAACGGCGCCGCCTACGATGACGCGGTGTCGGCGGACGGCCGGATCCGCGACGCCGAGCGGGTGGCCTTCCTGCGCGACCACCTCGTCGCCGTCGCCCGGGCGGCGGCCGCGGGCTGCAACGTCACCGGCTATCTCTGCTGGAGCCTGCTCGACAACTTCGAGTGGGCGTTCGGCCTGTCGAAACGCTTCGGCATCGTGCGCGTCGACTACGACACGCTGGAACGGACACCGAAGGACAGCTACCGCTTCCTGGCCGAGGTTGCCCGCCGTGGCGTGTTGGATGCCTGAGCGGACCCCCATGGCCACCCCGACCGCAGCGCCCCCGCCCCCATCCCCGCCCCCCTCCCCGCCGCACCGCGCCGCCTTCGCCCGCCGCTTCCTGGACCTGGCGGGGGGCTACTGGTCGGGTCCCGACCGCTGGAAGGTGCGCCTCCTGTCGGCGGCGCTGCTGGCGCTGACGGTCGTCAGCGTGGTCGTGCCGGTGCTGATCAACCTGTGGAGCCAGCGCTTCTTCGACGCCCTGGAGCAACGCTCCATGGACCGCTTCCTGGCGATGATCGCCGCCATCGTCGGCATCATCGCGCTCAACATCGTCACCATCGTGCTGCACCTGCGGGTGAAGCGGCGCCTGCAACTGGGCTGGCGCGCCTGGCTGACCGACCGGCTGCTGAACGACTGGGTGTCGCAGGGCCGGCAGCACCAGGTGACCCATCTGCCGGGCGAGCATGACAACCCCGACGGCCGCATCGCCGAGGACGTCCGCATCGCCACGGAATACGCCTTCGAGCTGGGCCTCTCGCTGACCTACTGCGTGCTCCTGCTGTTCAGCTTCACCTCGATCCTGTGGGAGCTGTCGGGGGCGCCGGAGATCACCCTGTTCGGCCACCCGGTCGCGGTGCCGGGATACCTGCTCTATGTCGCCCTGCTCTACGCCGGGGCGGCCACCACCATCGCCATGCTGATCGGCCAGCCCCTGGTGCACGCCGCCAACCGCCGCCAGCGGTACGAGGCGGATTTCCGCTTCGGCCTGGCCCGGGTGCGCGAGCACGCCCAGGAGGTCGCCCTGCTGCACGGCGAGGGCGACGAGCGGCGCCGGCTGGGCGGGCTGTTCCAGGGCGTGCGCCGCGGCTGGCACCGCCAGACCCGGGCGCTGTCCAACATGATGACCTTCACCTCGGCCTATTCGGTGCTGTCGACCGCCGTGCCGATCCTGGTGGCGGCGCCGCGCTACATCGGCGGGGCGATCACGCTGGGCGTGCTGATGCAGACCGCCCAGGCCTTCCAGCAGGCGGTGGCGGCGCTGTCATGGCCCATCGACAACCTGCCGCGCGCCGCGGAGTGGAAGGCCTCGGTGGAGCGCGTGCTGGGCCTGCACGAGGCGCTGACCCAGCTCGACGCGGCGGCCGACGGCGACGCCCGGGCGCGCATCCTGGTGGAGCGCCTGGACACCGAGCGGAACCTCTGCTTCCACGGGGTCGCCATCACCGAGACCGACGGGCGGCCGCTGGTCGAGCGGTTCGACCTGACGGTCGAGCCGGGTGAGCGGGTGCTGATCACCGGCGACGCCGGCGCCGCGCTGCGCCTGTTCCGCGCCGTCGCCCGGGTGTGGACCTGGGGCACCGGGCGGATCTCCCTGCCCGCCCACACCCGCGTCTTCTTCATGCCGCAGCGCCCCTACCTGCCCCACGGTGCGTTGCGGGCGGCGCTCAGCTACCCCGCCGTCCCGGAGACGGTGGGCAACGCGGCGGCGCAGGCGGCGCTGGCCCGGGTCGGTCTGGCCCACCTGGTGCCACGCCTCGACGACGCCGGCCATTGGGACGAGGTGCTCACCCTGCCGGAGCAGCAGCGGCTCGGCTTCGCCCGCCTGCTGATCCGCCGCCCCGACTGGATCTTCGTCGAACACGCCACCGATTCCCTGGACCCGGCCGAGGAGGAGGCGCTGCTGGCCCTGCTCGACGAGGACTTCCCGCGGGCCACCCTGCTGACCATCGGCAGCCACCCCGGCCTGGCGGCCCACCACCGCCGCACGCTGGTGCTGGAGCGCGCCGGCGACACGGTGCGGCTGCGCGAGGCGAGCGCCCGGCTGGTGGAACCGGCGGCGTAGCGCCCGGCCCGCCCGGCGCGGCTCATCCGGCCGGGTAGGGCCGCTCCTGGAGGAGGCGGGCGAGGTGTGCGGCGTTGCGGGCGGCCATGGCGGAGGTGGAAAGGATGGCCTCGGGCGTCCGTTCCAGATCCCTGAAATCGGTCTTCTCCATGGCCCGGCCGACCCAGTAGCACACCGCGTTGGCGGCCAGGGTGAACCCGACGTCGTTCAGCGCCTGGAACAGCGCGGCCGAGACGTGGTGGGCGCCGTCCTCGTTGCCGACGACGGCGACCAGCGCGACCTTGCCGGAGGACACCAGGCGCCCCTGCGCGTCGGTCTCGCCGAGGAAGGCGTCCATGCGCTCCAGCACCCGCTTGCAGACGCTCGACGGCTGGCCCATCCAGATCGGCGTGCCGAGCACGAGGATGTCGGCGTCCAGCACCCGGCGCCGCAGCGCGGGCCAGGCGTCGCCGGGCCCCTCGTCGGAGGTGACGCCCGGCTTGACGTCGTGGTCGGCGATCCGGACGGTGCCCGCCGCCTCCACCCCGTGGCGTGCCAGGTCGCCCAGCAGAAGGCCGATCATCGCATCGGTCGACGATGGCCGGCTGGACGGCTTCAGGGTGCAGTTGAGCGCGATGGCCTTGAGCGGCATGCCGTCCTCCTGAGGCTGTGATGGTCCAAGCCGAGCCAACATCGGGCGGCGGGAAAGGTTGCCGGCCGGCCGTCCCCGGCCATCATGCCCGTTCCGCGGCGGCGCCGCCGACGCTAGGATCGGGCGCCGTCCCCCCGCCACCGGAGTGCCCGTCGATGCCCACCCCGCCGCCCGCCGCGGCCCCGCTGCGCGCCGACTTCGTCTGGGGCGTCTCCACCTCCGCCTACCAGATCGAGGGAGCGGCGGCCGAGGACGGGCGCGGCCCCAGCATCTGGGACCGCCATTGCCGGACCGTCGGGGCGGTCCACAACGGCGACACCGGCGACGTCGCCTGCGACCACTACCACCGCTGGCCCGAGGACGTGGCCCTGCTGCGCCGGCTGGGCGTCGACGCCTACCGGCTGTCGGTCTCCTGGCCGCGGGTGCTGCCGAAGGGGCGTGGGGCGGTCAACCCGACCGGCCTCGACTTCTACGACCGCGTCATCGACGCCCTGCTGGAGGCGGGCGTCGAGCCCTGGCTGTGCCTCTACCACTGGGACCTGCCGCTGGCGCTCCACGACCTCGGCGGCTGGTCCAGCCGCGACTGCGCGGGCTGGTACGCCGACTACGCCGCCCTGTGCGCCCGCCGCTACGGCGACCGGGTCACCCGCTGGGCCACCTTCAACGAGTTCTCGGTGTTCACCCTGTTCGGCTACGCCATCCCCTGGGCGGCCCCGGGGATCGTCGACCGCGACCAGCACCTGCGCGCCATACACCACGTCAACCTCGCCCACGGCGCCGGGGTCGACGTGCTGCGGTCGCTGGTGCCGGGCGCATCGATCGGCGCCATCCACAACCGCCAGGTGGTGGTGCCGGAGAGCGACACCGCCGAGGACCGCGCCGCCGCCGCCCTGCTGGACGAGCACTGGAACCTCGCCTTTCCCGACCCCCAGCTGCTGGGCCACTACCCGCCGCGGCTCGCCGCCGCGCTGGAGCCCTACGTGGCAGCCGGCGACCTCGCCCGGATCTGCCGGCCGGTGGACTGGTTCGGCCTCAACCACTACGGCCCCATCTTCGCCAAGGCCGACCCGGCCGGCACCTGGGGCTACGGCTGGGGCGCCGCGCCGCCGGACCAGCCCGACCACGGCGTGGGCTGGCCCATCTTCCCCGACGCCTTCCGCGACGAACTGCTGGCCATCACCCGGCGCTACCGCACGCCCATCGTGGTGACGGAGAACGGCTGCGGCGGCAGCGACGCGCCGGACGCCGCCGGCGCGGTCGACGACCCGCACCGCATCGCCTATCTCGCGGTCTACCAGCGCGCCCTGCGCGACGCCGTCGCCGCCGGCGCCGACGTGCGCGGCTTCTTCCTGTGGTCGCTGCTGGACACCTTCGAGTGGGGCAGCGGCTACGGCAACCGCTTCGGCCTGGTCCACGTCGACTTCCAGACCCTGGCGCGCACACCCAAGACGTCCTTCCACTGGTACGCCGACCTGGTCGCCCGGGAACGGGCGGCGGCCGCGGCGCCCGCCCGCCGGCTCCCGCCCGCCGCCCGGTGCTGACCGCCGTGACCGATCCCGCCGCAACCGACTCCGCCGCAACCGCCCCCGTCGCGCCGCTCACCGTCCACGCGTTCACCGGCGGCGCCACGGTGCCCGCGGCGCGGTTCCGGGTGCGCCAGCACATCGCCCCCCTGGCCGCCCTGGGGATCGCGGTGACCGAGAGCTGGCCCGGCCTCGGCGCCTACCCGCCGCGCGCCCGCGCGCTGCGCCCGCTGTGGGCCGCCGGCACCCTGGCCCAGCGCCTGCCCGCCGTCGCCGCCAGCCACCGCGCCGACGTGGTGGTGCTGCAGCGGGAGATGCTGTCCACCCTGGTGACCCTGGAAGGGCTGACCGGGCGGCCGCGCGTGCTCGACGTGGACGACGCCATCCACCTCTACCGCGGCGGCCGCAGCGCGCGGCGCCTGGCCGGCCTCTGCGACCTGGTGATCTGCGGCAACGGCTGGCTGGCCGACCTCTACCGGGCGTGGGCACCGGCCGTCGCCGTGCTGCCCACCGCCATCGACACCGGCGCGCTCACCCCCGCCCCGTGGCCCGACCCCGGCGACCGGGGCGCGGGAACGGTGATCGGCTGGATCGGCACGTCGGGCAACCTGCCCTACCTCCAGGCGATCGAACGGGCGCTGGCCGCCGTGCTCGCACGTTTCCCGCGGGCGCGCCTGGAGGTGTGCTGCGACGCGCCGCCCGCCCTGCCCGCCCTGCCGGCCGGCCGCGTCGCCTTCACGCGCTGGAGCGAGGCCGCGGAGCCGGGCTTCTTCGCCCGCCTCGGCGTCGGCCTGATGCCGCTGGCCGACGGCGACTGGGAACGCGGGAAATGCAGCTTCAAGATGCTCCAGTACATGGCGGCCGGCCGGCCGTCGGTGGTCTCGCCGGTGGGCATGAACCGGGACGTGCTGGCGCACGGTCCCGTCGCGCTGGGCGCCGGAGGCACGGAGGCGTGGGTGGAGGCGCTGAGCGGCCTGCTCGCCGACCCCGCGCGGGCCCGGGCCATGGGCGCCGCCGCCCGCGCCGCGGTGGCCGCGCATTACGGCGTGGCGGCGCTGGCGCCGCGGCTGGCCGGGCTGCTGCGCGGCGTCGCCGGGCGCTAGGGGCGGGCAGCAGGCGGAGGCCGGCGGCGGCGGCCGTCAGGCGGCGGCGGCGGCCAGGATGCGGACCTGCTGGGACAGCTTCTGGAAGGCGCGCTCCTCGATCTGGCGGATGCGCTCGCGGCTCACGCCGTACTCGCCGGCCAGCTCCTCCAGCAGCTTTGGCGTGGCGGCCAGGCGGCGGGCGGTGAGGATCGCGCGCTCGCGGTCGTTCAGCGTCTCCAGGGCCCGCTGGAGCAGGGTGCGGCGGTGCCGGGCCTCGCTGCGCTCGGCCAGCGCGTCCTCGGCGCTGGGCCGGTCGTCGGCCAGGAAGTCCTGCATCTCGGCGCGGCCCTCCACCGACACCGGCGCGTTCAGCGACGCCACCGGCTGGGCGAGCCGGCGGTTCACCTCCACCACGTCGGCCTCGGGGACCGCCAGGGTGCGGGCGATCTGGCGCACGCTCTCGGGTTGCAGGTCGCCGCCGCCGATCTCGCCCAGCTTGCGCTTCAGGCGGGACAGGCCAAAGAACAGCTTCTTCTGCGAGGCCGTGGTGCCGAGCTTCACCATGCTCCACGAGCGCAGGATGTATTCCTGGATCGACGCCTTGATCCACCACATGGCGTAGGTGGACAGCCGGAAGCCGCGCTCGGGCTCGAACTTGCGGACGGCGGTCATCAGGCCGATGTTGCCCTCGCCGACCAGGTCGGCGAGCGGCAGGCCGTAGCCGCGGAAGCCGGACGCGATCTTGACCACCAGGCGCAGATGGCTGCTCACCAGCTTGCGGGCGGCGTCGACGTCGCCATGCTCGCGCCACGCGGTGGCCAGCACGTATTCCTCCTCCACCCCCAGCACGGGGATGCGGTGGACCTGGTCGATGTAACGGGACAGGGATTCGCCGGACTGCGGCGACGGCAGCGCTAGAGCGGTGCTCATGTCACATCCTCGTGGAAGCGATATGACCAATCGCCCGGCCCCCGCACGGAGCGGCCGGGACCTCCGACTCCGGAGGTGGGGCAATTCTACGCCGGCTTCCGCCGGAGTCAACCGGCAGCGACCGCGGGCAGTGTCTCAGTTTGACATCAGCGCCGGAACGCGCCGGCTTTCCGCGTGTCGGGACAGCCAGCGACCCCCGCGGCAGCAGCCCATTCTGCATTCCGCCCCGGCGGAGGCTGGCGAGCGTGACGCTCTCAAGGCAGACCTGCCAAGGGAAAGGCAACTCAGACCGCGCCGGATTTCGACGGCGGATCACTCCGCCGGTTCCGCCGCCGCCGCCCGCACCGCAACGCTGCGCCGTTCAAGCGCAACGACCGGATGCTCGACGTGCTGCCGATCGGCGTTGTCGCCTTTCCCGGCTCCGGCAATGTCCCAGAACCTGGCTGACAAGGCTCGCGGTATGGGCATACCTCAACCCGCGGTAATGACCCGAGCCGAATGGTCCGAACTTCCGTGTTTCAACGTCCCGGAGACGGACCACGACAGACGCGGGTTCATCCGCGGGCGCGCCTGACGGAGGTGATCAGGCGGCGACGGCGACCGCCCGGGTTCGCACGCCTCCCAGCACGACCAGCGCCGCCAGCAGCAGCACGATGCCGCTGACGCTGAAGACCCCACCGGCGCCGGTGATGCCGAAGATGGCGCCACCGGCCGCGGCGCCGGTGGCGATGGCGAGTTGCACCGCCGCGACGAAGAGGCCGCCGGCGCTTTCCGCCTCGTCCGGCACGGTGCGGGTGATCCAAGTGGACCAGGCCACGGGCACGGCGCCGAAGGCGACGCCCCACAGCGCGATCAGCACCGAGGCGACGACCGGCGAGCCGCCCAGCGCGGCCAGCCCGAGCCCGAGGAGCCCCATGGTCAGCGGCATGACGGCCAGGGTCAGCCGCATGCTGCGCTCCAGCAGCGCGCCGCCGAGATAGGTGCCGGCGAAGTTCGCCACGCCAAAGCCCAGCAGGATGCCCGACACGCCGCTGACGCCGACACCGGTCACCGTCTCCAGGAACGGCCGGACATAGGTGAAGAGCGCGAAATGCCCGGTGAAGACGAGAACGATCGACAGCATGCCGAGCCCGACGCCCGGCCGCGCCAGCACCTCGCCCAGCGTCCGGAGGCTGGTATGGCCGCTCGGCGCCATGCGCGGCAGCGTCAGGAACTGCGCCACCAACGCCACCAACCCCAGCCCGCCGGCCATAAGGAACACCGCGCGCCAGCCGAGCAGGTCGCCCAGATAGCTTCCGACCGGCGCCGCGAAGACCGTGGCGGCCGACACGCCGCTGAAGATCATCGACAACGCCCGCGGGATCATCGCCTCCGGCACCAACCGCATGGCGATCGCGGCCGACATGGCCCAGAAGCCGCCGAGCGCCACCCCCAGCAGCACCCGCCCGACCAGCAGGGACAGCAGGTCGGGGGCAAGGACAACCACCAGGTTGGACACCAGCAGCAGCGCCGAAAAGCCGAGCAGCACGTGACGCCGGTCGAGCCGGCGGGTCGCGGCGGAGATGAGCAGGCTGGCGACCAGCGCCACCACGGCGGTCGCGGTGACGGCCTGGCCGGCCATCGCCTCGGTTACGTGCAGGTCGGCCGCCATCGGCGTCAGCAGGCTGGCCGGCAGAAACTCCGCCGTCACCAGCCCGAACACGCCGAGCGTCAGGGAGAAGACGGCGCCCCATGCGGGCTCCCTCGGCGCGGCGCCGGCCGGCCTCACAGGTCCCATCATGTTCTGTCCTCGCTGGAAGGTTATGTTGCGGCGCAGAATAGGGTAGGAAGACCGGACGATCCATGCCATAACGTCCGCATCTTTTGATCAATGGTCCGGATATGCCTGACCCGACCCGTCTCCATCCCGGTGCCGACCATCCCAGGGCCGACCTCGTCAGCGAGCTTCTGCTCGGCATGCGGCTGACCGGCGTGCAGTACCGCCGCATGCAGGTCGCCCCTCCCTTCGGCATCGGCTTCGGCACGGTGGAGGGGCGGGCGCAATTCCATTTCATCGCCCGCGGGCCGGTCGTGCTGCGGCTGCTCGCCGGCGGCACCTCTACGCTGAGCACGGGTGACGCGGTGCTGCTGCCACGCGGCGGCGCGCATGAGCTGCTGTCGGCGCCGGAGCTGCCGGCCCGCGATGTTTTCAGCTTCGCGACGGCGCCTCTGTGCGGCAATGTCAGCGCGCTTGAATCCTGCCCTGCCGAAAGCTGCCGCACGAAGGACGCGGTCATCTTCACCGGCTGCATGGAGTTCGACCTCGGCGCCATGCAGCCGCTGGTCGGCTTGATGCCCGAGGTGATGCAGGTCGGCACCCTGCTCGACCGCTACCCCGAGATGCTGCCGATGCTGGAGGCGATGGAGCGCGAGGCGCGGGCCGAGCGCGCCGGTTATGCCGGTATCCTGGCCCGGCTGGCCGACGTGGTGTCCGCCTCCATCGTGCGCGGCTGGGTGGAATGCGGCTGCGGCGATGCGCGCGGCTGGATCGACGCGTTGCGCGACCCGCGGCTCGGCCGCGTCATCTCGGCGCTGCATCGGGACCCCGGCCGCAACTGGACCGTGGCGGAGCTGGCCGCGGAGATGGGGGCCTCGCGCTCCGTTTTCGCGGAGCGCTTCCTGGCGGTGACCGGCGTGACCCCGGTCCGCTATGTGACGGAACTGCGCATGCAACTGGCCGCCCAGTGGATCGGGCGGGAGCGGTTGTCGATCGAAACCGCCGCGCATCGGCTCGGCTACGGCTCTCACGCCGCCTTCAGCCGCGCCTTCAAGCGCATCATGGGCTACTCGCCCGGTGCTTCGCGCAACGCGGCATCATAGCACCGGCATGATCGGGGCCGGGTGGTGGGCCGGTTCCTTCACAAGGCGGTCCGGACGTCGTCGCCGGTGACCTGACCAACGGAACCGCGCCGGGAAGGGTGTTTTTCAGCAGCCTGTTAGGCATTGGTGATCGCCATGGGCCGCCACCGCGCGGGCTGGACATCATCGCCGATTCGCTCAAGGAGGCGAACGACGTCGGCATCGGCCGGCGCGGGTCTGCTCCGGGTAACAGCTGTGACGTGCAGAGCTTCACGGCATCGCCTCCATGCGTTCCGCCAAGCATATGGCACCGGCGGGCGACGGAGCGGCACCCGGTCAAGGGCCGTCGAATGTCAAACGGAGACACTCCCCGACCGCATCCGCCAGCGCCGCGATGTCGCCGAGGCCGGTGTCCGGGTTCATCAGGGCCAGCCGCAGCCAGCGCCGGCCCCGGAACAGGGTGGAGGAGACGTAGTGGCGCCCGCCCTCCAGCAGAAGCCGGCGCACGCGGAGCTGGCGCGCGTCGTCGCCGGCGAGGCGGAAGCAGACGATGGTGCTTTCCGGCTCCACCGCCACCTCGAGCCCCGGCCGGGCCCGCAGCAGCGCCGCGGCGTCCCGGGCCAGCGCGGTCTGGCGCTCGACATGGGCGGCCACCCCACCCTCGCCCTCGGCGGCCAGGGCGAAGAACAGCCGCAGCCCGAGCGCCGCCTTGGTGCATTCCACCGTGCGGTGGATGAAGTCGAAGCCGGGCTCGTCCTTGTCGTGGAAGAGATAGCTCGCCTCCTCCTGGAAGGCGCCGTCGAGGTCGCGGTGGTCGCGCACCAGGACGGCGGCGCACAGCGCCGGGGTGCGCAGCATCTTGTGGGCGTCCCACACCAGGGAATCGGCCAGCTCCACCCCGTCCAGGGCGTGGCGCAGCCGCGGCGACACCAGCGCCGAGGCGCCGTGGGCGCCGTCGACGTGCAGCCACGCCCCATGCTCCCGGCACACCGCGGCCACCGCCCGCACCGGATCGTACAGGCCGGCGGCGGTGGAGCCGGCGACGGCGACCACGGCCAGCACCCGCCGTCCCTCCCGGCGCAGCCCGGCGAGCGCCGCGTCGAGCCGGTCGGGATCGAGCCGGCCGTCGGCGTCGCACGGCGCGGCGCGCAGGGCGTTCTGGCCGAGCCCGAGGATGCCGGCGGCACGGCCGATCGAATAGTGGCATCCGGCCGGGGCGACGATCACCAGGTCGCCGGGCGTGCCCTCCTGCCAGGCGTCCGGCGCCACCCGGGCGCGGGCCGCCGCCAGCGCGGTGAGGTTGGCCAGGGAGCCGCCGTGGGTCAGCACGCCGCCGCCATGGTCGTGGCCATGGCCATGGCCGGGCGCCCCCGGCGCACCGGGCGTCGGCGCCGGCCGCCAGCCGGCCTTGCCGAGCATCCAGTTGACCACCGCGTGCTCCACCGTCGCGGCCGACGGGCCCATCTCGTAGATCGCCATGGGGTTGTTGGTGGCCGCGTCGACCAGCGCCGCGACCGCCCCCAGGGGGTGCGGCACCGCCACCTGGTGGGCCATGTTGCCGGGGTGCTGGAGCCGGCACGCCGCGGCGAGGTAGGCGTCGAGGAAGGCGCGCAGCGCCTCGCCGCCCAGCCCGCCCTCGGCGATCAGGCGGTCGACCGCCAGCCGCTCGGCGACCACCGCCATCGGCTCCTGCCGGACCACCGGCACGCGCCGCGCCCGGGCGGCGTCGACGTACCCCCGCAGCGCGTCCAGCGCGACCGCGCACTCCGTCCCCAGATCCATGCTGTCCTCCCTCGGCGGCGTCGGCGACGAGCATGCACCGGGCGGGCGGCGCATGTCCTTGCGAAATCGCCTTGGGCATGGCACGTCGTTGGAGGATTCGACCAAAGAACGATGCCGATGGAGTGAAAGATGCTCAAGACCCTGGACGGGTTCGACCACCGCATCCTCCAGGCCCTGCAGGGCGAGGGGCGGCTGGCCAACGCCGAGCTGGCCGAGCGCATCGGCCTCTCGGCGACGCCGTGCCTGCGCCGGGTGCGGGCGCTGGAGCAGGCGGGGGTGATCCGCGGCTACCGCGCCGACCTCGACCGCACCCGCGTCGGCCTGGGCCTGACGGTGATGGTGGGGGTCAAGGTGGACGGCCACCGCGACGACCGCGCCACCGCCATCCAGGAGGCCTTCGCCGCGATGGCCGAGGTGGTGTCCTGCCACCTCGTCTCCGGCGAGGCCGATTTCCTGCTCGAGGTGGTCGTCCCCGACCTCCAGGCCTACGAGGCCTTCCTGCTGGGGCGGCTGCTGAAGCTGCCGATGGTCAAGGACGTGCGCAGCAGCTTCGTCATCCGCACCGTCAAGGACAAGGCGCCGCTTCCGCTCGGCCACCTCTGAGCGCGTGGGCGGGCTTGGAAAACCTGCCAAACCGGAGAGTCCGGCCGGGCGCCGCGCCCGCCCCGGCGCTCACCCGCCGGACGGTGGCGCGGCGTGCACCAGGTCGGGCTCCATGACGAAGGGCAGCGTGCCGACGTTCTCGCGCTGCGGCGGCAGCGGGCGGCGCACCGGCTCCACCGCCACCGGGCGGCCGCTGGCCAGCGCCGCCTCGATGGCGACCGCGACGCGGACGTCCGCCAGGCCCTCCAGGGCGTCGGGCTGCGGCGGCCGGTCGTCGAGGATGCACTGGGAGAAGTAGCGGGTCTCGGCACCGAAATGGTCGGTGTGGGGGAAATTGCGGGTTTCCGTCCCGCTCGCCGTCTTCAGGCGGAACGACAGGGCGTTGGCGAAGTCGAATCCCGGCTCGACGTGGATCTGCCCCTCGGTGCCGACGATGCGGTAGGCGTCCACGGGGTCGGCGCCATAGCTCACCACGAACTGGGCGAGCCGTTCGCCGGGAAAGCGCATCGTCACCGACACCGCCTCGGGCACGCCGCCGAAGCGCCGGGAATCCCCCATGGCCGCCATCGCCATGACCTCCACCGGGTCGGACCGGAAGACATGGCGGGCCATGTTGATGGGGTAGGCCCCCATGTCGGGCACCGGCCCGCCCCAATAGCCCGACTTGGCGCGGTGGTTGGCGGCGGCGACCTGCTGGGCGAAGGTGCAGGTGAAGGCCCGCACCTCGCCCAGCCGGCCGGCGTGGACCAGTTCCAGGATCTCCACCGTGGCCGGCTCGAAGTGCAGGCGGTAGCCGACCATCAGCTTGGCCCGGCCGCGCGCCGCGGCGTCGACGATCGCCTGGGCCGCCTCTTCGCCGTCCGCCAGCGGTTTCTCGCACAGCACGTGCACGCCGGCGTCCAGCGCCCGCACGGCGTGGTCGCGGTGCAGGGCGTTGGGGGTGGCGACGTAGACCGCGTCGATGGCGCCGGAGGCCAGAAGCGCGTCGTAGCCGTCGTACCCGCAGACCTGGGCGGCCGGCACGCCGTACTTCGCGGCGAGCGCCCGCCCCTTCTCCGCGTCGCCGGTCACCAGCCCCGCCAGCACCGAATTGCCGGTCTGCGCCAGCGCCGGCATGAAGGCCTGCTGGGCGATCCAGCCGGCGCCGACGACGGCGTAACGCACGGGGGACCGGTTCGGGTCGATGTCGCTCATGATGTCGCCTTCCGTTGCTGCGCTGCCCCGTCCCCAACACCCGGCGGCCGCCGGACGTCGCGGGCCGCGCCGTTTGCGCAGGGCAGCCTGGACCCGGGGGCGCCTTGATGCCAATCCCCCGCGCGCGTTATATGACCAAAGCCCCAAGCGCCGGCCGCAGCGAGACGCGCCTCCCGGCGCCCGCGCGTCGGAGGACCCCCCGGCCATGAGCGTCGAGCCCTTCAGCCTCGTGCTGTCGCTGTTGCAGCAGATGTGCGTCTACCTGGTGATCGCCTGGCTGCTCAGCCGCACGCCGCTGTTCCTGCCGGTGATGCACGTCACCGTGCGCTGGCCGCACCGCCTCGCCTGCTACGCGCTGTTCTCCATGTTCTGCATCATGGGCACCTATTTCGGCCTGCAGATCGACGATTCCATCGCCAACACCCGGGCCATCGGCGCGGTGCTCGGCGGCATCCTCGGCGGCCCGTCGGTCGGCGTCTCGGTGGGGCTGACGGGGGGCCTGCACCGCTATTCGCTGGGCGGCATGTCGGCAACCGCGTGCGCCATCTCCACGGTGGCGGAGGGCCTGATCGGCGGGCTGGTGCACCGCCACCTCATGAACCGCGGCCGCATCGACGACCTGTTCAACCCGGTGCGTGTGGGCGTGGTGACGCTGTGCGCGGAAGTGACCCAGATGCTGATCATCCTGGCGGTGGCGCGGCCCTTCCCGGCCGCGGTGCACCTGGTGCAGGTGGTGGCGCTGCCGATGATCGTCGCCAACACCCTGGGGGCGGCGCTGTTCATGCGCATCCTGCTCGACCGCCGCGCGCTCATCGACAAGCAGTCCAGCGCCTTCTCCGCCAAGGCCCTGAAGATCGCCGCGCGGGCCGACGGCGTGCTGCGCGGCGGCTTCGACGCCGAGAGCAGCGCACGCGTCGCCCGCATCCTCTACGAGGAGACCGGGGTCGGCGCCGTCGCCATCACCGACCGGGAGAAGCTGCTGGCCTTCATCGGCATCGGCGACGACCACCACATCCCCGGCACTCCCATCAGTTCGCCCCAGACCCTGGAGGCCATCGCCGCCAACAAGGTGCTCTACGCCGACGGCAACGAGGTGTCCTACCAGTGCTCGATCGACCCGCACTGCCGGCTCGGCGCGTCGCTGGTGATCCCGCTGGTCGGCGAGGACGACCGGGTGGTCGGTGCCATCAAGCTGTACGAGCCCAAGACCAAGATCTTCTCCACCATCAACCGCACCCTGGGCGAGGGCATCGCCCGCCTATTGTCCGGGCAGATCCTGGCCGGGCGCTACGAGCGGCAGAAGGCGCTGCTGGCGCAGTCGGAGATCAAGCTGCTGCACGCCCAGGTCAACCCGCACTTCCTGTTCAACGCGCTGAACACCATCTCGGCGGTGATCCGCCGCGACCCCGAGCAGGCGCGCCAGCTGATCCAGAACCTCTCCACCTTCTTCCGCAAGAACCTGAAGCGGCCGGGCGGCCTCGCCACCCTGGCCGACGAGATCGAGCACGTGAACGCCTACCTGCAGATCGAGCTGGCCCGCTTCCCCGACCGCCTGCGGGTCGCCATCGACGTGCCCGACGCCTTGCGGTCGGCGCGCCTGCCGGCCTTCCTGCTCCAGCCCCTGGTGGAGAACGCCATCAAGCACGGCACCTCCCAGCTCTTCGACGTCGGCCATGTCCGGATCGCCGCGGCCCGGGACGGCGGCGACCTCGTGGTGTCGGTGGAGGACAACGCCGGCCTCTACGAGCCCGGACCCGGCGGCGACGGCCTGGGCATGGGCAACGTCGACGGGCGCATCAAGGCGCGCTTCGGCGACGCCTACGGGCTGCAGGTGGCGTGCGATCCCGACACGCGCACCCGCGTCGCCGTGCGCGTCCCCCTCGACCTGCCCGCCACGACGGAGGCCGCCGCCCGATGATGACCGTGCTGATCGTCGACGACGAGCCGCTGGCCCGCGACGAGCTGCGCCGCCTGCTCGAGGCGGCGCCCGACATCCGCATCCTCGGCGAATGCGCAAACGCCATCGAGGCGATCGGCGCCATCAACCGCCAGGCCCCCGACGTGGTGTTCCTGGACGTCCAGATGCCCCGGGTCAGCGGCCTGGAGATGCTGGGCATGCTGGACCCCCAGCGCATGCCGCGCATCGTCTTCCTGACCGCCCACGACGCCTACGCGGTGCAGGCGTTCGAGGAGAACGCCTTCGACTACCTGCTGAAGCCGGCCGACCCGGCGCGCCTGGAAAAGACCCTGCAGCGGCTGCGCCGCGACCGCGCGCCCCAGGACGTCAAGGTGCTGAAGGGCGCCGACGAGCTGCGCCAGATCCCCTGCACCGGGCACAACCGGGTCACCTTGATGAAGCTGGCCGACGTGGAGTACGTGGTCTCCCGGCCCGCCGGCGTCTATGTGGTCGGCGAGGACGGCCAGGAGCGCTTCACCGAGCTGACCCTGCAGACCCTGCAGGACAAGAGCCCGCTGCTGCGCTGCCACCGCCAGCACCTGGTCAACCCCGACCGCATCGCCGAGATCCGCTTCGTCGACAACGGCCTGGCCGAGATCCGCACCTCGGGCGGCCACACGGTGCCGGTCAGCCGCCGCTTCCTCGGCGCGCTGAAGGAGCGGCTGGGGATCGCCTGACCGGCCGCCCCGCGACCGCCCTCATGGTGGCGCGAGGAAACCTCATTTGGCACCGCCCCCGGACTCGCCCACGCTGCCACGGCGCCGCATCGCCACCACGGCGGCGCCACCACGGGGGGCGGGAGGGCGGGGAATGAGGGCACGGACACAGGAGAGCCCGGGCGGGCGGGAGGGCGAACGCCGGGGCGGGGCGGCCGCCGGCGCTCCGGACCCGGACCCGGGAGAGCCCTTCGGCGTCACCGCCGCCGACGGCCACCGCGTCCACGGCCGGGTCTGGGAGGGCGGCGGGGGCGGCCCGGTGGTGGTCATCCACGCCGCCACGGCGGTGCGGGCGCGCTACTACGCGCGCTTCGCGGCGTGGCTGGCGGGCCAGGGCGCGACGGCGCTGATCTTCGACTACCGCGGCATCGGGGAGTCGCGCACCGGGCCGCTGCGGGCCCTGGAGGCGGGGTGGGTCGACTGGGGCGCGCTGGACGCCGAGGCGGTGCAGGCCCACGCGCAGCGGCGCTGGCCCGATCGCGTCCACGCGGCGGTCGGCCACTCCATCGGCGGCTTCGCCATCGGCCTGGCGCCGAGTTCGGCGGGGCTGGCGCGCATCGTCACCGTGGGCGCGCAGTTCGCCTACTGGCGCGACTACGCCCGGCCCCGGCGGCTCGCCATGTATCTGAGATGGCACCTGCTCATGCCCTGGCTGACGCGGCCGCTGGGGTACTTTCCGGGCGCCCGGCTCGGCTGGCTGGAGGACGTGCCGCGCGGCGTGGTCCGCGACTGGAGCGGCATGGGGCCGCGCTTCGAGGAGAGCGTGGCGACGTCCCTGGACCGCGCCGCGCTGGCGGCCCGGCACGGCGCCACCGGGGCCCGGCTGCTGGCGGTCGGGCTCAGCGACGATCCCTTCGCCACCGACGCCGCCATCGCCCGCCTGCTGCGCTACCACACGGGCAGCGACCGCACCCACCTGCGCCTCGCCCCCGGCGACGCCGGCGTCCCGGAGATCGGCCACTTCGCCTTCTTCCACGCCCGCTTCGCCGGAACGCTCTGGCCGCTCGCCCGGGACTGGCTGTTCACCGGAGGCCTGCCGCCGGGCAGCCCCGGGACGGTGGTGGCCCGCCACCCGCCGGGCGGCTGATCCGCCACCGGGTCACGGCGCCGGCACCGGCGTCCCGGCCGCCGCGTCCCAGCGCCAGTGGGCCGCGCCCGGTGCGATCCGCACGCCCCCGACCCAGCGCTCCCGCGGCCCCAGCGACAGCCCGTCCCGGCCGCCGTCCAGCACCGCCCGGCCGGCGTCGGTGAGGCGCGGGCGCCAGTGCGGCCAGCCCGCGCCGGTCCCCTCCCCCTCCAGGACCAAGGGCGGGTCCGCGGCGCCGGCCATCGCCTGGAGGATGCCGAGGAACATGACGTCCCCCAGCCAGGGCCGCGGCTCGCGCTCCAGCATCAGCGCGCGGAACACCCGGCCCACGGTCAGGTCGCCGGGCGCGATCAGTTGCAGCGCCAGGCGTTCGGTCAGGGACAGGCCGTCGGCGGTCCATGGCAGCTCCTGGAGATGGCGGCGCACCGCCCCCGGCAGGTCCGGCAGGCCGGGCAGCGGACCGCCCGCCAGAGCCGCGAGCGCGCGGGGGTCGGGCCGGCGCAGGGCGTCCCAGACCTGGCGCCCCGCGGCGAGGCCGGCTGCGCCCACCGGCTGGCGGCGCGGCCACAGCGTGCGCATGGCCTCGGGCGGAAGCTGGCCCAGGCCGATGAAGCGCATGCCGCCCGGGAAATGGTCGATGGAGATCAGCTCCAGCACCTCCGGCGCGCCGCCCTCGGCGAACGCGGCCAGCCACCGGGCGAGACAGAGCTGGTCGTAGCTGTCGTGCTCGCACCACAGCACGATCCGCGCGTAGCGGGACGCGGCACGGGCCAGCTCCTCCTCTTCGCGCCGCAGCTTCACCGTGACCGCGTCCAGGTCCGCGGTGTCGAGCGCGTCGCCCCAGGCCTCGGCGATGAAGCGGGCCCGCACGTCGAGCAGGTCGGGGACGTCCGGCACCGGCCCCTGGCAATAGGGGTTGGAATGCTCCAGGAAGTCGCCGGCGAAACCCGCCGCGAGCAGGCCCTCGCGGATGTCCGAGCCGCAGCGGAGGTGCAGGGTGTGGCGGTCGCCGTCGGGGGCCGGGGCGCCGGCGGCGATGGCGGCGCGCGAGCGCCCCAGCGCGGCGATGTGGGCCTTCAGGCGCGGCCAGCTCGGGCAGCCCAACTCGCGGGCGACGACGAACTGGGCGTCGGCCAAGCGGGCGCGGTCCGGGGGACCGGCGCGGTGGGCCGACCAGCGGGCCGCCGCCGCCGGGTCGCCCGCCCGCAGGGCGCGCAGCAGCTCCTTGGCGCGGGTCTTCTGCTGGGCGAGGTCGAGGCGAAACGGCGGCTCGGACCGAACGGGCCGTTCGGGCATGGCGTTCCCTTTCCATCCACGTCCGTGCCCGCCGTCAGACTGAAAAGGGAAATGGACAGACCCCAGGCTCAGTGGTTGCGGGCGCAGCCCTTTCCGCGGACGTGGAGGGGCCAACCCGACCCGCCCGCCAGTAGAGCCGAGCGCGCCCGCCCGGTCAATCGTCGCAGCACATGCGCGCGGCGTGCCCCATGGCCTCCGCCCGCTTGAAGGCGGCGAAGTCCATCGGCGGCTCCCGCCCGCCGCCGGCGGCGTGCTCGGCCAGGTAGCGTTCGTAGGAATCGTCGCGGAACAGGGCGCACAGGCCGGTCCATGCGGCGCGGAGGTCGGGGCGTGGCATCGGCGGGTCTCCAGTCGTCACCGGCCACCACCCTACCCCCGCGGCGCCGCGCCGCGGCCGCCATCCGGGCGAGCGGCGCCCGGGAGGGCCCGAGCGGTCGCCCCGTGGCGGCCAGCGGTGACGGCGAACGTTCCGCGCCAGCAGGTTGGTCTGGCCGGCGATGTCGCTGATCAGCCCGACCATGTCGCCGATTGACCACACCACCATTTCCAGGACGTGGCCGCAGAGGCCGGAGAAAGCTGCGGTCCCCGGACGATGGTGGTGCGGTCAATGGGGCGCCGTCACCACCCGATGGCGCGCGGCAGCCAGGTCGCCAGGCCCGGCCACAGGAAGATCAGGGCGACGGTGACGAGCTGGAGGCCGATGAAGGGGACCACGCCGCGGTAGATGTCGAGGGTGGCGACCTCCGGCGGGGCGACGCCGCGCAGATAGAACAGGGCCCAGCCGAACGGCGGGGTCAGGAACGACGTCTGCAGGATGGCGGCGATCAGGGTGGCGGTCCACACCGGGTCGACGCCGGCCGCCTGGAGCACCGGCAGGAACATCGGCACGACGATGTAGCTGATCTCGATCCACTCGATGAAGAAGCCCAGCACGAAGATCAGGGCGATCATGAAGAGGACGATGCCGTCGCCGCCGCCCGGCACCATGGCGAAGGCGTCCTGCACCAGCCGCTCGCCGTGCAGCCCGCGGAAGGCGAGCGCGAACACCTGGGAGCACACCAGGACGAACATCATCACCGCGGTGAGACGGGCGGTGGTCTGCACGGTGTCCACCAGCACCCGCCCGCTCAGCCGTCCGGCCAGCGCCGCCACCAGGATGCTGCCCACCGCCCCCATCGAGGCGGCCTCGGTGGGTGCCGCCACGCCGCCGATGATGGAGCCCAGCACCGCCAGGACCAGCGCGATCGGCGGCACGCCGACGGTCAGCACCTTGCGCAGCAGCACCCGCCCGGGCATGGCCCGGCGCTCCTCCAGGGGCACCGCCGGCACCATGGCGGGCCGCACCACCCCCAGGAGCAGCATGGACGCGCAGAAGACGGCGGCCAGCAGAAAGCCGGGGCCGACCGCGGCGGCGAACAGGGTGCCGACGGACTCGCCCATGATGTCGGCCAGCAGGATGAGGATGAGGCTGGGCGGGATGAGCTGGCCCAGGGTGCCCGAGGCGCAGATGGTGCCGCAGGCCAGCGCCTTGTCGTAGCCGCGGCGCAGCAGCGCCGGCAGGGTCAGCAGGCCGAGCGTCACGATGGTGGCGCCGACGATGCCGGTGGTCGCCCCCATCAGCACGCCGACGATGACGATGCCGACGCCCATGCCGCCACGCACCCCGCCGGCGACATGACCGATCACCTCCATCAGGTCGTCGGCGATGCGCGACTTCTCCAGCATCACCCCCATGAAGACGAACAGCGGAATGGCGATCAGCGTGTAGTTGGCGGTGACACCGAAGATGCGCGCCGGCAGCAGGTTGAACAGCAGCGACCCGAAGCCCAGCCAGCCGAACACGAAGCCGCTGACCGCCAGGGTCAGGGCGACGGGGATGCCGATGGCCAGCATCGCGAAGAAGGACAGGATGCAGCCGATCGCCAGCATCTCATTGAGCGGCATCGCGGCCTCCTGAATCCCCGGTGCGCAGCACGTCGCCCTCCGGCCGCGGGGCGGCCAGCGCCAGGGCGGCGCGCAGCACGGCGGCCAGGCTCTGCAGGCCGAGCAGGGCGAAGCCCGCCGGGATCATCGCCTTGAGGACGTAGCGGTGGGTGAGCCCGCCGGGGTCGGCCGATTGCTCGCCGATGGCGTAGGACTGCAGGACGTAGGGAATGGACAGCTTGACCACCAGCACGCACAGGATCAGCGCGAACAGGCAGGACGCCAGGTCGATCGCCTGGCGCGTCCGCAGCCCCATGCGTCCGTACAGCACGTCGACCCGGACATGGCCCTCGTGCTGGACCGCGTAGCCGATGCACAGCAGGGCCAGCGGCGACATCAGATGCCACTCCAGCTCCTGCATCGCCACCGAGCCGGTGTTGAAGGCGTAGCGCATCAGCACGTTGCCGGCCATCACCAGGACCAGCGCCAGGGCGCTCCACGCCGCCACCCGGCCGGACCAGTCGACCACCACGTCGAGCGCGCACGCCGCCCGGTCGAGGGCCCCCGTCCAGGGGGCCCTCGCCGCGTAACCGGATTGCGCCACGATCAGGCCCCGAGCTTGCCGCGGATCTGCGTCTGGTAGACGGCCTCGGACACGCCCGCCCAGCTGTCGTGGTTCGCCTTGAAGGCCATGAAGGAGTCATGGACCTTCTTCACCAGCGGGTCCTTGGCCGCGGCGTCGGACAGCACCTGGGCGGTCGCCTCGCGCAGCTTCGGCACCATGGATTCCGGCAGCGGCTGGGCCTTCACCCCCTCGTTGGTGACGAGGTCGGCCAGGGCCTCGGCGTTGGTCGCCTCGCACCAGGTGTGGCTGATGGTGTTGCAGGCCGCGGCGGCGGCGCGGACGATCGCCTGGAGGTCGGCGGGCAGGGAGTCCCAGGCGGCCTTGTTGACGATCAGCTCGGTCACGTTCGAGGTCTCGTGCCAGCCGGTGGTGTAGTAGTTCTTGGCCGCCTTGTGCAGGCCCAGCCGGCGGTCCTGGTAGGGGCCGACGAACTCCGCCGCGTCGATCACGCCGCGCTCCAGGGCCGGGAAGATCTCGCCGCCGGGCAGCAGCTTCACGTCGACGCCGAACTGGGCGTAGACCTTCCCGGCCAGGCCGGGGATGCGCATCTTCAGGCCCTTGAGGCTTTCGATCGACTCCAGCGGCTCGCGGAACCAGCCGGTCATCTGAACGCCGGTGTTGCCCATGGGCATGGGCACCAGGTTGAAGGGGGCGTAGACCTCCTCCCACAGCTGCTGCCCGCCGCCGTGATAGAGCCAGGCGTTCATGCCCTGGAAGTTCAGACCGAACGGCACGGCCGTGAAGTACTGGGCGGCGAAGGTCTTGCCGGCCCAGAAATAGGCGTTGGCGGCGTTCATCTCGATGGTGCCGGCGGACACCGCGTCGAAGCCCTCGAGCGCCGGGATCAGCTCGCCCGCGGCGAAGTGCTGGATCTCCAGCCGGCCGCCGGACATCGTCTTCACCATCTCGCAGAAGTCGGTGGGACTGCCGGGCCCGGCGACGTAGAAGGGCGACCCCGGCCCGTAGGCGTTGGTCATCTTCCACTGGAAGGTCTGCTGGGCCCGGGCGACGTGCGGCGCGGCGATGGTGGCGGAGGCGGCCGTACCGACAACCGCGGTCTTGACGAACGAACGACGATCCATGACGTGGTCTCTTTCCCTCGATTGGATGCAATGCGTCTCGCCAGGGCTACTGCATCCGGCATGCCACACTCCGGTATGGCAGTACACTTGCACATCCGCCCATACACGAGACCCCCGGGCGCCGAAAAAGCAGGCAGCCGGCGCCCGTGTGCACAATCGCCGCTCATGGCGAGGTTGGCGGACCGTTGACGGGGCACACCATGCGCCGCGTCACCCCAGTTCCTGGAAGAGGCTGCCCCACCCGTGCACGCGGCGGGTGTCGACGCCGGCCAGGCGCAGGGCCTTCCACACCACCGTGGCCACGCTGTCGTAGACCGGGATGCCCAGCGCCGCCTCGACCCGCGCGGCCACCGGCCCGCCGCGCATGTTGGTGCAGACGATGGCGATGGCCTCGGGACGCGCCCCGGCCACCTCCGCGCACATCCGCTCGATCACCCCTTCGGACACCTCGGAGAACGCGACGTTCACCCGCTCGCCCAGGTGCCGCTCGGCCACCACGTCGAAGCCGGCGGCGCGGTGCGACCATCGCCTCGGGCGGCCTCGAGGATCGGGGCCAGGTCGAACTGCCCCAGCACCCCGGGCGCCAGGGAGATCTCGGTCACCCGGAAGCGGCCGAAATGGGCCGACACCTCCGGCAGGACGGCCAGCATGGCGCTCGTCACCGGCTCCAGAACCGTGTTCGAGGAGGGGGTGAGCATGCCGAGAAGGGTGCGGGTCATGGTGCGACCGCCGGCTCCCGCCACGGCGGCAGGCCGGCGACAAGGTCCGCCAGGACCGCCGGCCCGCCCTGGGCGACCCACACCGCCGCGGCGAGGTCGGCGAAGTGCAGCAGCAGGTCGAGGTCGAGGCGGCTGTAGGTGCCGCGCGCCTGGGTCGCCACGTTGAACATGCCCAGCACCGTGCCCTGCCACTCCACCGGCGCGTAGAGGGCCGAGCCCATGCGGCCGGTCGACAGGATCTGGCGGAACAGGGTGTCGTCGTCGGTGTTGGGCAGCACCACCGCCTCCCCCGTGCGCACCACATAGCCGGGGCGGCTGTCCTGGATGCTGATGCGCAGGCGGTGCTGGTCGGGGGGAAAGTCGTGCTCGGCCATCAGCACGAGGTGGTCGCGGGCCGGGGCGGCGAAGAAGACGCCGGACACGCCGAAATCGGTCTCGCCGGGCTTGATGGCCCCGGGCCGGTGGCGCGCCTCGGCGTCGCCCAGGCAGGACCGGGCCGCCCGGGTCAGCGCCGCCACGGCGGCCTCGGGACCGTGGGCGTGGCGCGCCTCGACCGAGGCGGCGCGCAGGGCCGACAGGACGGCGCGGGTGTGGCTGAGTTCGTCGATCACGATGCGGCCTCGTCCCCGAAATGCTTGAAGTGGCGCTTCGCGAACGCCCGCTGGTTGTTGTAGATGGAGCCGCTGTTGCGCGTCGGCACGGGCATGCGGACGAAGGCGCCGTCGAAGCCCACCACGTTGGTCGGCTCCCCGGCCACCAGGCGGCGGTTGTACTCCTCGTACTCCACCCCGTAGAACAGCGGCCAGGCGTCGGCCGCGGCGTACTCGAAGAACAGGATGCGCCGTTTGCGGGCGGATTCGTTGAGCGCCGAGCCGTGGATCAGCAGCGGGTGGTGGAACGACACGGTGCCCGCCGGCCCGGTCACCGGCACGGCGGCGTCGAGGTCCAAGGTCCCCGGGTCGATGGCGCCGACGAAGTAGCCGTCGTCGTGGTGGTCGCGCAGCCCCGCGGCGTGGGTGCCCGGCAGCATCAGGATGGGGCCGTTGTCGAGACCGACGTCGTCGAGCATCACCGCGGCGATGGCCAGCGCCATCCGGGAATGGGGAATGAACGCCCAGTCCTGGTGCCACTCCAGCGGCGCGCCGTACCGCGGCGCCTTCAGGTTGACCTTGCTGTGGTGCAGCCGCACCGCCGGCCCCAGCAGGCGGGTGACCACCGCCAGCAGCGCCGGATGGCGCGCCGTCGCCATGTAGAGCGGGTCGACGTCGTGCGGCTTCTTGATGCGCCGCACCCGCGGGTCGTCGGGGGTGTGGGACTCCTCCAGGTCGTAGACGGCGTTCTCCGCCTCCACGCCCTGCGCCCCGGCGATGACGCGGTCGGTCAGGTCGGCGAGGGCCGCGACCTCCGCCGGGGACAGCAGCCCCGCGGCGACGCAATAGCCCTGCCGGTCGAAGTCCTGGGCCAATTGGCCGGTGTCCATGGGTGTTCCTCCGGGATCAGGTGGGGTGGCGTTCGACGATGGCGGCGAGCACGGCGCCGCCGGGCGGCCCCTGGTGCTCGGCCCCGCCGGACAGGTAGACGTGGGTGTCGCCGGTGACCGCCCCGAGCACACCGCCGAGGAAGGCGCGGTAGTGGCGCACGGGGTGGATGTCGCTGTCGTCCAGCATCACGTGACGGGCGGCGCGCAGCCGGTCGCCAGCGGGCGGCTCCCCCTTGACGATCAGCCCGGCCAGCCGGACCGGGCCGTGCGGGTCGGCCTGGCCCCGCTCCAGCGCCACCCCCAGACGGCCGAGCAAGGCGGCCACGGCGGGGGCATCGAGGGGATCGCGCAGGACGCAGCTGCCGACCCGCTGCGGCCCCCGCCAGCCCGCGGCGTTGCCGAGCACCAGGACGCTGGCGCGGTCGTCGTCGACGCCGGCGGTGACGCAGGCCCGGCCGGTGAACAGGTCGGGGCGGCCGGCGATGGCGTCCTCGGTGGCCTCGGCCGCCGCCACGTCCCCCAGCGCCACGGCGACGCCGAGCGCGCTGGCGGCGCGCGAGCGCGCCTTCATGGCGCCGATCGCGGACGCCGACAGGCCGGCCGCCTGGGCCGGGTCATGGAACGCCGCCGGCTTGGGGATCGGGCACTTGACCTGGACGAAGGCGACGTCGCCGGGGTCGGCGATGCCCGCCTCGGCCATGGCGGCGCGGGTCGCCGCGGCGGTCGCGGCGATCTGGACGGCCCGGCCGATCGCCGTCGCCACCAGCGGCGCCGAGGCGGCGACGGCGAGCGCCATGGCCGGCCCGCCGCCCGCCACCACCGCCTCCGCCTCCGCCTCGGCGGCCGGGCCGGCGCAGAACACCAGCAGGTGCGGGGCGATCATCCCCTCGGTGCCGCCGGACAGGATGAAGAGCACCCGCCGGCGCACCTCCGCCGGTGACACCCCGAGGGAGCGGGCCAGCGCGCCGGCCACGGTGACGGTGGCGAACTCCCGGGTGTGGTCGTTGGTCAGGCCGTTGCCGGGGGTCTTGCCCATGACCGCGACGACGCGGGTGGGATCGATCACGCCGGCCTCGACCAGCGCGGCCAGGGGCGACGGGTCGCCGGGGTCCGGCATCGCCACGCGGACCACCCGGGCGGTGCGCGGCGGCAGGGCGCTGATCATGGGCCGAACTCTCCATAGCGGGTGACGGGAAAGGGCGAGGCGGCGAGGCACTGGCAGAAGGCGGCGGCGTGGGGGGCCAGCGCCTCGGCCAGGGCGCGCCGTCCGGCGACGGTGGCGTGGATGCGCGCCACCGTCGCCTCGACGCGGGCCCGCAGGCGCTCCAGGTCGACCAGGGTGGGACGGCCGTCCTCCACCACCGTGCGCCCGCCGACCATCACCCGGCGCACCGCCGCCCCGTTCTCCACGAACAGCACCTGGGTGAGCGGTGCGTTGAGCGGCAGGTAGTTGACGTGGCCGAGGTCGAGGAACACCAGGTCGGCGTGGCAGCCCGGGGCGATCCGGCCGAGCCGGTCGCCCATGCCGATGCCGGCCGCGCCGCCGCGGGTGGCCATGGCGAAGGCCTCCGCGGCGCTCAGCCAGCGCGCCGGGTCGGGGCCCATGGCGTGGGACAGCAGCGCCGCCGTGCGCATCGCCTCGAACATGTTGAGGCCGTCGGCGCAGCTCGACGCATCGGTGCCGATGCCGACGGCGATGCCGCGCTCGACCATGCGCCGGGCACGGGCGAGGCCAGAGCCCAGGCGCAGGTTGCTGCCGGGGTTGTGGGCGATGGCGGCGCCCCGGGCGGCGATGCGGTCGAGGTCGGCGTCGTCCACCCACACCGCGTGGGCCGCAGTGAAGCGATCGCTCAGCAGGCCGGCGGTGTCGACCCGCGCCGTCAGGCTCTCGCCATAGCGGGACAGGCCCGCCACCGCCTGCACCTTGGACTCGGCCAGGTGCATGTGGGTGCGCAGCCCAGTCTCCGCCGACAGCGCGGCGCAGGCCCGCAGCAGCCCGTCGGAGCAGTGCAGCGGGATGGTCGGGGCGAAGCCCAGGGGCGCCACCTCCGCGTCGAACGGCCACGCCGCGGCGATGCGGCGGACCGCCGCCACCAGCGCCTCCGGACCGGCGAAGCCGATGGCGCCGACCTGGTCGCGCAGGGCCTCGGGCAGCGCCTCCATGAGGCCGGGGATGGCGCCCCACAGGCCGGTGTCGGCCAGCATCGGCATCATCTGGACGCGCATGCCGGCGTCGACGTGCCCTTGCGCCGCCGCGGCGATGCCCTCCGGCGTCGGCAGCGGGATCTCGTTGTGGAGGTCGACCGCGGTGGTGCAGCCCTTGATCAGCATCTCCACCGCGCCGAGCTGGGCCGCGACGTAGCGGTCATCGGGCGTCAGCAGGGCGTTGGTCCACGGCCCGTGGGCGAGGTGGAGCTCGAGGGTCCAGCGGTCCTGCACCCCCTTGGCGAAGGTCAGGTGGCTGTGGGTGTGGGCGTTGACGAGACCGGGCATGACGAGGGTGCCGGCCGCGTCCAGCCGCGCCGTGCCCTCCGGCGGCGGGGCGCCCGGCGGCAGCAGCGCGGCGATCCGGCCGTCCGCCACCAGCAGGTCGGCGGGGGCGGCGTCGGGCCGGTCGGCGTCGAGAATCCGGGCGCCGGCGATCAGCAGCGGCCGGCCGGGGGGCGGGGGCGTCACGGCCGCGCCTCCCCGGCCACCAGGACGCAGTCGGCGGGGTCGATCGCGACGACCACGGCGTCGCCGGGGGCGGGCAGCGGACGCCCGTCGGCCTTGACCGCCGCTTCCAGGCGCCGGCCTCCCGTCAGGGCGAGGTCGAGGCGCAGGTCGGCGCCGAGGTAGTGCAGCCGGGCGACCGTGGCCGGCAGGCGGTTGAGCCCGCCCCCGGTGATCGCCATCGGGTCGAGGACCCGCACCCGTTCCGGGCGGATCGCGACGCCCGCCGGGGGCGGGGCGCCCACCCGGGGCGCCGGCGGAACGGCGTGCAGCGGCCAGCCCTCGCTGGTGCGGAAGACCACCGTGCCCTCCGTGCCGGCCCCTTCCACCGCGCCGTCGAACCAGTTGCAGCGGCCGAGGAACGCGGCGACGAAGGCCGTCGCCGGGCGCTCGTACAGGTCGCGGGGCGGCCCCACCTGCTGCACCCGCCCCTGGTTCATCAGGACGATCCGGTCGGCCATGGCGATGGCCTCCTCCTGGTCGTGGGTGACGATGAGGGTGGTGGTGCCGGCCTCCGCCAGGATGTCCCGCAGCTCGTGCCGCAGGTCGTGGCGCAGCCGGGCGTCGAGGTTGGACAGCGGCTCGTCCAGGAGCATCACCGCCGGGTTCGGCGCCAGCGCCCGGGCCATGGCGACGCGCTGCTGCTGGCCGCCGCTGAGCTGCGCCGGCCGCCGTTCCTCCAGCCCGTCGAGACGGACCAGGCGCAGCACCTCGCGCCGCCGCCGCTCGCGCTCGGCCCGGCCGACACCGCGGCGCCTCATGCCGTAGTCGACGTTCTCCGCCACCGTCATGTGCGGGAACAGGGCGTAGTCCTGGAAGACCAGGCCGATGTTGCGCTCGTAGGGGCGGGCGGCACTCATGTCGCGCCCGGCGATGGCGACCACCCCGGCGTCCGGCCACTCGAAGCCGGCGAGGACGCGCAGGGTCGTCGTCTTGCCGCAGCCGCTGGGGCCAAGCAGGGCGACGCACTCGCCGCGCTTCAGGTCGAAGGACACGGCGTCGACGGCCGGCATGCCACCGAACCGCTTGGTCACGTTCTGAAGCTCGACGACGGGCGCGGGGGTGACGGTCATGCGCGATGGATCCCATAGCCGATCACCCGGTCGAGCCCGACCAGACGGTCCAGCACGACGATCGCCAGCGCGGACAGGCCGACGAACAGGGTGGAGACGGCGGCGACGGTGAGGTTGAGGTTGGCCCGCATCTCCGCCACCAGGGCCACCGGCAGCGTCGTGGTGAAGGGGTCGGACAGGAACAGGCTGACCGCCACCTCGTCGAAGGACAGCACGAAGGCGAACAGGGCACCGGACAGGATGCCGGTGCGCGCCAGCGGCACCACCACGTCGACGTAGGCGCGCACCTCGCTGGCGCCGAGGATCATCGCCGCCTCCACCAGCGAGCGGCGGATGCCGACCAGGGCGGCCAGGGTGGCGCGCAGGGTGAACGGCACGGTGATGATGACGTGGCCCATCAGCAGCCGCCACCAGCCGTCGCGCACCCCCAGGGTGGCGCACAGCGCCAGGATCGAGAAGCCGACGACCACGGTGGGCACGAACTTCGGCGCCAGGAACAGGGTCTCCAGCGCGTCGCGGCCGGGAAAGCGGAAACGGTCGAGGAAGACGGCGGCCAGCCCGCCGGCCACCACCGAGATCGCGGTGGCCAGCAGCCCGATCTCCAGGCTGACGCGCAGCCCGTCGAGATAGGCGGTGTTCTCCCACAGCGCGTCGTACCACCGCCCGGACCATGCCGGCGGCGGGAACGGCCCGATGTACTCCCGCGCGTCGAACGACAGCACCACCGACACCGCCAGCGGGATCACCAGGAACACCACCGCCACGCCGAACAGGGCGACGAACAGCAGCGAGGCGACCCAGTCGCCGAGCCGCCTCATCGCGCACCCGCCGGGGTGGGCCAGAGGCGGCGGACCAGCGCCGTCAGCCCGAAGGCGACGCCGAAGGACAGCACCAGCATGACCATGCCGATGGCCGCGCCGGAGGGGAAGTTGGCGATCTCCGAGAAGCGGATGTACATGAGGTTGGACACGAACAGCACGACCCCGCGGCCGAGGATCAGCGGCACCACGAAGTTGCTGATGCACATGGCGAAGGCGATCAGGAAGGCGGACAGCAGACCGGGCACGGCCAGCGGCAGCACCACCCCCGCGACCGCCCGCCAGCGCGGCGCCCCCAGCGCCATGGCCGCCTCCTCCAGGCGCGGGCTGATGTTCTGCACCGTCCCCACCAGGGTGAGCGCGACCAGCGGCAGCACGAGGTGGAGCAGTCCGAAGACCACCTGCACCTCGGCGAAGGCGGCGCTCGACGGCGCCATGCCGAGCAGCGCCGCCAGCCCCTTCAGCGGCCCGGTCGGCCCGTAGGCCATGAGGATGGCGTAAAGCCGGGCCACCACGCTGAGGAACAGCATGGCGATCAGCAGGCCGAGGATGGCCTTGCGCAGCCCGGCCCGCGCGGTGCGGGCGGTGACGTAGGCCAGGGGAAAGCCCAGCACCAGGGCCAGCAGGCTGACGATGGCGCCGATCCGGAACGTCTCCCAGAAATAGAAGGCGTAGGCCGGGTCCAGGAGATGGGCGTAGTTGGCCAGGGTCAGCGGCTGGTCGGCCTGCCCGCCGACCCGGCCGCCGACGAACGCGCGCAGGCTCTCCTGCGCCAGCAGGGCGAGCGGGGCGGCCAGCAGGCCGGACAGCAGCAGCCCGCCCGGCACCAGCAGAAGCCACGCGGCGGGGGCGGGGCGCATCCCCGTCACGCCCGCAGCAGCGGAACGATCTCGGTCTCCCAGCGCTGGGCCCAGTCGTTCACCTGCGACGACAGGTAGCCGAAGTCGGCGACGTAGGCGTGCTGCGCCAGCTCGTCCGGCCGGTAGTAGAAGTCGGCCGCCTTCTCGCCCACGTTCGCCTTGGGGTTGGTCGGGCCGGAGCCCAGCGGGATGTTGTAGGTCTCGTTGACCGCGGCGCCGGCGAAGTGGTTGGCGAAACGTTTGGCCGCGGCGACCCGGTCGGACTTCAGGATGGCGAAGCCCTCGTTGTAGAGGAACCCCTTGTTGTCCTTCAGCCGGTTCAGGATCTTGACCGGGAAGCGGTCCTTCACCACCGACCAGCCGCCGTTGTTGAAGAAGGCCACCGACACGTCCCCGGCGCTCATGGCGTTGATGAATTCGGAGTTGTTGTTGATGACCCGGCCGATGTTGCCGCGCCGGGCCAGCTCCTTGAGGAAGTCCCACCCCGGCTCGATGTTGCGCTCGTCGCCGCCGCGCTGCATGGCCAGCGTCACCAGCAGAAGCCCGGTCAGGTTGACCGGATAGGGCACGCAGATCTTGCCCTTGAAGCGCGGCTCCAGAAGCTGCTCGATGGACTCGATGGGCTTTTCGACCAGGTCGGTGCGGTAGCCCCAGAAGGCGCCGGCGGTGCTGAGCGGCACGCTCATGAGCTGCCCCGCCGCGTTCTTCTGGAAGAACACCTCGGGGATCTCCTTGAGGTTCGGCATCTCCTCGACGCTGACCGGCTCCAGCCAGTCCTCGTTGATCATGGCGCGGAACACCGGGTCCCAGCACGAGATCACGTGGTAGGGGACGGTCGGCCAGTTCGGCTTGATCTTGGCGACGATCGCCATGGCCCCGCCGGCGTGCAGCTCCCAGGCGATGCGGTCGCCGGTCTCCTGCTCGTAGGGGGCGACGATCTTCTTCGAGACGTCGATCCAGGCGGCGCCCCACTGCACCACCATCAGGTTGGTGCCGGCGGCGTGGGCCGGCGACACCAGGCCCCGCCCCAGCGGCCCCGGGGCGACGGCCGCCGCCGTGCCCGCGAGGGCTGCCCCCGTCATCCATTGCCGGCGCGTCAGTCCGCTCGTCATGCCTGGCCTCCATCCCGTCCGTGTGAACCGTGTGGCCATTCACATATCAAGATGTGTGCCAATATCTTCGCCGATTGGAATCAATGAATCCGCCTTGTCCTCGGCCACCTCCTGCTCAATGGTTGTCCATTCTGCTGCATCATTTGGATACAATATGGACTCAGATTGGTCACGTCCGGCCGAAGACCAGGCCGAAGTCGACCTCCGGCGGGCGATCGTCGGGGAAGCGGAGGCGGCGCTGCACCGCCTCGAGGTGGCTGGTCATCAGCGCCAGGCTGCGCTCCACGTCGCGCGCCGCGATGCGCTCCACCAGGGCGTCGTGCTCGTCGACGGAGCAGCAGGGCGCGGCGTGGGTGTCGTAGAGCATGTTGATCAGCGTGGTCTGGGCCACCAGCTGGGCGATGAAGCGGGCCAGCGACCGGTTGCCGGCCAGCGCCCCCAGCACCAGGTGGAACTCGGCGATCAGGCGGCGGGCGTCGGCCCGTTCGCCCTCGTCGAGCGCGGCCCGCTGGCGGGCCACATGGGCCCGCAGCACGTCCAGATCGGCGGCCGTGTGGTGGCGCGCCACGGTGGTGACGACGTCGCCCTCGACCAGGCGGCGCGCCGCGTAGATGTCGTTGGCGTCGTGGCGCGTCGGCCGGGCGACGAACGCGCCGCGGTTCCGGAACACCTCGACCACCCCGGCGAAGGAGAGCTGGCGCAGGCTCTGGCGGATACGCGTGCGGCTGACGTTGAACACGGCGGAGAGCTGGTCCTCGCCCAGCTTCGTGCCGGGCGGCAGCTTGCCGTCCTGGATGGCATCGAAGATCTCCGTGTAGATCGGATCGTCCGCCGGCGCAGGGAACAGCGAGGCGCTCATCGACCTCGTCATCGGCAGGGAGTCCTCGGCGGTGTCGCGTCGTCTGGGCATCGGCTCGGGCTGCGTTGTGCGGGCAAGGCGCACATTGTATCCAGGACGGGGGGCTTTTGCACGCGCATTGGTGGCGCCGCGGCCCTCATCTTCGGCTCACCCTCGCTGCACCATTGGCAGCCAGGTGCCGCCCGCGTGGGCACAACCTGCCGCGACAGCGAGCATATCTTAGTATGGCGCTGGGAATTGTGGCGTCATGCAATTGGATACGATCTGGCATCCCTCTTGCTTACCATTCTGGTGCACAGGAGAGGATGAGGCATGCGCTCCGATCTCGCGCTCTCGGCGGTGGTGACGGTCGCCGGCATCGTCGCCCTGGCGATCCTGCCCCAGCAGATCGCCGGGTACGGCTACGACAGCATCGGCGACATGCGCTCGCCGGTGGTGTTCCCGGCGCTCTCGGCGGCGTTGCTCGTGGTGCTGGGAACGCTGCTCGGCCTCGCCACCGTGCTGCGCCGCACCGCGGCACCGGACGGTGAGGGGGAGCGCCCCGGTCTGCGCACCCTGGCGGTGTTCGCCATCGTCGTCGGGTACGCGGGCGCGGTGCCGTGGATCGGCCTGCCGGCGGCGAGCTTCCTGGCCTTCCTGCCGATGGCGTGGGCCTTCGGGTACCGGCGCCCGGTGCCGGTGCTGCTGACGGCGGTCGGCACCATCGCCCTGGTCCTCTTCCTGTTCGGCCATCTCCTGCTGATCGTGTTCCCCGACCCGAAGGTGACGCTGTGGTGATGGACAGCCTGCTGGCCGGACTGGCCTTCCTGGCCAATCCCTATTCGATCGGCGCCGCCGGCGTCGGGCTGGTGGTCGGCATCGTGGTCGGCGCCCTGCCGGGGCTCACCGCCACCATGGCGGTGGCGGTGCTGTCCCCGTTCACCTTCTTCATGGACGCCGCCATCGGCATCCCCTTCCTGCTGGGCGTCTACAAGGCGGCGATCTACGCCGGCTCGATCCCGGCCATCACCATCAACACGCCGGGCACCGCGGCCGCCGCCGCCACCGCCCTCGACGGCCACGCCCTGGCGCGGCGCGGCATGGCCCGCAAGGCGCTGGAGATGAGCCTCTTCGCCTCGGTCTTCGGCGACCTGCTGGCGACCATCGTCCTGATCTTCTCGGCGACGGCCCTGGCCTCGGTCGCCCTGCGCTTCGGCGCGCCGGAGTTCACCGCGCTGTTCCTGTTCTCGCTGACCATGATCGCGGTGGTCAGCGGCGGCAACGCCATCAAGGGGCTGATCAGCGCCGCCGTGGGGGTGTTCATCGCCTGCATCGGCCTGGACCCCATGTCCGGCTACAACCGCTTCACCTTCGGCTCGGTCGATCTGATGGGCGGGGTGTCGCTGGTGCCGCTGCTGATCGGCATGTTCGCGCTGAGCGAGATCCTGATCCGCAGCGAGACCCTTTTCGCCGGAACGGCGAACGCCGGCGGCGGCCCGCGCCTGACCTGGACGGAGTTCCGCGCCACCGTGCCGACCCTGGTCCGCTCATCCGGCATCGGCGCCTTCATCGGCGCCCTGCCCGGGCTGGGGGCGGAGATCTCCTGCTGGATCGCCTACGGCATCGCCAAGCGCCGGTCCCGGCGGCCGCAGGAGTACGGGCGCGGCTCGCTGGAGGGGCTGGCCGCGGCGGAGGCCGGGAACAACGCGGTCTGCCCCGCCGCCCTGGTGCCGCTGCTGGTCTTCGGCATCCCCGGCGACACCGTCACCGCGGTGCTGCTGGGCGCCTTCATGGCCCAGGGGCTCACCCCCGGGCCGATGCTGTTCCAGAGCCACGGCGCCACCGTCTACGGGCTCTTCGCCATCCTGCTGGTGACCAACCTGATGCTGCTGGGCATCGGCCTGCTGGCGGTGCGCTGGCTGCCGCGGATCACGACGCTGCCGGAAGGGCTGCTGTTCCCGGCGGTCACCATCCTCTGCGTCGCCGGCGCCTTCGCCGTCAACTCCAGCCTGTTCGACGTCTACGTCATGGTGGCCGGCGGGGCGGCCGGCTACCTCATGCGCAAGACCGGCGTGCCGGTGCCGCCCCTGGTGATCGGGCTGCTCCTGGCGCCGGGGCTGGAGAACAGCCTGCGCCAGACCATGATGCTGTCCGACAACAGCCTGGCCATCTTCGCCGAGCGCCCCATCGCCGCCGGCATCCTGGCGCTCGCCGTCCTCACCATCCTTGGCTCGGCCCTGCGCGGCCGGAGCCTGCCCCGCCTTTTCCAAGCGCAGTGGAGGTTCAAGTGACGTTCCGACTTCTGGCCGCCGGTGTCCTGCTGGCGTCGACCCTCGGCGCTCCGGCGGTGTCCGCCGACGAGTTCCCGTCCAAGCCCATCCGCTTCGTGACGCCCTACCCGCCGGGTGGCGCCACGTCGCTGCACGCGGCGATCATCACCACCGCCGCGGAGCCCTTCTTCGGCCAGCCGATGATCTCCATCATCCGGGCCGGCGGCGGCGGCGTGGTCGGCACCGCCGAGGTGGCGAAGGCCGAGCCGGACGGCCACACCGTGCTGTTCGGCGACCCCACCATCATCAGCCTGCGCCCGCAGGTGGAGCAGCTTCCCTTCACCGCCGGCGACTTCATCCCGGTGGCCCGCATCAACTACGCCCCCGCGGTGTTCGTGGCCGGCAAGGAGGCCCCCTTCGCCGACCTCAAGGGCATGGTCGCCTACGCCAAGGCCAACCCCGACGGGCTGGTCTACAGCTCCGACAACGTCAACGGCCTGACCTACGTCGCCTTCGAGATGCTGAAGAAGGAGACGGGCACGACGATGAAAGGGATCGAGTTCGGGGGCGGCGGTCCGGCCATCACCCAGCTTCTCGGCGGCAACACCATGGCCTACGCCGGGCTGCCCACGGTGGTGGGCGAGCACATCGCGTCGGGCGCGGTGAAGCCGATCTGCGTCGCCGACACCCAGCGCTGGGAGGGCTTCAAGGACGTCCCCACCTGCGCCGAGGCCGGCGCGCCCATCGTCTGGCATTTCTGGCTGGGCGCCCTGGTGCCGAAGGGCACGCCCGACGAGCGCGTGAAGCGCCTGTCCGACGGCTTCGCCGAGCTGGTCAAGGACGAGGGCTTCCTGCGGCTGGTCGGGCGCATCAACAGCCGCATCGACTTCCAGCCCCACGACGTCTTCGCCAAGACCCTGGAGCAGGAGCGCGAGACCCTGAGGGCGCTGTACGTGTCGCTGGGCAAATTGCCGGGCTGAGGCGGAGCGCACGCACACACGGGGGCGGCGCCCGGCGCGCCGTCCCCTCGTCATTTCCGAATTCTGTGGAACGGGCATCATGGCGGCTTGGACGTTGACGGGGGCGACCGCCCTCATCGGACCGGAGGCGCGGGCCAGCGACGGCCCGGTGGACATCGTCATCGAGGGCACGCGGATCGCCGCGATCCGCCCGGCCGGCAGCGCGCCGCCGGTGGGCACGGTGATCGACGCCCGCCACCGCCTGGTGGCGGCCGGCCTCATCAACGGCCACCACCACAGCCACGAGCACTACCACAAGGGCCGTTACGACCGGGTGCCGCTGGAGCTGTGGATGAACAACGTCCGCCCGCTCGACCCCATCCCTTTGACGGCGCGCCAAGTCTACCTGCGCACCCTGGTCGGCGCCATCGAGGCGCTGCGCTCGGGCGCGACCACCATCGTCGACGACCTCAACGCCAGCCCGATCCTCCACCGCAACCACGTGGCGGCGGCGTTCCAGGCCTACCGCGACGCCGGCATCCGCGCCCTGGTCGGGGTCACCCTGTTCGACAAGCCGTTCTTCCGCGCCATGCCCTTCGTGGACGAGGAGTTCGAGCCGGAGCTGCTGGCCGAGCTGGACGGCACGCCGCGCACCCCGGTGGCCGAGGTGACGGCCTTCGTGCGGGAGCTGGCGCGCGACCACCACCCCGCCCGCGACCGCGTCGGCTGCATCGTGGCGCCGTCGGCGCCGCAGCGCTGCACCGACGAGTTCCTGCTGGAGATGCGCGCCTTCGCCGACGAGTTCGACCTGCCGCTGATGACCCATGTGCAGGAGACCCGCCTGCAGGCGGTGAGCGGCCCGCTGCTCTACGGCTGCACCATGCTGGAGCACCTCGACCGCCTGGGTATCCTGAAACCCAAGACCACGGTGATCCACGCGGTGTGGCTGACGCCGGGCGAGATCGAGCGGCTGGCGGCGTCGGGCGCCACCGTGCAGCACAACCCCAACAGCAATCTGAAGCTCGGCTCCGGCCTCGCCCCCCTGCGCGCCCTGCTGGACGCCGGGGTGAACGTCAGCCTGGGCACCGACGGCTGCGGGTCGATCGAGACCGTGCACATGCTGAAGACGGTGTCGACCACGGCGCTGGTGCACAAGCTGCGCGGCGACGACCACGAACGCTGGATCGGCGCCGAGGAGGCCTGGCACGCCGGCACCATGGGCGGGGCGCGGGCCCTGGGCTTCGGCGACTCCCTGGGCGCGGTGGAGGAGGGGCGGACCGCCGACCTGACGGTGTGGCGTCTCGACCGCATCCCCTTCGTGCCGCTGAACGATCCCCTGCGCCAGCTCGTCTACAACGAGACCGGGGCCGGCCTCGACACCGTGTTCGTGGACGGCGAGCCGGTGATGCGCGACGGCCGGCTGACCCGCATCGACGAGGACGCCCTGCTGGGGGAGATCGCCGAGGCCCACGCCCAGATCGCCCCCCACATCGCCCGCTCCGAGTCCCAGGTCGGCCGCCTGTCCGCCGCCTATGGCCGGATCTGGCAGCGCTGCCGCGGCCTGGAGCTGGGCGCCGGCACCTACCCCGCCAAGCTGCCGTTCTGAGCGTCGTGGGGGGTGCCGCCGCTCGCCCCCCGGCGCCGACCGCTCGCCCGCCCGATCCGACCGCTCGCCCGATCCGACCCCACGGAGGGTGTGGATACTCCTACCGTGACGGCAGTTCCTATCCAGGAGAGCCGTCATGGATCACGCCATTACGTTTGTGATCGCGACACTCTGCATCCTCGCCATCTGCTACCGCTTCTACGGTATCTTCTTCGTGCGCAAGGTGCTCCGTGCCGACGATTCGGAAGTGACCCCGTCCCACGCGTTGGAGGACGGTCGCAACTACGTTCCGACGAAGAAGTGGGTCACCGCCGGCCAGCACTTCGCCGCCATCGCCGCCGCCGGCCCGCTGGTCGGTCCGGTCCTCGCCGCCCAGTTCGGCTACCTCCCCGGCTTCGTCTGGCTGCTGGTGGGCGTGGTGATCGGCGGTGCGGTGCACGACACGGTCGTGCTGTTCGCCTCCATGAAGCACAAGGGCCAGTCCCTGTCGGAGGTGGCCAAGGCCGAGCTCGGCCCCGTCGCCGGCTGGTGCACGGGCCTGGCCATGCTGTTCATCATCACCATCACCATGGCCGGCCTGTCCATGGTCGTGGTGCACGCGCTGGAGCGCAACGCCTGGGGCACCTTCGCCGTCTTCATGACGGTGCCGATCGCCATCGCGCTCGGCCTCTACGAGCGCTACAGCGGCCATTCCAAGGGCGCCACCTATGTCGGCGTCGGCGCCATCGCCGCCTCGGTCTTCCTCGGCCCGTATCTGGAAGGCACGCTGCTGGGCAGCTGGCTGACCCTGCACGCCGACACCGTCGCCATCGCCCTGCCGGTCTACGCGTTCTTCGCCACCGCCCTGCCGGTGTGGATGCTGCTGACGCCGCGCGGCTACCTCTCCAGCTTCATGAAGATCGGCGTGTTCGGCGCCCTGGTGGTCGGCGTCGTCTTCATCAACCCGGAGATCCGCTTCCCCGCGCTGACCGAGTTCATCCACGGCGGCGGCCCGGTGCTGAGCGGCCCGGTGTGGCCCTTCATCTCGATCACCATCGCCTGCGGTGCCATCTCCGGCTTCCACGCCTTCATCGGCTCGGGCACCACGCCCAAACTGATCGACAAGTGGAGCGACATCCGTCCCGTGGCCTTCGGCGGCATGCTGGCGGAATGCCTGGTTGGCGTCATGGCGCTGATCGCCGCCACCGCCCTCCACCCCGCCGACTACTTCGCCATCAACTCCGCCCCCGCGGCCTTCGCCGGCCTGGGCATGGAGGTGGTCGACCTGCCGCGCCTCAGCGAAGCCATCGGCCTCGACCTCTACGGCCGCACCGGCGGTGCCGTGACCCTGGCCGTGGGCATGACCGAGATCTTCACCCGCATTCCCTGGTTCGACACCCTGGCCGCCTACTTCTTCCAGTTCGTGGTGATGTTCGAGGCGGTGTTCATCCTGACCGCGGTGGACAGCGGCACCCGCGTGGCGCGCTACCTGATCCAGGACCTGGGCGGCGACGTCTACGCTCCCCTGAAGCGCCTCGACTGGACCCCCGGCGTGCTCGCCGCCAGCGCGCTGGCCTGCGTGGCCTGGGGCTACCTGCTCACCTCGGGCGACATCAACTCGGTGTGGGCGTTGTTCGGGGTGTCCAACCAGCTCATGGCCTCCGTCGGCCTGATCATCGGCGCCACCGTCATTCTGCGGATCTCGCAGCGCCGCGCCTACATGCTGACCTGCCTTGTCCCCCTGGCATACCTCTTCGTCACCGTGAACTACGCCGGGTACTGGATGATCGCCAACGTCTATCTGAATCCGCTGGCGAAGGGCTACAGCGTGTTCAATGCCTTGATCTCGATCATCATGCTGACCCTGGGTTTCGTCATACTGGGGGCGGCCATGCGGAAGTGGCGCGAGATGCTCAAGGCCATCCAGCCCGACAGCCTCCCCGTCGCCGCCACCCCGGCCGAGTGAGAGCGCAGAGCTTAGAGACCAAGGTTTTTCGACACGGAGGGGCCGCCGCCATCGGGGCGGCGGCACCCTCGCGAAACGGGAAAGCTACGATCATGGACACCTTGTTGACGGAACCGCTCGTCGCTTCGCCGGAAACGGCGCCCCAGCCCTGGCGTGGATTCGCCGGGGGGTCGTGGCAGCACGACGTCAACGTGCGCGACTTCATCGTCCGCAACGTCACCCCCTATGAAGGCGACGCCACCTTCCTGGCCGGCCCGACCACCCGCACGCGCAGCCTGTGGGACACGGTGGCCGAGCTGCTGAAGCGCGAGCGCGCCGCCAAGGGCGGCGTGCTGGACGCCGACACCGAGACCATCTCCTCCATCACCGCCCACGCCCCCGGCTTC
>NZ_BAAKJB010000018.1:0-145199 GCF_059703765.1 Azospirillum sp. NS33 | reverse complement strand
CCAAACAAGCATTCCCCGAGAGCCGTGATAGACCATCACGTCGATAGGAGGCATGTGGACGCGCGGCAACGCGTGAAGCTAAGCCTTACTAATCGCTCGATCGGCTTGATCGCTCGTGCGCTTCGTCGCGCGCAGCAGCAAGCCCGACCAAGACCAACACCGCCGCAAGACACCAACGTCACTTTCACACCCGATCCTGCGCTCCAAAAGAGCGCGTGTGCGCCGCGGTGACCTGGTGGTCATGGCGAGGGCTCAAACACCCGATCCCATCCCGAACTCGGCCGTGAAATCCCTCAGCGCCAATGGTACTGCGTCCTAAGACGTGGGAGAGTAGGTCGCCGCCAGGTCACCACGGCGCACACACACGATCACACCCTCTTCACCATCACCAACGCCCGCACCCCCCGGTGCGGGCGCTGGTGTTTGCGCCCGCCCCCCCGGTGCGGGCGTTGATGTGACTCACGCCGCTCAACGGCGCGGACCGGCGACCAGGTCGCCCCGGCCCAGGCGGCGCAGCGAGGCCTCGAGGCGCGCCTCCTCGTCGCGGATCTCGCGGACGGTGTCCAGCGTGTAGGCGATGTGCTCCTCGGCCGCCCGGGCCGCGGAATCGCCATCTCCGGCGATGACCGCGTCGTGGATCGCCCGGTGCTGCGCCAGCAGCAAGGCCCGCGTGCCGGGCCGCGTGTAGAGTCGTGTGCGGCTGTAGAACACACCCCGCCGCAGCATCGCCGACAGTCCGCGCATCACGTGCAGCAGGACCACGTTGTGGGTGGCCTCGTAGATCGCCAGGTGCAGATCGCTGTCCGCCTCGGCCTCCTCGCCGGGATCGTCCAGGGCGTGGGCCGCCTCCATGCGTTCGAACACCGCCGCCAGGGCCTGACGGTCGACGCCGGTGGCGCGGTGCGCGGCGAGGCGGGCCGCATGCCCGTCCACGGTCCGCCGGAACTCCAGGTAGTCGAAGGTCGTCTCCGGATGGGATTCCAGGAGTGCGGCCAGGGGGGCGAACAGCGCGGGGCCGACGATGTCCGCCACCAGCGTGCCGTCGCGCCCGGCGCTCAGCAGCCCCTTGGCCTCCAGCTTCTGCAGCGCGTCGCGCAGGGTCGGGCGGGAGACGTCGAACCGCTCGGCCAGGTCGCGCTCGGCCAGCAGGCGCTCGCCCGGCCGCAGCGCCCCCTCCAGGATCAGCGTTTCGATGTGACCGGCGATCACGTCCGCCGCCTTGGGTTTCACCGCCTCGCGCATGCGCCGCTTCCGCTGCTGCCCCGTCCGCTGCCGCGATCCTACGGAGCGTCCGGCCGGCTGTCCATCGGTCGGCCGCGGTGCTTTGATACTGTTCGGTTGACGAACATGGTAAAAAAACTTATCCATCGAACAGCGTTCCCGAGCGAAGGCCTGCCATGCCCGGACCCCCCACGCCGCCGGCCGCGCGGCCGGACACCGCCTCGACCCCGGCCGTTCGGCCGGACACAACCTCGACTCCGGCCGCACGGCCGGACACGGTCTATGTCTTCGCCACGTGCCTGGTCGACCTGTTCTATCCCGAGGCCGGGTTGGCCGGCATGGAGCTGTTGCGCCGGCAGGGGCTGCGCGTCGTCTTCCCGCAGGGCCAGAGCTGTTGCGGGCAGCCCGCCCGCAACAGCGGGCTTCACGAGGAGGCGCGCGCCGCCGCCCGCGCCCAGTTCCGCGCCTTCCCGGAACCCTGGCCGATCGTGGTGCCGTCGGGCAGCTGCGCCGGCATGATGCGGGTCCACTACCCGGAACTCTTCGCCGACCAGCCCGACCGTGCCGAGGCCGAGGCCTTCGCGGCCCGGGTCTGCGAGTTGACCTGGTTCCTGGTCCATGTCCTCGACGTGCGGCTGGAGGACCAGGGCACGCCGGTGCGGGTGACCTGGCATCCGTCCTGCCATTCCCTGCGGGAAATGGGGGTTACCGATGAACCCAAGCGCCTGTTGCGGGGCTTGGCCAACGTCGAGGTGGTGGAGAACCCGCGGGAGCGCGAGTGCTGCGGCTTTGGCGGGACCTTCTCGGTGCGCCAGCCGGAGGTGTCCGGTGCCATGGTCGCCGACAAGGTCGAGAGCGTGGTCGGCACCGGCGCGGCGGTCCTGCTGACCGGGGACTGCGGCTGCCTGATGAACATCGCCGGCGCCATGGAGAAGGCGGGCACGCCGGTGCGCGCCCGCCACATCGCCGAGTTCCTGATGGAGCGCTGCCATGGCCGCTGATGGGGATTTCGCCGCCCGCGCGCGCATGGCGCTGGGCGACGCCGGTCTGCGCGGCAATTTCCGCAGGGCGATGGACGGGTTGATGGCCAAGCGGGCCGATCAGTTCCCCGACCCCGAGGCGTGGCATGCGCTGCGCGCCCGCGGCAGCGCCATCAAGCGCCGTGTGCTGGCCCGCCTGCCCGATCTGCTGGAGCAGCTGGAGGAGCGCTGCCGGAGCAACGGCATCCAGGTCCACTGGGCAGAGACCACCGACGAGGCCAACCGCATCGTGCTGGACATCCTGCAGGCCGCCGGCGCGCGCACCCTGGTGAAGGGCAAGTCGATGGTGTCGGAGGAGATGCACCTCAACGCCCACCTCGCGCGGCACGGCATCACCGCGGTGGAATCGGACCTTGGCGAGTACATCATCCAATTGGCCGGCGAAGCGCCGAGCCACATCGTGATGCCGTGCATCCACAAAAACAAGGCGGACATCGCGCGGCTGTTCACCCGGCACATCGCGGGGCACGGTTACACCGAGGACGTGGCCGAGCTGACCGCGGCGGCGCGCCGGGTGCTGCGAACCACCTTCGCGGCGGCCGACGCCGGGCTGTCCGGCGTCAACTTCGCGGTCGCCGAGACCGGCACCCTGGTGCTGGTGGAGAACGAAGGCAACGGCCGGCTGTCCACCACCCTGCCGCCCCTGCACATCGCGGTGATGGGCATCGAGAAGCTGGTGGAAACCCTGGACGACATCCCCCCGCTGCTGGCGCTGTTGCCCCGCTCGGCCACCGGCCAGGCCGTCACCACCTACGTCAACATGATCAGCGGCCCGCGCCGGCCGGGCGAGAAGGACGGCCCGGAGGCGGTGCATCTCGTCCTGCTCGACAACGGACGCTCACGGGTCTACGCCGACGCCCAGCTGCGCGACACCCTGCGCTGCATCCGCTGCGGCGCCTGCATGAACCATTGCCCGGTCTATGCGCGGGTCGGCGGCCACGCCTACGACGCGGTCTACCCAGGCCCGATCGGCAAGATCCTGACGCCGCAGCTGGCGGGACTGGACGTCGCCGGCGACCTGCCCCACGCCTCCAGCCTGTGCAACGCCTGCGTCGAGGTGTGTCCGGTGCAGATCCCCATCGCCGACATCCTCGTGCGCCTGCGCCGCGAGGCGGTGCGGCCGTCCGACAGCCCCGCGGTGAAGGGGGCGGGGGCCAAGCGCGCCCCGTTGGAGGCGCTGGCCTGGGCCGGGTGGCGGCGCCTCGTCCAGTCGCCCCGGCTCTACCGCCTGGCCGGGCGCCTGCTGGCGCGCACCGGCCACCTGATCCCCGCCGGCCTGCCGCCGCTGCGCCAATGGACGTCGGTCCGCAGCCGGCCGCGCTTCGCCCGGCGCACCTTGCACGACCTCGCCCGTGACCGGGGATTCGACGATGCCTGACGCCCGCCACGCCATCCTCGCCCGCCTGCGGGCCGCCCCGGTGTCGCAGCCGCCGGCGCACCCGCCCTGGACCCCGCCCACCTTCGGTGAGGGCCGGGTGGCGCGATTCTGCAGCATGATGGAGGCGTGGCGCGGCGAGGTGCACGCCGTCGACGCCGCCACCTGGCCGGATCGGCTGCGGGCCATCCTCGATGCCAAGGGGGTGCGGCGGCTGCTGTGCGGGCCGGCCGCGGAGGCGGGCCGGACGCTCGCCGCGGCGTGGGCGGACCGGGCCGACGGGCCCGTCCTGGTGCCCTACGACCGCCCGGTGGAGGCGATGAAGGACGTCCTGATCCACGAGGTGGACGCCGCGGTGACCGGAACCCTGGGCGCCATCGCGGAGACCGGCACCCTGGTGCTGTGGCCCACGCCGGACGAGCCGCGGCTGATGTCGCTGCTGCCACCGCTGCACGTCGCCCTGGTGGCCGCGTCGGCGGTGCGCGACACCCTGGCGGAGGTCGTCGCGGCCGACGGCTGGGCGCGGCGCATGCCGACCAACGTGGTCCTGGTCTCCGGCCCGTCGAAGACCGCCGACATCGAACAGACCCTCGCCTTCGGCGTGCACGGCCCGAAGGAACTCGTGGTTCTGGTGCTCCAGGACCGTTGAGCGGGGGCCGGCGGGTCAGGGGCAGCCGGTCAGGGCCAGCGGGTCAGGGCCAGGGGGCCTGGCGTGCGACCGGGGTGATCAGCACACGGTCGATGACGTGCTCGCCCAGGATCTTTTCGATGGTCCCGTCGATGCGCTGACGGAACGCGGTGGCGTTGGCGATGTTGCCGCGGATGATCCATCCCTCGTCGACCGCGTCGTAGACCAGCGTCAGCATGGCGTCGTGCAGGCGCGGCATGGCCGCCAGCGCCTCGCCGAGCTTGGTGGGATCCGCCAACTCCAGGGTGACCTCCAGCTGGTTGTACTTCTCCAGCCGTCCGGCGTTGATGACGGGCACGAACAGCGGCCGGATGCGCACCGATGGCGGTGGTGCGCCCGGTGCCGGCTCGGCGGCCGGGGCGGGCAGGGCCGTCGCCGCGAGAAGCGCGGCCAGCAGCAGGGATGGCGGGCGGAGGCGGGCGCCCATGCGCGGGATCTCCTGTCGAGCGTGGCGGTCATGGGGCGGGGCGAACCGATGGGTCGCGCGCCGGCCGGTCGCCGCAGTATACTGGGAACGAGGGGGCGGCGCGAGGGGTGCTGCCGGGCCCCGGATGGAGCGACAGCCACATGCCCGTGTTCGACGAAAACGACGTCCTGCTGGAGTACGTGCGGGTGGGCAACTACCTGAAAGTCAGCGCCATCGATCCCGCGACCGCGACCGAGGTCTCGGTGTCGGGGCCGGCGACGGGAAGCCGGGAGCTGCTGCGGCGGACCGCGATCAACAAATTGCGCTATGTCCTGCAGCGCCAGCAGGCGGGTGGCGCGAAGCGCTGAGCCCGTCCCCGGCGGCCGGGCCATGCGGCGGCGCGGCGGGCGGGTGCGGCAGGTGGCTCTGGCGCGCCGCCGCCGGGCCGGGTAGACAGGGGCACGACCGACAGGACGGACCGGCGTGGCCGGTCCATGCCGTCGGCCCCTTCCCATTCCCCGGCGAGGACAGCATGCGCTTCGTGAGGATGGCGGGACTTCCCGCCGTGGCACTGATGCTCCCTTGGCTGGCCGCAAGCGCGGTCGCCGCCCCGGCCAACACCTACATCTGTCTGAAGCCGGGCATGCCCGGCTGCATGGACGACGCGACGACCTTCGTCAGCGCGGACCGCATGCAGAGCTGCCAGTTCGAGGCGAAGGATTATGTGGAGCGCACCATGGCCTACCTCCAGTGCCTCAACGACGAGAGCACGGCCACCGGCAAAGAGCTGACCCGCAACGTCGAATTGTTCAATTGCCGGCTCTCCGGAGGCCGGACCTGCGAGCCGTGAACGGGCCCCGCGGCGGAGCGCCGCCGGCGGCCGCGCCCCGTCGGCAGCCCGACGCCGCGGTGGCGGGAGCGGCGGCGGGGGCGGCGGGACTGGCGGCCCCACCCGCGCGCCGGTTCGGGAGGTGCCCCGCCAGGCCCCTCAGGAGGCCTTGCGGCGGGTCTGCCGACTGGCGGTGCGGCCCAGGCCGATTCGCTTCGCGAACTCCGACCGCTGCGCCGCGTAGTTCGGCGCCACCATCGGGTAGTCCACCGGCAGGTTCCAGCGCGCCCGGTACTCGTCGGGCGACATGTTGTAGGTGGACCGGAGATGGCGCTTCAGCATCTTCAGCTTCTTGCCGTCCTCCAGACACACGATGTACTCCGGCGTGACCGATTTGCGGATCGGCACCGCCGGCTTCAGCGGCTCGCTCGGCGTGTCCTGCGCGCCGTTGTTGAGCCCGGTCAGGGATGAGAAGACGGTGGTGATCACCTCGGAAATCTGCTGCGTCGGCAGGACATTCTTGCTGACGTAGGCCGAGACGATGTCTGCGGTCATGCGCAGCATCGCATTGTCGGGAACATCGGAACGGAGCGGGTCACTCATTGCCTAGTGTCCTGGATTTTTCGTTTTTGATCCTAGCAACCACGTTGCACACCATGATTTGGGTGTCAATATAAAACCGACAAGGTCGGCGTTGCGTTATTTGTTGGTGCCAGAACTGGCCCAGAGCGGGAAAATTAGGCTTGGCTGAAATCCGTTCGGACGGGCGACCTCGGCGGCAACAGTGCGCCTTGTCTAGTGTCTTGCAATCACCAAGATGGAAAAATTCCGGTGGCGCGACTGGGCGACTCCGGCGCCACGATACGAATCGGCGAAATCGCTTACTCCGTACTATGCGTATGGTGGGGGTTTTGTCGTCTTTTGGTTGATTGTGCGATGACGGTTTCGCCGGCGCGCTCCGGGGCCGTGGCGTGGCGCACCCGACCCGCGGGGGGCCGGGCGGGGCGGTCCGCCGCCGCCGCGGGCGAGTCGGCGGCCCGCCGGCGTGGTGCCGGCCTTGTGTCGAACTGGTGATCGGCACCGACATCTGGTAGTTTCCCACCGGGACCGGGCGTCCGGCCTCGTTCCACGCGATGCTGGCGGCTGGCCGTGGGGCGGGGGCGATCGGCCGTCGCCTTGGCAAGCAGAGTGGGTGTCATGAACGTGAAGACCGTCGCCTTGGCCTCGGACCATGCGGGCCTTACCTTGAAAGCGGAGCTGCGCGACCACCTTGCGGGGCTGGGCTACGAAACCGTGGATCTCGGCACCCACGGGCCGGAGTCCGTCGACTATCCGGATTTCGCCGACGCCATGGCCGCGGCGCTGCGCGACGGGCGGGCCGAGCGAGGTGTCTTGATCTGCGGCACCGGTATCGGTATCAGCATCGCGGCCAACCGCCACAAGGATGTGCGCGCCGCCCTGTGCGCCGAACCGACCTCGGCCCGCCTGGCGCGCGAGCACAACGACGCCAACGTCCTCGCCCTCGGGGCGCGGGTGATCGGCCCGGAGATCGCCAGGGATTGCCTCACCGCGTTCCTGACAACCGATTTCGCCGGGGGCGAACGCCACAGCCGGCGGGTCGCCAAGCTGGGTTGAGGAAGGCGTGCCGCCGTTCGAGTTGAAAGGAATCCGTCCCATGTCCGCCCCCACCACCGCCACCGCCGAGATCGGCCGCTTCTTCTCGGCCACCCTGGCGGAGACCGACCCCGAGCTTGCCGGCGCCGTGCGCGACGAACTGCTGCGCCAGCAGGAGCAGATCGAGCTGATCGCGTCGGAGAACATCGTCTCCACCGCGGTCCTCGAGGCCCAGGGCTCCGTCATGACCAACAAGTACGCGGAGGGCTATCCCGGCCGCCGCTACTATGGCGGGTGCGAGTTCGTCGACGTGGCCGAGCGGCTGGCGATCGAGCGTGCGTGCAAGCTGTTCGACTGCGCCTTCGCCAACGTCCAGCCCAACTCCGGCTCCCAGGCCAATCAGGCGGTGCTGCTGGCCCTGCTGCAGCCGGGGGACACCGTGCTCGGCATGTCGCTGGCCGCTGGCGGTCACCTCACCCACGGCGCCCCGCCGAACCTGTCGGGCAAGTGGTTCAAGGCGGTTCAGTACGGGGTGCGGCGCGACGACCATCTCATCGACTTCGACGAGGTCGAGCGGCTGGCGCGCGAGCACAAGCCGCGCCTGATCATCGCCGGCGGCTCGGCCTACCCGCGCACCCTGGACTACCAGCGGTTCCGGGCGATCGCCGACGAGGTCGGGGCGTACTTCATGGTCGACATGGCCCACTACGCGGGTCTGGTCGCCGGCGGCACCTATCCCAACCCGCTGCCGCACGCCGACGTGGTGACCACCACCACCCACAAGACCCTGCGCGGCCCCCGCGGCGGCATGGTGCTGACGAACAGCGAGGAGATCGCCAAGAAGATCAACTCCGCCGTCTTCCCCGGCCTCCAGGGCGGGCCGCTGATGCACGTCATCGCCGCCAAGGCGGTGGCCTTCGCCGAGGCGCTGCGGCCGGACTTCAAGGTCTACGCCCAGGCGATGCTGGACAACGCCCGCATCCTGTCGAAGACGCTGATCGCCGGCGGCCTCGACATCGTCTCGGGCGGCACCGACAGCCACATCGTGCTGGTCGACCTGCGCCCCAAGAACCTGACGGGCAAGGCGGGGGAGGCGAGCCTGGAGCACGCCGGCATGACCTGCAACAAGAACGGCGTTCCCTTCGACCCGCAGAAGCCGATGGTGACCTCGGGCGTTCGCCTGGGCAGCCCGGCGGCCACCACCCGCGGCTTCGGGACCGCCGAGTTCGAACAGGTCGGCCAGATGATCGTCGAGACGCTGGACGGCCTGGCCGCCAGCAACTCCGGCGACAACGTGGCGGTGGAGCAGGCGATGCGCGAACGGGTGCGCGAGCTGTGCCGCCGCTTCCCCATCTACCCCACGCTGTGAGGCGTCACGCCGGGCCCGCGCCGACGGGGCGGGTCCCGGCCCACTTCAGGGAGATCCCCGGCCCATGCGTTGCCCGTTCTGCGGACACGAAGACACCCAGGTCAAGGACTCGCGCCCGACCGAGGACAATTCGGCCATCCGGCGGCGACGTTTCTGCGCGGGGTGCGGCGCGCGGTTCACCACCTTCGAGCGCGTGCAGCTGCGCGAACTGACGGTGGTCAAGAGCGCCGGGCAGCGCGAACCCTTCGACCGTGAGAAGCTGTTGCGCTCGATGCGCATCGCGGCCCGCAAACGGCCGATCGACGCTGACCGCATCGACCGCATCGTCAACAGCCTCGTCCGGCAGCTCGAATCCTCGGGCGAGAGCGAGATCCCGTCGAAGCAGATCGGCGAGATGGTGATGAACGCCCTGCAGGCCCTCGATCAGGTCGCGTACATCCGCTACGCCTCGGTCTACAAGGACTTCCGCGAGGCCGCCGATTTCAACCAGTTCGTCGGCCAGCTGGCCCCCGAGCACCAGGAAGGCTGAGGCGCGGCGGACCCCCGCCGGCCCGCAGCCGCAGGACGCCCCGGCGGGGAGCCGAAGCGATGCCGTTCGACCAGGATGACCACCGACACATGCGGGCCGCCCTCGCCCTTGCGGGCCGCGGCCTGGGGGCGGTGTGGCCGAATCCGGCGGTGGGATGCGTCCTGGTCCGGGCGGGCACGGTGGTCGGCCGCGGCTGGACCCAGCCGGGTGGCCGCCCCCATGGCGAGACGGAGGCGCTGCGCCGCGCCGGGGCCGCGGCCGCGGGTGCCACCGCCTATGTCTCGCTGGAACCGTGCAACCATTTCGGCAAGACGCCGCCTTGCACCGAGGCCCTGCTGGCGGCGGCGGTGGGCCGCGTCGTGGTGGCCTGCGAAGACCCGGACCCGCGCGTCGCCGGCAGCGGCGTGCGGCGGCTGCGCGAGGCGGGGGTGCCGGTCGAGGTGGGCCTGTGCGCGGAGGAGGCCTACGAGCTCAACCGCGGCTTCTTCACCCGCATCCTGCACGACCGGCCGCTGTTCACGCTCAAGCTCGCCACCACCTTGGACGGGCGCATCGCGACCCACAGCGGCCAGTCCAAATGGATCACCGGGGAATGGGCCCGGGCGTGGGGTCACGGGCTGCGCGCCGGGCACGACGCCATCATGGTGGGCATCAACACCGCGCTGGCCGACAACCCCGACCTGACGTGCCGGCTGCCCGGCCTGGGCCATCGCTCGCCCGTCCGCATCGTCGTCGACAGCCGGTTGCGCCTGCCCCTGACCAGCCGCCTGGTGGCCACCGCGGCGGCGGTGCCGACCTGGGTGATCACCCGTGACGACGCCGACGCCCTGCGCGTCCAGGCCTTCGCCGATTGCGGCGTGGAGGTGCTGCCGTTGCCGCCGGACGCCGCCGGAATGCCCGACGTGCGGCGGGCCGGCGCCGTCCTGGCGGGGCGGGGCCTCACCCGGGTGCTGGTGGAGGGGGGGGCCACCCTCGCGGCCTCTCTCCTGCGCGCCGGGGTGGTCGACCGCCTGGAGTGGTTCCGCTCGGCCCGGGTGATCGGCGGCGACGGCACCGCCGCGGTCGCCCCGTTCGGGGTCGCCAGCCTCGACGCGGCGGCGGCGTTCGAGCGCCGGGAGATCCGGGGGTGCGGACCCGACGTGCTGGAACGCTACGCCCGCCGGCAGCGCTGAGTCAGCCGTCCAGCCCCTTGGCGGCGTTGACGGCGTCGCGCACGGAGACGCCCTTGCGCATGATGTTGTCCACCGCACGGCCCTGGACGAGCCGGATGCCGGCCTTCTGTGCGTAGACCAGGCTGGACACGGAATCGCACCGCGCCATGATGAACTTGCAGCGGTCCTGCTCGGCGATCCGGTCGAAGAAGTACTTCTCGAACGAAGCGTCCATCTCGAGCATGTCGTTCGACCAGAATATCTTGGCGTAGTCGGCGTTCAGGTATTCCAGGTCAAAGTTGGTGACCCAGAACGGGTTGAGGCCGTCGACCGCAATCTTGTACTGCCGGTCCTGGGCGAAGTCGACGACCTCCTGGAAAAGCTGGAGATTCTCGATCAGGTCGCCCTTGGTGACCTCCAGCACGACGCTGCCGCGGAAATCGATGGGCAGGCGCTCGTCGAACTTCACGAAGCCGGTGGAGATCACCGTGGACAGGTTGATGTTGATGCCAATCTTCCGTCCACGCATGAAGGACATGCCGTGATTCAGCGCCTTCAGCACCGACTGATCCAGGTTGGCCGTGAAATAGTTGAACAGCCACTTGTTTCCCGTCAGGTCGTAGTCGGGGCACAGCCGTTCCTGAAGCAGCTTGATCGAGATGTAGAGCTCGTAATAGGCCATCTCGTCGTCGGATGCCGGGTCGAGATTGGCGACCGCCTGGTTGAACAGGAAGGGGGACAGGTCGAACATCTGCATGGAGCGTTCGAGCTTGGCCATCTCCTCGAGGGTGATCGGTGGCTTGGTCTCGACTGCGCCGCCGCCGGCCTCGCTGATCTGCAACTCCTCGACGAAGCGGATGACGTTGATGAAATTCAACGCCAGTTCCATGATCGAGTAGAGGGAGTACTCCTTGTAGGGATTCGGCCCCGTCAGCGTCGTCTTCGACAGGAAGGCCTGCTCGACCCGCTGGCACACCTCGGTGACGCCGGACAGCTTCAGTCCCTTGTAGAGAACGATGACGTCGCCGTTGGAAATGTTGAAGGATTGGAGAAAGGACGCCTTGCTGCCGAGTTCCTGGATGATCGTGCGCACGATCATCTGGCTGGTCGGGTCCTTGTCCTTCAACAGTGACAGATGCATGTGGATGAGCCGCATGCCCTGCAGCTCGTTCTTCGCCGACCGCAGCAGATTCAGAAGTTTGTCGTTGTCGAATTCGGGTCTCTTGTCCTGTGCGGCGGCGACGGCCTGCTGCTTCTCCATGGTGGAGAGGCGGACTCGGTCCCTGCCCATCGGCGGCTTGCCCCGAAACGTGCTCATACAGAACTCCTGTGCGCCGCGGCGCGTCCGCTGAGGGCGGCTGCCCACCATCACGACGGGTGCCCCCGCCGTCCAGGGTGCAGCCCCCAGCTTCTTCAATGATGCCTTAAACGGTGGTTAATAAGAACCTAAATTGCAATATATTTTTCGCTGATCATACGCCCACGTACGACACAAAACCCGGTCACCCGCCGTCGGCGGCGACGTCCCCGGCGGGCGCCAGTACGGCGTCGGGGGTGGGGACGATGCGCACCCGCCGCTCGACCACTGCGAGTGCGATCCGGCCGTGCTTCAACGCCAGCGCGTCGTCACCGAACAGCTCGCGCCGCCACCCCGCCAGGGCGGGAACCTCGGCGTTGTCGTCGGCGGCGATGGCCTCGAGATCGGCGGCGGAGGCGACCAGCTTGCTGGCGACGTGGTTCTCGTCGCACTTCATCTTCAGCAGAACCCGCAACAACTCGATCACCGGCGCCAGCCCCGGCGGCAACTCCTCGCGCGGGTCGACCCGTGGCCATTCGGATTCCGGCAGGCCGAGCCCCCGCTGGACCGCGGCGAGCACCTCCTGGCCCTGGCGCCCCTCGGCGAAGCCGCGCCCCATGCCCCGGGTGCGCGCCAGATCGTCCACCCCGGCCGGGGCGTGGGCGGCGATTTCCAGCAGCGCCTCGTCGCGCAGCACCCGTGCGCGGGGCAGGTCGCGGCGCTGCGCCTCGCGCTCGCGCCACGCCGCCAGTTCCTTCAGCACCGCCATGAAGCGGGGCTTGGTGGTGCGCACCTTCAGGCGCTGCCAGGCGGTGTCGGGGTCGACCCGGTAGGTCCGCGGGTCCGTCAGGACCGCCATCTCCTCCTCCAGCCACTGCTCCCGCCCGGTGCGGGAGAGCCGCTTGTGCAGCTTCTCGAAAGCAGGGCGCAGGTGGGTCACGTCGGACAGCGCGTACTGCAACTGGCGATCGGTCAGCGGGCGCTGCGACCAGTCGGTGAAGCGGCTGGACTTGTCGATCCGCGCACCGGCCAGCTTGGTCACCAGCGTCTCGTACCCGACGCTCTCGCCGAACCCGCACACCATGGCCGCGACCTGGGTGTCGAACAGCGGGTGGGGGATCTGCCCGGTGAGCTGGTAGAAGATCTCCAGGTCCTGGCGCGCGGCGTGGAACACCTTCAGCACACCCGGGTCGTTCAGCACCGCGACCAGGGGGGCGAGATCGATGCCGTCGGCCAGGGGATCGATCGCCGCGGCCGACCCCGGACCGGCGACCTGGATCAGGCAGAGCTGCGGGTAATAGGTCTTCTCCCGCAGGAACTCGGTGTCGACGGTGATGAAGTCGGCGCCGGCGAGGTCGCGACAGAACGCCTCGAGGTCGCCCGTGGTTGTGATCAGGGTCATCATCCGTTCATACACGACCGCGCGGGCGCGGGAAAGGGCCGCAAGAGCGCGGGGCGTCGCGCCGCCGCGTCGACGGGCCGCTTCGCGGCTTGACATTCGCCCGGCGTCGGTGTGCTCTTGCCACCATTTGTGCGCCGGAACCGCCCGATTTCCCCGACGTTTCTCCCAAGGTATCCCGACCCATGCACCCCTATCGCACCCACACCTGCGGCCAGCTTCGCGACGACGACGCCGGGCAGACCATTCGCCTGTCCGGCTGGATCCACCGCAAGCGCGACCATGGACAGCTGCTGTTCGTCGACCTGCGTGACCACTACGGCATCACCCAGTGCGTGGTCGACACCTCCAGCCCCGCGTTCGCGTCGCTGGAGAGGGTCCGGGTGGAATCGGTCATCACGGTCACGGGCAAGGTCGTCAGCCGATCGGCGGAGACCGTCAACGACAAGATGGCGACCGGCCGGATCGAGGTGCAGATCCAGGAGCTGACCATCCAGAGCGAGGCCGAGCAGCTTCCGATGCCGGTCAACCAGGAGGCCGACACCGGCGAGGAGGTGCGGCTGCGCTACCGCTTCCTCGACCTGCGGCGCGAGCGCATCCACGAGAACATCCTGCTGCGCGCGCGGGTCATCGCGTCGGCGCGCCGCCGCATGATCGACCAGGGCTTCACCGAGTTCCAGACCCCCATCCTCACGGCGTCGTCGCCGGAGGGGGCGCGCGACTACCTGGTGCCCAGCCGCAACCACCCCGGCAAGTTCTACGCCCTGCCGCAGGCGCCGCAGCAGTTCAAGCAGCTGCTGATGGTCGCCGGCTTCGACCGCTACTTCCAGATCGCGCCGTGCTTCCGCGACGAGGACGCCCGCGCCGACCGCAGCCCGGGCGAGTTCTACCAGCTCGATTTCGAGATGTCGTACGTCACCCAGGACGACGTGTTCGCCGCCGTCGAGCCGGTGCTGCACGGGCTCTTCGAGGAGTTCGGCGGCTTCCGCCGGGACGCCATGCCGGCCGTCGACGCGGCGCCGTTCCGCCGCATCCCCTACGAGGAGGCGATGCTGACCTACGGCTCCGACAAGCCGGATCTGCGCAACCCGCTGGTGATCACCGACGTCACCGAGATCTTCCGCCGCGACGACGTGGCGTTCCGCGCCTTCAAGGCGACCATCGACAAGGGCGGCGTGGTGCGCGCGATCCGCGCGCCGAAGGTGTCGGACCGGCCGCGCAGCTTTTTCGACAAGCTGAACGACTGGGCCAAGGACCTCGGCGCGCCCGGCCTCGGCTACATCCTGTTCGAGGCCGGCGCCGGCAAGGGGCCGATCGCCAAGTTCGTGCCCGAGGCGGCGCAGGGCGCGCTGCGCACCCTGGTCGGCCTGGAGGACGGCGACGCCGTCTTCTTCGTCTGCGACCTGCCCGGGGCGGCGGCCAAGCTGGCCGGTGCGGCCCGCACCAAGCTGGGGCAGGAACTCGACCTCATCGAGAAGAACGCGTTCCGCTTCTGCTGGATCGTCGATTTCCCGATGTTCGAGTATGACGAGGACCTGAAGCAGGTCGTGTTCTCCCACAACCCGTTCTCGATGCCGCAGGGCGGCCTGGATGCGCTGGAGACCAAGGACCCGCTGGAGATCAAGGCCTATCAGTACGACATCGTCTGCAACGGTGTGGAGCTGTCGTCCGGCGCCATCCGGAACCACCTGCCGGCGGTGATGTACAAGGCCTTCGCGATCGCCGGCTACCCGCCGGAGGAGCTGGAGGCCCGTTTCGGCGGCATGCTCTCCGCCTTCAAGCTCGGCGCGCCGCCCCACGGCGGGTCGGCGCCCGGCATCGACCGCATCGTCATGCTTCTGGCCGACGAGCCGAACATCCGCGAGGTCATCGCCTTTCCGCTCAACCAGCGGGCCGAGGATCTGCTGATGCAGGCCCCCGCCGCGGTCGCGGTCGAACGCCTGAAGGAATTGCACCTCAAGCTCGACCTCCCCAAGCCCAAGGCCGGGCCGGCCACCCCGGCCGGCGGCCCGACGATCACCCACTGAGGCGATCGCCCACTGGGGGCGATCTCCCCCGCCCCGAAGGGGGCGGCGGGCGATCGCCGGCCGGCCGGCCTATGCCGCGGCCGCGGTGACGAGGCGGTAGAACGCCGCGTCCGCCAGGACCAGGCAGCTCAGGGTCTTCATCTCCCCCTCGCCGTCGGTGTTGACCACCCGGGCGTGGGGGATGCCGAGCAGCGTGACCGTCGCGGTCACCCGCCAGGTCCGGCCCCTGAGCGCGTTGGCGACCTGATACACTTGGCCCACCGCGATCTGATTCCTGCTCATCGTGTTCTCTTCGCTGCGCCGCCGCGACGACGGCCGGTGCATGGTGGCCCGGCAACGTTCAAAAAGCCATCGAATGCCGAGCCCCGGTGCCCATGCCCGATGCGCGCGGTGTGGCTTGCGCTCGGGCGGCGCAGGACCATTTGTGGCTAAGTCCGGATGCAGGCGCGTCCCGGGAACCGATGATTTGGGGGGATCCATGGATTTCGGGGCCATTTCTTTGCCGGTTATGGCGTTGTCGGCGTTGCTGGGATACGCCGTGGTGTTCGACCCCAGCCCCATCGCCTTTCACGACATCGACGTGCCGCCGTCCCTGAGCTATCAGGGGTTCACGCCGGAGGTGTTCACCGCGCATCTCGCCGACGAGGTCCGCGCGATCAACCGGAAGGCGCGCACCATCAAGGATCTGCGGAGTTTCCATCTGCCCGACGGCGAATCCGCCGTGGATTCCATCACCGGCCACTTCAAGTTCCTCGAGCCGGTGCTGGCCACCCAGGAGATGCTGGGGCTGGTGGAATTCCGAATCGACGGTGACGTGGTGAAGCGCGACGACGCCTACATGCTGTCGATTCGCGGTCTCGACTACTACCGCAAGCGCGCGTTCGAAACCTCGGTCACCGCCACCGACCCGCGGGCGCTGGTGCACAGCGCGGCCATCGACATCGCCCGCTTCATCGATCCCTACGTGGTCGCTTCCTACTACTACGAGACGGCGGTCGAGGACGGCGGAGATGATTTCGCCGACGCCTGGCGCGAGCTGCGCAACTGCGAGGCGGTGATGCCGCGGAGCGAGCTGCACTGGGTCCACAATCTGCGGGGCCTGATCCACCTGCGCAGGGGCATGCCCGACGCGGCCATCGTCGACTACCGCAAGGCTCTGGAAGTGCAGCCGGATTTCTCGCTCGCCCTCTACAACTGGGGCAATGCGCTGAACGCCAAGGGGAGCTTCGAGGAGGCCGCCGCCAAGTTCCGCGACACGGTGGAGCACGATCTGGGCGGCGGCCGGACCGCCCCGGCCTACACCCAGTGGGCGGTCTCCCTGATCGGCCTGGGCCGCGACGCCGAGGCCCTCGACCTTCTCAAGAAGGCCCGCGAGTCCGACCCCGACTACGCTGAGCTGTACAATGTCTGGGGCTTGTTCCTGCGCGACCGCGGCAAGACCGAAGACGCGCTCGCGATGTTCGAGCGCGCCATCACCCTGCTGCCCAGCCGCGCCGACTATCAGGAGAATCTGAAGTCCGTGGCGATCAACTGACGCGGGCGGCACGGGCGCCGGCGATCCCCTGCGGCCACGGCGCCAGGGGATCGCCGGTGGCGGCCGGGACCGGATCAGGCGCCCGGCTGGCTGGTCAGGTCGGCCTTCGGCCGGTCGTCGACCATGGGGAGGCCGGTGACCACGAAGTACACCGCTTCGGCGACGTTGGTGGCGTGGTCGCCCACGCGTTCCAGGCTCTTGGCGATGAACAGAAGGTGCATGTGCTCGGCGAAGGCGGCGGGCTGCGCCTTGGCGTCCGCGGTGATCGCCTCGCACAGACTGGTGTGGAGGGCGTCGACCTCCTCGTCGCGGCGCCACACGTCCATGGCGGCGACGGCGTCGGACTCCACATACGCGTCGACCACATGGGTCAGCCGCTCGCGCACGAGACGCCCGAGTTCGGGCAGGGCGCTGGGGATCGCCACCTCGGGCAGCGCCGCCAGGGCGGTCGCCCGCTTGGCGACGTTGGCGGCGTAGTCGCCCACCCGCTCCAGGTTGTTGGCCACCTTCAGCGCCGCCACGACCTGGCGCAGGTCGTCGGCGACGGGCTGCCGCAGCACCAGAAGACGCATGCAGTCGGCGTCGATCTGTTGCTCACCACGGTCCAGGCGCCCGTCGTCGCGGACGACCTCTTCGGCCAGGGCGGGGTCGCGCTGGATCAGTGCGGTGAGCGCACGGTCGAGCTGGTTCTCAGCGGCGCCAGCCATCTCCACGACGCTGGAACGCAGCTTCTTGAGCGCCTCTTCGTAGGAGGAGACGATGTGCGGAGCGGAAGTCATCATGGTGCGGCTGTTCTCGGTCGGTCGATCGGGATTGCAGCGACCGTACCATGGCTGTGCGACCGTCGTGCCGGGATTCAGCGCCAACGGCGTTACCGTTTCGTGAAGATTGATGCGGGGGTCAACGGAACATCAGCACCGGGACGCGGCAGGTGCGGATGGCCGTGGTCGTGGTGCTGCCGACGATCAGCTGGCGAATCCGCGAGTGGCCGTAGGCGCCCATGACCAGCAGCTGCGCCGCCCGGTCCGCCACCGCCCGGGCGAGTGCCTCCTCGGGCTCGCCAGGCAGCACGGCGCCGTGCACGGCGAGGCCGCCGCGCGTCAGCCGGTCGCAGGCCTCGGCCAGCGCCCCGGCATGGGCCGCGTCGTCGGGACCGACCGAGACGACATGGCATTCCAGCCCCTTGAGGAGGGGCTGCGTCGCCGCGTACTCGACCGCCTTGCGGGCGCTGGGGCCGCCGTCGTAGGCGATCAGGAACCGCTCGATCGGCTGGAAGGCGCGGGCGGCGACCAGCACGGGCCGGCGGCTGGCGCGGATCACCCGCTCGATGTTGGCGCCGAGATGGAGGGTGGCGAAATCGGCGGCATCCCCGCGCTTGCCGATCACCACCAGCTCGGCCCGCTCCTCGCACCCCGCCAGGGTGTCGACCAGGGGGCCGTGGCGCTGGGTCAGCGCGACGTCGCCGACGCCGGCGGCCAGCAGGTGGCGGCTGGCGTCCTGGAGGATGGCCCGGGCCTTCTGCTGGGCGACGCGGCCCTTCGCCTCGTCCAGGGCGGTGAGCTGCTCCAGCAGGGCCTCGCGCGCGTCGACACCGATGCTGCCGCTGAAGTCGGCCAGCGCCGCCCGCTCGCGGTGGTGGTCCAGCGCGTGCAGCACCTCCACGCCGGCGTCCAGGCGCAGCGCGGCCCAGGCGGCGTGGTCGTAGACCGAGGCGGCGTAGACCGAGCCGTCGGTGCAGGCCAGGATGGTGGTCATGGCGGCGGCCTCCTCAATGGCCCATCAGTCGGTCGAGCGCGTCGGGCTTGTCGTGCACGGCCAGCTTGTCGACCAGGGTGGCGTTGGCGTCGTTGAGCCCGACCAGATCGACGCGCGTGCCGTCGCGGCGGAACTTCAAGACCACCTTGTCGAGGGCCGAGACCGCCGAGATGTCCCAGAAATGGGCTCGCGTCAGGTCGATCTCCACGCGCTCCAGCACCTCGCGGAAGTCGAAGGCGGCGACGAAGGTGCCGGACGAGGCGAAGAAGATCTGGCCGCTGACCCGGTAGGTCCGCTGCGTGCCGTCGGGCGACGGTTCCGAGGTGACGCGGACGATCTGCGCCACCTTGCGGGCGAAGAACAGCGCGCTCAGCAGCACGCCCACCAGCACGCCCTTGGCGAGGTCGTGGGTGACGACGACGACGCCCACCGTGGCCAGCATGACGATGGAGGAGCTGCGGGGGTGGTCGCGCAGGTTCTTCAGCGAGGCCCAGCTGAAGGTGCCGATCGACACCATGATCATCACCGCCACCAGCGCCGCCATGGGGATCTGGCGGACCCAGTCGCCCAGCACCAGGATGAGGAACAGGAGGAACGCCCCGGCGAAGAGGGTGGACAGCCGGCCGCGCCCGCCGGACTTCACGTTGATGACGGACTGGCCGATCATGGCGCAGCCGGCCATGCCGCCGAACAGGCCGGCGACGATGTTGGCCAGGCCCTGGCCGGCGCATTCCCGGTTCTTGTCGCTGTCGGAATCGGTCAGGTCGTCGACGATCTGGGCGGTCATCAGGGATTCCAGCAGCCCGACCACCGCCAGCGTCAGCGAATAGGGCAGGATGATGCCCAGGGTCTCCAGGGTGAACGGCACGTCGGGCAGCAGGAAGACGGGCAGCGTGGCCGGCAGCTCGCCCTTGTCGCCCACGGTGCGCACGTCGAGGCCCAGCGCCATGGACACCGCCGTCAGGACGAGGATGCAGACCAGGGGCGAGGGCACGGCGCGGGTCAGGTGCGGGAACAGGTAGATGATCGCCAGCCCGGCGGCGACCATCGCGTACATCTCCCACCCCGCGCCGACGAACTCCGGCAGCTGGGCGAGGAAGATCAGGATGGCCAGCGCGTTGACGAAGCCCGTCATGACCGAGCGCGAGACGAAGGTCATGACCTCGCCCAGCCGAAGCGCGCCGGCGACGATCTGGAGCGCGCCGGTGAGCAGCGTGGCGGCCAGGAGGTAGGACAGCCCGTGGTCGCGCACGAGGTCGACCATGACCAGCGCCATGGCGCCGGTGGCGGCCGAAATCATGCCCGGCCGCCCGCCGGCGAAGGCGATGACGATGGCGATGCAGAAGGAGGCGTAGAGGCCCACCTTGGGGTCGACGCCGGCAATGATGGAAAAGGCGATGGCCTCGGGAATCAGGGCCAGGGCGACCACGGTGCCGGCGAGGAGGTCGCGCGGGACGTTGGAGAACCACTCCGCCGCCAGGGGCTGAAATCGCATGAACAAACCGATCGAGACGTGTGGGCCGGGCAGTCCCGGAGGGACGCGCGCGCGCAGGCACGGGCGTCCACCCCCGGCGTGTCGGGTGCGGTCTAGGGCATTCCGCAGGTGCACACAAGGGCGAATCGAGGCGGCCGGTCCGGCGATGCCCGCCGGCCGGCCGTCGTCGTCCCGGGCGGCGGCCGTCAGCTGCCGATCGACAGCTTCAGCACGCGATCCAACTCGGCCCGCTTGCGTTCCAGCGCGTCCAGTTCGCGCTGCCGGGCGGCGACCTCGGCGGCGTCGTCCTTCGGCGCGGTCTGCATCTGAAAGCTCAGATCGGCGATCTCGCGCTCCAGGGCGTCGGCTTCGGCTTTCAGCGAGCGGTATTTGGCGTCGCTGATCTGCTGGTTCTTGCGGGCCCGCTCGATGTCCCGGTTGACCTGCGACACGTTGCTCTGCGCGTCGGCGAGCTTGCGCTCGTTGCGCTCGACGTCGCGCTGCAGGGAGATGATCTGGTCGTTGAGGTTGGTGTTCGACGTCTGGGCCTGGGTCAGCCGCTGCTGGGCGGTGGCCTGACGGATCTGCGGCCCGCCGGCCCGCAGGTCGGCCTTCTGATCCAGGTAGGTGCTGACGCAGCCCTGCGTCAGCATCGGCAGCGCCAGCAGCGCCGCGATGGTCCAATACGATCGGCGCATGGTGTCCTCCTTCTGCGTCACGTGCGCTGCACCTGGAGCGCCGTGTTCATGCCGTTGATCGTCGATTCGAGCTGCGCGATCTCCTGATTCATCTTGGCGATCTCGCTGTCGAGCTGCTTGGTCGAGCCACCACCCTTCTTCATCTGCTGTGCGGCCTCGACGTACTTGTCGCGCTTCTTGCGGACGTCGACGATCCAGGTTTCCAGCCGGGTGCGGTTCGCCTCCAGCCGCTTGCGTTCCGTTTCGATCTGGTCGAGGGACGCCTTGCCGACCTTGTAGTCGGCGTTGAGCTTCTGGAGACGGGTGCGGGAATCGGCGAGCACGCGGTTGGAACTGGCCACCAGGGACTGCAGCTTGGCGTTGTCCTGCTCGACGTCCTCGGCCATCGAGTTCAGCATCCGGACGCGGTTGTTGGAGTTCTCCTGGGCCTTGGCCGTGATGTAGCCGTCGATGCCGCCCATGATGCCGCCGGCGGCGGCGCCGATCAGGGCGCCCCGAGCCACCGCCTTGCCGTCGCCCGTCAACAGCCCGGCCAGCGCGCCGATGGCCGCCCCGGCCAGCGCCCCGGTCATCGCGCCGCCGGCGATCGTCTCGTTGAAGGTCGACGCGTCCTGGCACATCTGGCGTTCCGCGGCCGTCAGGTTGGGGTCCTGGGGCGAACAGCTCGCCGACGCGCCGCTGCCCCCGCTCGACGAGGCGCAGGCGGAGAGCGCCAGGCTTCCGGCCAGCACCAGGGTGGTGGCGCGCATCCAGCGCGGGCGGGCGGGCGTGGGGATCTCTAAGGTGTCGGTCATGGGGTTTCTCCGCTGACGGTTGTGCGTTGGTGTTCGGGGGGCTCCGGATGACGCTAGGGGCGGGGGATGGCCTCCAGGACCGCGTCGCGGTCCAGGCTGCCGTCGGTGCGCAGGGCGATGGCGTGGGCGACCACCGCGTCGGTGAAGCGGGTGACGGCGATGCCGCGCGCCTCGAAGTCGCGCTTCAGCAGCTCCGACTGGGAGGCGATGAGCGCCGCCGGGTATTCGGCGACGATCTGCATCAGCGTCTCGACGTAGTAGCTGAGGTTGAAGTTCAAGGAGGCCTGGTCGGCCTCGAGCGAGGTGCGGATGCGCTCGCGCAGCGCCTCGTTGGCACTGCCCAGCGCCGCGATCTGCTGTTCCTTGATGTCGATGATGCGCTTGTCGTCGGCCAGCTTGCGGGCGAGGTAGGTGCCGACGCGGATCTCGCTGCGGGCGGCGCGGTCGCGCTGCTCGTTGCGCACCTGGATGTTCGCCTTGATCACCGTCGCCAGGCTCTGGATGCGCTGCTTGAGCGCCGGGTCCTCGACGGCGCGCACCAGCACCTCGACCTCCTGGACCGGGTCCTCCTGGCGTTCGCCCAGCGCCGTGGCGGTGCTGCTCGGCAGACCCTCCCAGGCGGTGCGCACCGCGGCGAGGCGGTCGCGGCTGGGCAGCGCCGGCGCCGCCAGCACCAGTCGGAAGCCGGTGGTCGGGGCGCGCCGCAGCCCGGACGCGTCGACCGGCACGAACTCGTCGCGTGCGGCGCTGCGGATGCTGTCCAGCGGGGTGCGGTAGTTGCCGCCCTTGACCGTGTTGCCCCCCGCCTGGCCGTGCAGGCGCGACAGCTTGTTGAGGCGGAAGGGGTCGAGGACGAACTCGTCGACGTTGCCCAGCGCGTCGTGCAGGCCGAGCGGGTTGGGCTTGAGCAGGCCGATGGCGTTCAGCTCGTTGTTGGCGGACTGCGACCCGGCGAACCAGACGTAGCGGACCACCCCTTCCGGCATCGGGAAGGTGGTCTTCAGGAAGTCCTCGTCGGAGACAGCGGCGCCGCCGCGCGCGGCGTACTCCCACTCCGCCTCGGTCGGCAGGCGCAGGAACCCTGGCGCTCCGTCCTCGTGCGGCAGGCGGTCGCCGGCGGTGCGGGCGAGCCAGCCGGAATAGGTGGCGGCGAACGAGACGGCCTCCGACCAGGCGACCTCGACCTTGGGCAGCCGCCCGTCTCCGGTCACCCTCGGGCAGGTCGCGTCCAGGGCGGCGAACTGAAGGCCGGTGACCTCGTACTTGCCGATCCAGAAATGGCGCAGACTGGCGGTGCCGGCGTCGGTGAAGCCGGCGGCCACCCAGTCGCGGCGGGAGTTCTCCGACCAGGCGAAGCGCGGTTCCGGGCTTCCCACGGTGATCCGCCGGTCGTCCAGCGGCCCGTCGCCCGGCACGGCGACCTTGCGGAACGCCATGGACCCGCCGCACGGCATCGGCAGCACCAGGTCGTCGGCCTGGGCCTGCGGGTTCCACAGGGCCTCCGCCCACGGTTTGGGCGCGTCCGCCGCGTCCGCCGGGCCGAAGCCGGCGGCCAGGGCGGTCGCGGCCACCGCGATGAGCGCGAGGGCGGCACCGGAGACGAGGGACGGAGGGCGGCGATCAGACATGGCGCAGTTCCTCGTTGACGTCGATCCGGCGCAGGCCGGTGCCGACCGCGGCGGCCGGGATCACCGACACGCAGACGGTGAGTCCGGCCGCCGCCGCCAGGGCTCCGGCGGACAGGCGGCAGGCCGCTTCGCCCTGGGCGATGGAGGCGTGGAACAGGGTGTTGATGGCCAGGGACACCGCCGCGAAGCCGGCCAGCGCCAGCAGGGTGCCGATGGCGGCGAGAACCAGCGCCTGGCTGACGGGCAAGGCGACGAGCCAGCCCGTGCCGTACCCGGCGAGGTTCAGGATGGCGAAGTCGCGCCGCTTGCGCCGCAGGTTGCCCCATTGGCTGGCGGTCACGGCGACGACGTAGCCGACCGCCGACAGCGTGGAGATGATCAGCAGGATGGCCCGCAGGTTGCTGTCCAGGGCCATGGTCGAGGCGATGTCGGCGGCCCGGGTGGCGACCGCGATGCCGTGCGCCTGCAGGTCCGCCGCCAGGCCCTGGACGTCGCGGATCGAGCGGGCGTAGAGCCGGAACAGCGGGTGGTCGGCGGCCGCGGCGGCGGCGGCGCCGGCCGCCACGCCGAGCGCCGGCACCGCCTTGCCGTCGCGGTAGTCCTGGATCGCCTCCAGCAGCGCCAGGGAGGCGTAGGCGGTGCGGCCGCCGTCGCTGCCCAGCGGCAGCACCGCGCGCACCGTGAGGGGAATCGCCAGCGGCTCCACCGCGCCCTCGCGGGTGCGCTCGACATAGGCCACCACGCGCGTTCCGGCGGCGAGGTCCAGGCGCTCGGCCACCCGGGCGCTGACGGCGACGGCGGCGACGTCGCCGGGTTCGGGGGCCGCGGCCCCGGCGACGGGATCGCCGGGGCCGGTCGGCAGCAGCGAGATGCGCACCTCGCCCCGCCCCTGCGCGTCGTCCTCCGGTGCCCGCAGCAGGTCGACCTGCCCGGCGATCATGCGGGTCGAGGGCACGACGAAGGCGACGTCGGGGCGCGCCGCCATGGTGGCGAACCAATCCGGTCCGAAGCGGTTGGCGCCGGTCGCCTCGGGGGTGATCAGCCGCATCGCGGGGTCGCGGTCGAGGCGGTCGATCAGCGTGCCGACGGCGCCCTCGCGCAGGCCGAACAGCACCAGCAGCGGCATCAGCACGGCGGCGATCGCCACCGCCTGGGCAAGCGCCACCGGCCACTCTCCCCGCAGGTCCGCCAGGGCGAGGCGGAACAGCTGGGTGGCCCGGCCGCTCATGACCGGCTCCCGGCGTGGTGGATCGCGGTGCCGCCGGCACCGGGCTCGCAGGCCACGACCGTCAGGCCGTGCCGGGTGGCCTGGTCGTGGTCGTGGGTGACCACGACCAGAGCCGCGCGGTGGCGGTGCGCGGTGCCGACCAGCAGGTCCATGGTGGTGTCGGCGGTGGCGGGGTCCAGTGACGCGGTGGGCTCGTCGGCCAGGATCAGGCGTGGCGCGTGGGCCAGGGCGCGGGCGATGGCGACGCGCTGGCGTTGGCCGATCGAGATCTGGCGCGGCAGGCGCCGCACCAGGTCGCCGATACCCAGCTCCTCCAGCAGCCCCTCCGCCACGCCGTCGACGGGAAGGTCCAGGGCGCGCCGGGTGAGCAGCACGTTCTCGCGCACCGACAGGAAGGGCATCAGCCCGCCCTGCTGAAGCACGTAGCCGACGCCCCGGGCGCGCAGCCGGGTGAGGCGGTCGCGCGCCCCGGCCCGCCACAGGGCGAGCACGTCGGTCGGGCCGTGGTCCGCCACGTCGAGGGTGAACCGCCGCGCCGCGCTCGGCCGCAGCAGCAGGGCGACGATGTCGAGCAGGGTGCTCTTGCCGCACCCGCTGGGCCCGACCAGGGCGACCTGCTCGCCCGGCGCGAGGCGGAAGCGCTCCATGGCGATGCGGAACCGCTCGGCGCCGGAACCGCGCTCGAGCATGCAGTCCACGAGGTCGAGGACGGGGGCGTTCATTCGGGCGGTGCCTTGCGGGCGCGCGGCGTCAGGGCAGGGCGTCGATGGGGACCGGGAAGACGGCGTCGCCGGCCCCCGCCCCGGGATCGAGCTGCACCCACTGGCCGGCGTCGTCGTGGTAGCGCTGGTAGAGGGCGATCTTCGACTTGATGGTGTCGATGATCGCCTGCTGTTCGCCGACCCCCATGCGCGTCCAGCTGTCGGGGTCGATGGCCATCAGGGTGCTCTGGTAGGGCAGGCCTTCGAGGTACTCGCCCATCAGCCCGACCTGCTCCAGGTTGCGGGCGTCGCCCTGGGCGATTCGGCTGGGGTCGCGGCCCATCGCCACGGCGGCGCTGCGCAGCTGGTCGAAGAAGTCGCCGGGGTCGATCTGCCCGCGCTCGCCCGCCTCGACCACCCGGCGCAACGTGGTCTGCAGGTCGCTGAGCTGGTTCTTGGTCAGCAGCACCCGGACCTCGAAGGCGGCGAGTTCCGGGTTTTTGAAGTCGCGGTCGGAGGCCCAGGCCTCGAACATGGTGGGCGCCCGGGTGCCCTGGACGGTGCCCAGGTAGGCCAGCCGCATCGCCCGCCCCACCGCCACGGTGGCCTGGGCCAGGCGGTCGTCGGCCGCGGGCGGGGGCGGGGCCTCCGACGGCGGCTTCCCGGCGTCGCGCACCTGGCTGACGAGCTGCCGGGCCAGCGCCTGCACCTGGGCGCGGAAGCGCTCGGCGTCGCCCGCCTCGACCGGAAAATAGAGGGGGCCGAACCCGGGGAAGTCGCTGAGGCGACGGTACTGCCCCTCGGCCGCCGCGTGGTCGTGGCGGCCCTCGGGCGTCTTCAGGTGCATGGCGTAGAGCGCCACCCCCGTCTTGCGGGCGAGCTGGGCCACCTGATCGGTGGAGAGGCCGGTGCTGGCGATGGGCGAATACCCCTCGCGCGCGCTGGCGTCGGTGATCAGCACGACGTATTTGCCGCCGAAGCCGGTCCAGTCGATCGATTCCAGGGCTTTTTCCAGACCGGCGTAGGCGTCCTCGGCGAAGGCGCGGGTGGAGGCGGGCGAGGCCCTCAGGCCGCTCACCTGGTCCATGAACTTCGCCTTGGTGTCGGTCTCGTTGGGATCGGCGAAGGTGCGGGTCAGGTACTCGACCCCCTTGGCCTTGTCCGGGTCGTCGCGGTAGGCGATCATGCCGAAACGCACGCGGTCGCCGAGCTTGGCGGCCTCGATCTCCCGGTAGACGGCGTCGACCGCCTCGCGGGTGCGGTCGATGTAGGGCTGCATGGACGAGGACGCGTCGATCACGAACACCACGCCGGACCGGAAATTGGCGAGGTCGGCCTCGGCGTTGCCGCGCTGCAGCGGCTCCTCCGGCGGCTCGGCCTCCTGGGTGACCGAGGCGACCTGGACCGTGCGCACCCGGAACCCCGACGGCAGCAGGGTCGACTTCGCCTCCAGGATCGGCAGCAGGTAGAATTGCTTCTGCAGGTCGACGTGGTTCTCCGGCTCGATCGAGATCACCGGGCCGTCCGGCGGCAGGGATTTGTCGGCGATCTGGCGCCGCCACGCCTCGGCCTTGACCAGGATGTCGTCCGATTGCAGCAGGTCCATCAGGGAGTCGCGGTCGCGCAGGAAGAGGGTGCGGTCGCGGTTGGCCGGGTTGGTGAAGGCCAGCACCAGGGTGTGGCGCCAGGGGATCGTCTCGTTGGCCTCCAGCCACCCGGCGGTGCGCCCGTCCGAGGCCGGCCCGACCTCCAGGTAGATGCTCTCGCCGATGTCCCGGCGGGCGTAGACGAACAGCACCGACATGGGCGCCAGGGCCGTGCCGCCCGGCGCGCCGGGGCTGGCCGCCAGCCGCGCGCCGGGGCGGGTGAGGACGCGCTGGAACAGCGTCGTCTTGCCCTCGATCAGCAGCGGGGTGCGCGCGGCCGGCGCCTGGGCGGCGGCCGGGGGCGCCGTCGTGGCGCCCCAGCCGAGGGCCAGGGTGGCGGCGATCAGGACCGACGCGGCGAACCGGACGGTCCGGGGCAGGGGGTGATTGCGGATCATGGCGCCCTCCAGGTGTTCGCTCGCTTCCATGGCGTGCCGTCCGGCGGCCCGGTCATTTGGGCAGGGCCTCGCTTGCCTTCGCGTGGCCCTGGGCGGCCGCCTTCTCCAGCCAGACCACCGCCTTCTCCGGGCCCCCGGGGTCGCTGGTGCGGCCGCTCAGCAGCACCCGGCCCAGCCGGTACTGGGCCTCGGCGTCGCCGGCCTCGGCGGCGCGGCGGTACCACGCCGCCGCCTGGTCGGGGTTGGCGGAGGGCAGCGGGCTGGTCGCGGCCGAGTGGGTGTCCGGGTCGTACATCGCGCCCACCGCCAGCGCCGCCTCGGCGCTGCCCCGCTCCGCCGCATGGCGCAGTAGCAGGAAGGCGCCGTCCAGCGAGCCCGCGGCGAGGAAGCGCTGGCCCTCGGCCAGCGCCTGGTCGGCGGGGGCCTGGTCCTGGATCAGGCGGCGCGCCTCGTCCAAGGTGGTCGGCGGCGGCGGGGCCACGGCCTGCGCGGGAGGGTCGGAGGGCGCCAGCACCATCCAGGCTCCGGCCGCACCGGCCAGCAGCAGGACGGCGGCGAGGGCGACGACCCAGGCGGGCACGCCCTGGCGGCGCGGCGGCCGCTCCTGCGGGTCGACGGTCACCGGGTCCACCGGGGTCGACGGCTCCGGCGCAATGTCGATGTTGATCACGGCCGCCTTGTCCGCGTCGGCGGCGTCGGCCGGTGCCGGCTCCTCGGTCGCCGGCGGCACCGGGTCCTCGATCGGCCAGCGGACGTCGGCGGGGGGCGTCCACTCCGGCGGCGCGGAGCGGCCGCGGATCGCCGTCCACACCATGCGCTCCTCCACCACCCCGTCGCGGCCCTTGAGGCGCAGCACATAGGGCACGTTGGGGCGGAGGTGGAAGGTGATGCCGTGTTCCAGGTCGAAGGCGAGGCGGCCGGGGGCGCGCTGCGCGCCGACCGGGGGAAACCAGAAGATGGCACTCTTCCACGGCGTCTGCGGCGTGCGCGGGTCGAGATGGCTCGCCTTGTCCGGGCCGGCCATCTGGTCGACGACGCAGATCTCCACCGGGTCGGCCACGCGGTCGGCGGCGGGGCCGATCACCTCGACCCGGGCACGGCCGCCGGGGTAGGAGCTGGGTTGGGTCGCGCGGACGGGCATGTCAGGCTCCGGTGGAGGGACGCGGCGCGACGGACGCCGGTGGCGGCTGGTCGAGCGCGATCAGGGCGAGGATCAGGCCGAGCTGCCGGTTCTGGTGCTCGTCGATCTCGCGCCCCCCGGCGAAGCTGATGTTGTCGATGCCGAGCTGGCGGAACGCGACGCCCCAGTCGATGAAGCGGTCGCGCTCCGTCGGCAGGCGCCGGGTGTCCAGCGCCGGCAGGCCCTGGGGCAGTGGGGGCGCCGTGAACACGGCCCGCTGGCGGGGCTGCGGCGGCTCGGGGAAGCCGGGACGGCGCGCCTCGCCCAGCGCCGCGAAGCCGAGGAAGGCGATGTGGTCGTGCAGGCGCATCAGCGCGATGCCGACGGCGCGGTCCACCACCTCGTCCCAGCGGGTGTTGGCGGCCTGCACCTGCTCGCGCACGCCGGCGGCGATGCTGCCGCGCAGGTCGAGGCGGTTGGCGCCGACGATGACCTCCTGGACCAGCTCGTCCAGCACCTGGGCGGGCACCCCGACATGGGCCAGCAGCCCCTCGTCCTGGGACAGGTTGCGCAGGATCTCGGTCCAGCGGTTGATCAGCGCCTCGCTGAACAGGTCCGCGCGGTCGGCCGGGGCCTTGGCCGGCTCCGCCTTGGCGGCGGCCGGCTCCGCCGCCCACGGGTCGGCGGCCCAGGGGTCGTCCGGTGTGGCGGCCGCGGTGGCCGGCGCCTGGGCGGCGTCGAGGCGCAGCGCCGCCACGTTGCGGAAGGTTTCCGTGGCGTCGGCCTCGGTCAGCAGCATGCGGGTCAGCAGCAGGCCGAACCGGGCGTATTCGTGGGGGCGCAGGGCGGCGTTCAGCTTGACGCGGGTCTGGCCCAGGACCTGCTCGCGCTCGCGCCGGGAGCGGTCGTCGTCGGCGTGGTAGAAGCGCTTCAGGCTGGCGTCCAGGTGGGCCGCCTCCTCGCGCAGGCGCTGGCGGATCTGGTTGGCCTTGAGATCGGGGTCGAGCACCGCGCCGAGCCGCTCCACCAGCAGCGCGATGCCGCCGTCGTTGGCGCGGAACGCCTCGTCCCACGCCCGCGCGCGGTCGTGGAAGTGGCGGGCGCACAGGTCGGAGCCCATGAAGGCGTCGCGGTACTCGCCGATCAGCCCGGCCTGGCGCGGCGCCGGCCCGGCCTCGACCAGGCGCTGGCTGCCGTCGGCCTCCCGGACGATCTCGGCGTAGTCGATGATGTGCTCCTGCTTCATGCCGGGATTGCGCAGGAACAGCGTGTTGTCGAAGGGCCGTCCGTTCCAGTTGGTGGGCCAGCCGTCCTTGCCGTAGAGCTCCAGGAACGAGGCGTGGAGACGGCGGTCCCACTTGCCGCGGCGCGACTCCGCCGTCTCGCCGCCCTTCTCCAGGAACTCCAGGTCGAACTTGGTGAGGATCAGGAACAGCGCGTTGGCGGCGCGGGCCCGCTGGTCGGGGGTGGCGCCATGGGTGGCGTCGATCCAGCCGCGCACCATGGCGCCGAGGTCCTTCACCTCGGCCACGCTGGGCGGCATGCACAGCAGCATCGCCGTCAGCTCGCGCTCCTCGGTGTAGCGCTGGAACAGATAGGCGATCTTGCCGCGCAGCAGAAGCTCGCGCACCTGGTCGACCCGCTCCGCCGGGTCGGGCGGCAGGTTGGACAGCTTGAGTCGCGAGCGCGCGCCGGGGAAGTCGAGCAGGTCGGTGTGCTCGAAGAACGGCCACGGCCGGTCGGTCATGACGATCTTGAGTTCGGCCACCAGGGCGCCCAGCACGGCGCGCGGCACCGGCACCGGCGCGCCGGGGGCACCGCCGGTCAGCGGCCGGACCGCCACCGGATCGGCGGCGTCCTCGGCGGTGCCGAGGCGCTCCTTCAGCAGCATGACGTCGATGATCGAGTGCTCGCGCGGGATCAGCGCGGTCAGGGCGGCGTGGGCCTCCGGCGCGTGGCCCAGCCGCTCCAGGGTGCCGGCCAGGGTCACGAACAGCTCGGTGAACGGCTCCAGCCCACCCCACAGCAGGCTGAAGAGCTGGGCGCGGCGGGCCAGCGGCAGGCGCCCGCCGCAGCGGATCAGGGCGTCCCAGTAGTCGGTGCGGTTCAGCGCCTCGATGCGGGCGGCGAAGTTCTTCTGGAAATACTCCCCGAGGTCGTAAAGGACGATCTCGTCGAGGTGGGCCGCCTCGGCGCCCGTCGCCTCCGCCTCGGCGGCCGCGGCCACGCTGCGGATGCGCTCCTCGTCGGGCAGCGGCACCGTCATGTTGTTGGGGTCGAAGTCGGACAGGAAGCTGTTGGCGAGGATCTTGACCAGGTCGGTCTCGCTCAGCAGGCGCAGCTCCACCGGGAAGGCGGGGTCGACCACCCCGCCCCCGTGCACCGTGAACCGGGTGACGAGGCCGGTCGACTCCCGGTCCCCCGGCGGGTTGATCTCGGTCAGGAAGTCCTTCTCGGCGGCGCCGAAGGTGGCGCAGAGCTGCTGCATCGGGCGGCGCGCCAGCGCCGACACCAGGTACGACTTGCCGGCCTGGCTGGGACCGAAGACGCCGGCGCAGTTGCGCCTCCCGGCGGCGCCGATCATCTTGCGGGCCAGGTTCTCCGCCCGCCGGGTCGCCGCGCGCAGCCCGTGCGCCTCGTTGGCGACGCTGACGGCGGTCCGGCGCACCGTGTCCACCCAGGCGCGGGCGGCACCGCTTCCCTCGGCCAGGCGGCGGGCGCTTTCGATCAACGGGGTCTCGGCCTGCATCGCGTCGCCTCGTCTCACTTGTCCAGCAGGATGCCGGTGTCGAGCCAATAGCCCTGCAGCCGGTCGATGGTTTGCAGCCGCAGCCGCAGCTGGCTGCGCGGCACGCTGCGGTCGCCGGCGTCGACGATCGCCGCGATCTCGAAGCTGTCGACCACGCTTTTCTTCACGTCGCGGGCGACGCGGCGGAGCTGGACGCGCAACGGGGTGCGCGCGTTGAGCGACGCCGCGGCGTCGGCCGATGCGTAGTCCAGGCTGTACTGGCGGGTCGCCGGCCACCAGTCCACCGGAAACTGGCGGAACCCCAGGGGCATCGGGCCGCGGAACTCGAAGGCGGTGTCCGGCAGCTCGTAGTCCGGCTCGTCCAGCCTCATCTCGCGGTAGTAGACGTCTTCCGCCAGGAGCCGGCTGTTGCGGTCGAGCTTGCCGAAGAACTGCGCGGTCGAGCCGAGCTTCAGCCCGTCGGAGCGGAAGTTGAAGTTCTGCAGCTGGCCCTCGCCGAGCAGGCAGATCATGGCCCCGACCGAGGCGCTGGTCTTGGGATCGGCGATGGTCGCGCGGAAGTCGCGGAAGGGATACCACTGGCCGACGCGGAAACGGTGCAGCGGCACGATCCGGTGCGGCGGCAGGCAGCCGGTCTCGGCCATCACCGCCTCCACCGCGGGCAGGCGCGACGGCCGTCCCGACAGCAGCAGCACGTCGGCGCGGTAGCGCCACACCACCTCGGCCAGGGCTCCGAGCATCTCCAGCAGGACCGAGCGCACGACCCGGTCGATCTCCGCCCCGTCGACCGGAAAGGCGACCTGCGCCAGGTCGAAGCCGCGCGCGCCGGCCCGCTCCGCCTCCTGGTTCACGTAGGCGACGACGGCGGCGTTGGCCTGGGAATCGTCGTCGAAGAAGCTGGCGAAGGGGCGCAGCTCCGGCTCGAAGGGCGCCGTCGGGTCGTAGGATTCGTAGCGGCCGAGCATGCCGATGGCGATCGGGGTGGCGATCTGCGCCGCGAACTGCTGGCGGCGCACCTGCTCCACCACGTGCATGTCGCCGCGGTCGCCGCCGACCAGCCGGTTCAGCAGGTACTCCGCACGCTCCCCCAGCCCGGCGGCGGCCAGCGCCCGGGCAATCGGCTGCAGCACCAGGTCGCGCACCACCGCGAACACGGTGTCGTCGCCGGCCAGGTTGAACCCCTCGCGGAACTCCTGGCGCGGGAACAGGGTGACGTTGGCGCCCTGGCCCTCGACCCGGTAGCTGGTGATCACCAGGTCGGTGGTGCCGCCGCCGATGTCGAGGGTGGCGATGCGCAGGCCCTGGGCGGTGGCCGGGTCGTGGGTGTTGAGGGGCAGGCGCATGACGTCGAAGAAGGCGCGGGCGTCACCGGAATACTGCAGCGCCACCTGGCCGTAGAGATAGACCGCCTGGGTGGCGCTGGCCTCGTCCCAGCGCAGGATGATCGCCGGCAGGCGCATGTCGGCGACCGGCTTCACGGTGGCCGCCCCGGTCTCGTCGTAGTCGACCTCGGCGAGGCCGAGGGACAGGTAGGCGAGGTCGCGCGCGGCCTCCGCCTGCTTCTGCAGGATCTGCCGCTCGGCCAGCGGCATGGCCGTCGGCATGGTCATGATGATGCGGCGCAGGCGGCGCGGCAGGTCGGCGTTGCGCCGGCGCAGCCGGTGCGCCGGCGCGTTCATCATCCCCACCGCCTGGACGAAGATCTCCGCCAGCACGAAGGACATCAGGTTGCGCCGGGAATAGAGGGCGCGGATCGACGGCAGCAGCTTCATCTCCGCGCCCGGCAGGGAGCCGTCGATGGCGTGGATGGCGTCGCCGAAATCGTTGACCAGGGTGGTGAAGGCGACGCCGGTGGCAACCGGCGCCTGTTCGCCGTGGCCGGCCTCGCTGTTGAAGCGCCAGCTGTCCTCGCGCGCGTCCTCGTCCCAGAGGTAGCGCTTCGGGCTGGACAGCCCGGTCGCCCCCTCGCTGCCGCGGCGCCGGCTGGCGAGGTGGACCGCCTCCGGGCCGACCCGCACCACGGTGGGCCAGGAGAAGGCGTCGGGCCGGCCGCTGCGCAACGACAGGTGGTCGCGGCCGAAGCTGGCGCGGTGGAACTCCATGCGGCTCTCGAACGGATCGCCGTAGACCCGCTCCGGCCGGGTGAGGTCGCGCAGCTGCAGCTTGACGGCCTTGGTGATGTCGGCGCCGAGCTGGTCGGGCTCGGACTCGATCAGCAGCCCGCAGGTGCGCGAGTTGCCGAGGTCGATGACCATGTCCACGTCGACCGGCACGGGGCGCGGCTCGGTCGCCCGGTCGACCACCTTCAGCTTGGGCAGCAGGTCGAGCGCGTGCAGCAGGTCGAGGAACGCCTTGTAGCGGGCGATGTGCTCGTGCGGGCCCTCCATGCGCTCGCGCAGCTCGTCCGGCGACAGGGTCTGCACGTGGCGGGCGCCGGCGCTCCGGCGCTCGTCGGCCTCGACCATCTCCTTGAAGGTTTCGAGGCACCAGTCCTTGACCCAGGGCTCCCGGATGAACCAGTCCACGGGGTCGCGGCGCGACGGCAGGGAGAAGGTGCGGCCGTTGCGGGCGTCGTCCTGGGAGGGGGCCAGATACGCCTCCTCCTCGATGAAATCCATGAGCGAGGTGTCGACGGCGACGACCAGGCGATGGCTGTGGCCGTCGCGGTCGGGGTGGTCAAGGGCCATGCAACAGGCGCGCGCCCAGTTGGTCGGGCCGCGGAAATAGCCGCCGCCCAGCTCCTCGCGCAGCAGCGGCAGGGGCATCCACAGGCCGTCCATCATGCGCAGGACGCGCTGGAGCTCCAGGGAGTAGCTCTCCTGGCGGTCCGTGTCCTCGTCGCCCCGGCGCACCATCACCGGCAGGGCGTCATCGTTCAGCGCCGAGCGGGGATCGTCCCAGAAGCCCCAGTCCCGCGGCACCGGCGCCGTCTTCGGCAGGGAGAAGCCGAAGTCGAGGAACTGGATGCCGCTTCCCGGGATCAGCGATACCAGGTTCGGGAACTTTGTGAGTTCGTTCAGAGACATGCGCGATCCTCGTTGCGCGCGGGGCGGCGGTGCGGCATGGCTCAGGGCCTCCGCTCGATGCCGACGCGGAAGGTGGTGCCGTCGGCGTTGGTGCCGGTGCAGACGGTGCGCCCGTCGGCCTCCCGCCGGCACTCGGTCCGCGAGCGCTCGTAGGTGCGCCCGTCGGGGCAGCGGAGGTCCTGCTGCTCCTCCACCTTCAAGGTGGAGCCGTCGAACGCCGCCTGGGCGGGGGCCCGGCATTCGGTCCCGTCGGGGCGGCGGACCACCGTCTCGCCCACGCCGTCGCCGTCGAAGCGGTAGAACTGCTGCAGGGGCTGCCCGCTGCCCCGCTCCACCAGGCCCTGGCGGCTGTCCCAGGTGCCTTCCAGAAAGTCGAGCTTGCCGGTCTGCGGGCTGTCCTCGGGGATCGCCAGCCCAGGCCCCGGCGGCGGTGGCGCGGGGGGCTGGACCGCCGGGTCCGGCGAAGGCGCGTCCGGCGATGGCGTGTCCGGCGAAGGCGTGTCCGGCGAAGGCGTGTCCGGTGGTGGCGCATCCGGCGCCTGGGGCTCCGGTGGCGTGTCTTGCGGCGGCGGCGGAGGGGGCGGAGGAGGAGTCTCGGCCTCCGGCGGCGGGGCCTCTGGCGGCGGCGCGTCTTCGGGGGCGTCGGTTCCCTCCGCGCCGTCGCTCCCGCTGTCCGTCGCGCCGTCCGGCACCCGGGTGCCCGGTGCCTCGCCCGGCACCACGGCCCCCACCGGCGGCGCAACGCCGGCCGGCGGGACCGCCACGCCGTCGCCCGGCACGACCGCCCCGGGCACCACCCCCAGCGGCGGCGCCGACGGGTCAGCTGGCCCGGCCGGTGGTGCGGCCGGCTCGGGCACCGGCTCCTCGACCGCCGGGTCGGGCGGCGCCGGATCCGCCCCGAACGGCGCGAATCCCGGGTAGTCGAGGTCGCAGGCGCGCATGCCGAACAGCAGCAGCGCCAGCAACAGCAGCGCCAGCAGCAAGGCCGCCAGCCAGCGCCACCAGCGCGGTGCCGCACGCGTCACCGGCGTGGCCACGACCGGCTCGGGCGGCGGTGGCGGTGGCGGCTCCACCGGGCGCGCGGCCGGTGCCACCGACAGCGCCTCGAACCCGGGACCGCCGCCGCTGAACCCCCAGAACGCGGCGACGGGCTGGTCGCCCACCAGGAAGAGGTGACCGTCGTCGGGGATCTTCAGCGCGTGCTCCAGCAGGTTGGCGAAGGCCTGGGCCTGGTCCGCCCCGTGGCCCCGCAGCCCGCGCAGGTCGGCGATGTAGCGGGCGAAGCCGCTGCGCATCTCGGCGATGGTCATGGCGTGCGCGACCTGCTGGTCGGCCGGCAGGTCGGTCCAGCGCACCGCCGGCCCGGCGGGATCGGCGAGCCAGCGGATCGAGCCGCTGCGCGGGTCGCGGTCGGGGCGGGCGAACAGGTCGGCGTAGGCCGGGCCGAGCTTCTGGCGCACCGCGGCCTTGAGCTGGACGTGGCTGAGATAGACGGGCTGGCCGAAGGCGCCCAGCGGGGTGTAGCGGTCGGCGGTGTCGGCGAGGAGGAGCGATCCGGTGCGGGCGGGGGTCATCGCGTCCTCGTCACTGGCAGGTGCGCACGTCGGGCTGCCGCGTGGCCTGCTGCATCTTGCGCAGCATGTCGGCACCCGACTGGGGGGTCAGCACCTGGCCGCCGGTGGCCTGGGCGATGCACTGCACGGTGGAGCGCCCGCGGGTGCCGGACACGTCGACCACGTTGATGGTCACCCCGGGCTTGGCCGCCTTGATGGCACGGGCGGCGGCGCAGGGGTCGCCACCGCAGGTGTCCTCGCCATCGCTGACGACGATGATCGTGGCGTCGGCCTCCGACGAGGCGATGGCCCCGGCGCGCTCCAGGCTGCGCGCCAGCGGCGTCCGCCCGGTCGGCGTCAGGCGGTCGACCTCGGCCAGCAGGGCGCCCCGCTCGTCGGCCGAGTAGAAGCGGTCGCGGCGCACGTTGTTGCAGTCGGTGAAGTCGACCAGGGCGACGTCGATGGGCTTGGGCAGGCCGTTGACGATCCGCCGGATCGCCTGGCGCGACAGGTCGATGCGCGACTGGCCGCCGAAGAACCCCTCGTCCATGCTCTTGGAGCCGTCGACGATGACCACCACCTCCGGCTCCTCGCCGGGCGGGAAGCTGGGGTTGCAGCGGTTGGGCGCCGCTCCTTGCGCCGGTGCGGAGGGAGCGGCGGAGGGCGGCGGCGGTGGCAGCTCGGCCAGTTCCGCCGGCCGCGGCGGGATCGGCGGCAGGTCTGCCAGCGGATCCGGGGGGGGCGCCGGCGCCGGGGCGGGCGGCGGCGGGTCGGCGGGGACCACCTCGGCCAGCGGCGACTCGGCCGGGGGGATCTCGGCCGGAGGGATCTCCTCCGGCAGGGGGACGACGGGGACCGGCACCGACTCCGGCAGGGCCGGCACGATCTCGGCGCGCTGCTCCGGCGCAGGCGGCGCGCACTGTGCCAACGCCTCGACGCGCAGCCGGTCCAGCTCCGCCAGGCGGTCGCGCAGCGCCTGCTCCCGTTCGACCAGGGCCGGCAGCGGATCGGCCGGGGCCACCGCATCGCCCGGCACGTCGACGACGACCGGGGGCAGCGGTTCGCAGGCCCGCAGGCTCACCAGCAGCAGCAGGAGCAGCAGCAGCAGCGGCAGCAGCCACGCCAGCCAGCCGAATCGCCGGGTCGCCGGCGCCGCCAGCGCGGCGGCCTCGGCCACCGGAAGCGCCGCCGCCGTCGGCGGGGCGGTCGCCGGGACGACCGCGGCCGGAGGGGCCGCGGCGACCGGGGCGACGGCCAGCCCTTCCTGCTCGTGGCCCCACAGGATCAGGACGGGCTGGCCGTCGAGCACCCGCAGGCAGTCGTGCCCGGCCGGCGTCACCAGCGCCTGGTCCAGCATCCGCCCCACCAGCTCGGCCGAGGAGCCCTCGGCCTTCAGGACCTGGGCCAGCTGGGCGATCTCCGCCGCGATCTGGCGGCCCAGGGTTTCCACCCCGGCCCGCTCCTCGGGCCCGAGATCGGTGAGCCGCCGCGCCGGGCCGGGCAGGGGGGAGTACCAGTCGATGGTGCCGTCGGAGGGATTGATCTGCGGCCGGGCGAAGTGGCGGGCGTGCTGACGGCCCAGCCGGTTGCCGAGGATGGTGGCGATCTGCCGATGCATCGACACCACCACCTGGCCATGGACGCCCAGGCGCCGGAAGCCGGCCGGCGAAGTCGTATCGATGCGCGTATCGGCCATTCGCGGCGACCCGGATACCCAGGGGTTGAAGGATATTTCGCTCGACTATAGGCGACCGTACGCTGGCCGCGCAATCTTAAGGATTCATTGCCGCTTCAGGGCACGGAATGATATATGCTGCGCTTGGCTCGGCCGCAGGAGGTCGTGCACTCACACGAGTCCCTCGAGCCGTGAGGATTGCGATGGGCGTTGCGGCGGTTCGCGGTGGTGTATTCCGAGCAATTCCTCATGCATGGCTGTGGATTGCGACGACCGTACTGCTGATTATTGCGGTCGTGGCGGCGCTCATCTACATGGGGACTCGCGAGGCCGTGGTGGTCGAGCGCGTGGTCGAAGCGCCTGTGGAGGCCCTGCCGGCGCCGACCCAGGCCCGGGTGCGCCAATTGGAGGCGCTGAACCGCTCGCTGGAGGCGGAGATCGCGCGCCGCGAGGCCGACCCCGCCCTGTTGGCGTGCGTCGGCGACGAGCACGGCGCGATCCCCCGGGACGACGCCGCCGCGGTGGCGGCGCTGCCGGTCGCGCCGCCGGCCGCGGAGGCCTCCCCGGATGCCCCCCAGGGCGGCGGCCCGGAGGACGCCCCGGCCGCCGGCGCGGACTCGCCGCTCGCCGCACTGCCGACCTCGGAGCTGCTGCAGCGCCTGGAGCGCGCGACCGCCCTGGTTGTGTCGGAAGACAGCATCGCCACCGGGTTCTTCGTCGCCCCCGATCTGCTGGTCACCAACCGCCACGCCGTGGAATCGTCCAAGGACGGGCGGGTGTTCGTGGCCAGCCGCAGCCTGGGCCAGGCGCTGCCGGGCCAGGTGGTGGGGACCTCGCCCAAGGGGCCGGTGGGCGCCCCGGATTTCGCGCTGGTGCGCCTGCCCCAGGGCAGCGCCCCGGGCGTCCTCCCGGTCACCCCGCACCACGGCAAGCTGGTCAACGTGGTGGCCGCCGGTTACCCGGGCCTGACGGTGATGAACGACGCCGGCTTCCGCCGCCTGATCGGCGGCGACGTGCACGCCGCCCCCGACCTCAACGTCACCCAAGGCGCGGTCCAGGCGGTCCAGCCCCTCGCCAACGGCTCCACGGCCATCGTGCACACCGCCTCGATCCTCCAGGGCAACTCCGGCGGGCCGCTGGTCGACAGCTGCGGCCGGGTGATCGGCATCAACACGTTCATCGCCGTGGACCAGGAGCAGTCGGGGCGCATCAGCTACGCCCAACCGGCCGAGGCGGTGCTGGAGTTCGTGTCCCGCTACGCCCGCATCCCGGCGGGCGATCCGCGCGTCTGCGCGCGCTGACCGCCGCAGACCGCGGCTCAGCGGCGGAGGGGGAAGCGCGCGTCGAGCGCCAGGTTGAGACGGAGGACGTTGACCCGCGGCGCGCCGAGCACGCCGAGCGTCGGTTCCTCGGTGTGCTCGTCCACCAGGGCCCGGACCGCGGCCGCCGGCACGCCACGGGCGGCGGCGATGCGGGCGACCTGGAACGCCGCGCCCGCGGGCGACACGTGCGGATCGAGGCCGCTGCCCGACGCGGTGGCGAGGTCGGCCGGCACCGGCCCGGGCTGGCCGGGATTCTCGGCGCGCAGCCGGTCGAGTGTCGCGACGGTCGCGGCGACCAGGGACGGGTTGCCCGGGCTGAGGTTGGTGGCGCCGCTGCGGCTCGCGTCGTAGCCGTCGCCGGCCGCCGACGGACGGGGGTGGACATACTCCGGCCGGGCGAAGGGCTGCCCGAGGAGGGCGGAACCGACGATCCGGCCGCCGGCCCGGACCAGGCTGCCGTTGGCCTGGGACGGGAACACAACCTGGGCGACGCCGGTGACGGCCAGGGGGTAGACCACGCCGGTCAGGGCGGTCATGACCGCCAACAGGCCGAGGGCGGGGCGAAGCTGCTTGATCATGGCGAAGGGCTCCTCAGGCGAGTCCGAGTGCGGTCAGGGCGAGGTCGATGGCCTTGATCCCGGCGAACGGCGCCGCCAGGCCGCCCAGTCCGTAGACCAGCAGGTTGCGGCGCAGCAGGCTGGCCGCGCCGGCCGGCCGGTAGGCGACGCCGCGCAGCGCCAGCGGGATCAGGGCGACGATGACCAGGGCGTTGAAGATGACGGCGGACAGGATCGCGCTGCCCGGGCTCGCCAGGCCCATGACGTTGAGGGCCTGAAGCTGCGGATGGGTGGCGACGAACAGCGCGGGGATGATGGCGAAGTACTTCGCCACGTCGTTGGCGATGGAGAAGGTGGTCAGCGCACCGCGGCTCATCAGCAACTGCTTGCCGATCATCACGATCTCGATCAGCTTGGTCGGGTCGCTCTCGAGGTCGACCATGTTGCCGGCCTCCCGCGCCGCCTGGGTTCCCGTGTTCATGGCGACACCGACGTCCGCCTGGGCCAGGGCGGGCGCGTCGTTCGAGCCGTCGCCGCACATGGCGACCAGCCGGCCCTCCCCCTGGTGCTGGCGGATCAGCTCCAGCTTGCGTTCCGGCGTCGCCTCGGCGAGGTAGTCGTCGACCCCCGCCTCGGCGGCGATGGCGGCGGCGGTCAGCGGGTTGTCGCCGGTGACCATCACGGTGCGGATGCCCATGGCCCGCAGGGTCTGGAAGCGCTCGCGGATGCCGGGCTTGACGATGTCCTTGAGGTGGATGACGCCCAGCGGCCGGCGGTCGCGGGCCACCACCAGCGGCGTTCCACCGGCCTTGGCGACCCGTTCGACCGTCTGGGTCAGGTCCCGCGTCACCGCTGCGGCGCCGACCAGCGCCAGCATCGCGTCGGGTGCGCCCTTGCGGATCGCCACCCGCTCCGGCGCGGCGATGTCGACGCCGCTCATGCGGGTCTGGGCGGTGAAGGGGATGAAGGCCAGCCCGTCGCGGGCGAGGGTGGCGGGGTCGAGGCCGTGGCGCTGGCGGGCCAGCGCGACGATCGACTTGCCCTCCGGCGTGTCGTCGGCCAGCGACGCCAGGAAGGCCGCCTCCGCCAGCTCCCGCTCGGTGGCGCCGGCCACCGCGAGGAACTCCGCGGCCTGGCGGTTGCCGAGGGTGATGGTGCCGGTCTTGTCGAGCAGCAGCACGTCGACGTCGCCCGCCGCCTCGACGGCGCGGCCGGAGGTGGCGATGACGCCGAAGCGGACCAGCCGGTCCATGCCGGCGATGCCGATCGCCGACAGCAGGCCCCCCACCGTGGTGGGGATCAGCGTGACCAGCAGGGCCGCCAGGAACACCACCGGGATCGCCACGCCGGAATAGGCGGCGAACGCCGGCAGGGCCATGACCACCAGGAGGAAGATCAGCGACATCCCCGCCAACAGAATGGTGAGGGCGATCTCGTTGGGTGTCTTCTGGCGCTTGGCGCCTTCCACCAGGGCGATCATGCGGTCGAGGAAGCTGTCGCCCGGGTTGGCGGTGATGCGGACGACGATGCGGTCGGACACCACCCGCGTGCCACCGGTGACGGCGGAGCGGTCACCGCCGGATTCCCGGATCACCGGGGCGGATTCGCCGGTGATGGCGCTTTCGTCCACCGTGGCGATGCCGGCGACGACGTCGCCGTCGTCGGGAATGACGTCGCCTGGGCCGGCCACCACCAGGTCGCCGGCGCGCAGGGTCGCGGCGGGCACCGTCTGCCACGCCGCGGCGCCCACGTCGGCGACTTTTCTGGCCATGGTGTCGGTCCTGGTGCGGCGCAGGCTGGCCGCCTGCGCCTTGCCGCGCCCCTCGGCGATCGCTTCGGCGGCGTTGGCGAACAGCACGGTGATCCACAGCCAGGCGGCGATCTGGCCGGCCACCCCGGCGAGCGGCGCGCCGGTCGCCAGATCGCGGGCGAAGAGCACGGTGGAGAGCAGTGCCACCACCGCGGTGACGAACAGGACGGGGTTGCCGGCCAGGACGCGCGGGTCGAGCTTGCGCAGGGCCATGCCGAGCGTCTGCCCGGCATGGCGGGTGACGCGGAGCGGGTGCTCCGACGGGGAGTGGGTCATCGGGGAAGCTCCTTCGCGGGGAGACGGGGCCGGTCAGCCGGCGGCGACCGCGGTGGCCGTGGTCAGGTGGTCGAGCACGGGGCCGAGCGCCAGGGCCGGGAAGAAGGTGAGGCCGCCGACGATGAGCACGACGGCCACCAGCAGCCCGACGAACAGCGGGCCGTGGGTGGGGAAGGTGCCGGCGGAGGCCGGCGCCGCGCCCTTGGCGGCGAGCGAGCCGGCGATCGCCAGCACCGGCACGATGACCATGTAGCGGCCGAGCAGCATCGCCAGGGCCAGGGTGCTGTTGTGATAGACGGTGTTCGCGTTGAAGCCGGCGAAGGCCGAGCCGTTGTTGCCGGCCGCCGAGCCGTAGGCGTACAGCACCTCGCTGAGGCCGTGGGGGCCGGGCTCCTGGATGCCGGCGAGGCCGGCGGGCAGCGCCACGGTCAGCGCGGCGAAGCCGAGCACGCCCAGCGGCACGGCGAGGACGGCCAGCATGGCCAGCGTGATCTCCCGCGCGTCGATCTTCTTGCCCAGGTATTCCGGCGTGCGGCCGACCATCAGGCCGGCGATGAACACGGCCAGCAGGACGAACACCAGCATGCCGTAGAGGCCGGCGCCGACGCCGCCGAACACCACCTCGCCCAGCAGCATGTTGACCAGAGGGACCATGCCGCCCAGCGCGCTGAAGCTGTCGTGCATGGCGTTGACCGAGCCGTTGGAGGCGGCGGTGGTCGCCACCGCCCACAGCGCGGAGTTGACGATCCCGAACCGGACCTCCTTGCCCTCCATCACCCCGGCGGCGGGATCGAGGCCGGCGGCGGCCAGCGCGGGGCTCGGCTGCGCCTCGGCCCAGCAGGCGATGGCGACGCCGGCCAGGAACAGCACGGCCATGGCGGCGACGATCGCCCGGCCCTGGCGGCGGTCGCCGACCATCCGGCCGAAGGTGGCGGTCAGGCCGGCCGCCAGCATCAGCAGGAGGACCATCTCCACCAGGTTGGCGAGCGGGGTCGGGTTCTCGAACGGGTGGGCGGCGTTGGCCGAGAAGAAGCCGCCGCCGTTGGAGCCGAGCTGCTTGATGGCGATCTGCGACGCCACCGGCCCCAGCGCGATGGCCTGGTGCCCGCCCTCCACCGTCGTCGCCACCACGGCGGCGTCGAGGGTCTGCGGCACCCCCTGGCTGACCAGGACGAGGGCCGTGACGATGCTGATGGGCAGCAGGACGTGGAGCGTGGCCCGCGTCACGTCGACGGTGAAGTGGCCCACGGTCCGCGCGGAGCGCCGCGCCAGGCCGCGGATGAGCGCCACCAGCACGGCGATGCCGGTGGCGGCGGAGGCGAAGTTCTGCACCGTCATCCCGACCATCTGGCTGAGCAGGCTGAGGGTGCTTTCGCCGCCATAGGCCTGCCAGTCCGTGTTGGTGGCGAAGCTGACGGCGGTGTTGATGGCGAGGTCGGGGGCCACCGGGCCCAGCCCGGCCGGGTTGAGGGGCAGCCAGGCCTGCAGGCGCAGCAGGGCGTAGAGGGCGAGCGCGCCGGCCAGATTGAAGGCGAGCGCCGCCATGGCGTAGGCGGTCCAGTGCTGCTCGCGCTCGGGCTGCACCCCGCAGATGCGGTAGACGGCGCGCTCGACGGGGCCGAGCACGCGGTCGAGCACGGTGCGCTCGCCGCAGAAGACGCGGGCCATGTGGGCCCCCGTCAGCGGCGTCAGCACGGCCACCAGGCCGCAATAGATCAGAATCTGGAGAAGGTCGGGTCCGGTCATCGGGCGCGCTCCGTCAGAACCGCTCGGGATGGAGCAACGCGTAGGCGAGGTAGACGAGCAGCGGCACGGCCACCAGCCCGCCCAGCGCGAGATCGACGCTCATGGCGGGCCTCCTCACAGGCGGTGGATGGCGTGGACGGACCACGCCGCCACCGCGAAGGCGGCGACCAGGGCGGTCACGAAGATCACGTCGAACACAGGCACCTCCGGATGCGTGTCAAGGAACGGCTGCATCGTTTCATGGCCGCGTGTGAAGGGTCGCCATGGAAGTGCGTAGAAGCCCCGTCGTGCGGTATAAAAATTCCATAAAGATCGGCAGCCGACTGGGGGGGGTGGTGTCGTGTCTGGATGTTGTCTTCGTGGGTATTTGGATTATAGTCGTTCGGCCCGTGAACGGCGGTGCCGGCACGCACCACCTCCGGGGGCGGCGCCCCGCAGCGAAGCCGAGCCCCATGCCCGACGACAAGGATCTCCGCCCCTCCGCCGACGCGCTGCTGGAGGAGACCGGCCGCGAACACCGCGGTCGCCTGAAGATCTTCCTGGGCGCCGCGCCCGGCGTCGGGAAGACCTACGCCATGCTGGAGGAGGCGGGCGGCCAGATGCGCGAGGGGCGCGACGTCGCCGTCGGCCTCGTCGAAACCCATGGCCGTGCCGAAACGGCGGCGCTGCTGGACGGTCTCGACGTGCTGCCCCGGCGCACCGTGGACCACCGCGGCCGCGCGTTCGCGGAGATGGACCTGGACGCCATCCTGGCGCGCCGTCCCGGCCTGGTGCTGGTCGACGAGATGGCCCACACCAACGTTCCGGGCAGCCGCCACCTCAAGCGCTGGCAGGACGTGGAGGAGATCCTGGACGCCGGCATCGACGTCTATTCCACGCTCAACGTCCAGCATCTGGAAAGTCTGAACGACGTGATCGAGCGGATCACCGGCGTCACGGTGCGCGAGACGGTGCCCGACGGGGTGCTGCAGAACGCCGACGAGATCGCGCTGATCGACCTGCCGCCCCAGGAGTTGCTGAAGCGGCTGGCCGAGGGCAAGGTGTACGCGTCCGATCAGGCGCGCCGCGCCGCCGACCGCTTCTTCTCCCCCGGCAACCTGACGGCGTTGCGCGAGATGGCCCTGCGCCAGGCGGCGGAGCGCGTCGACGCGCAAATGCTGCGCTACCGCCGCACCCACGCCGTCGCCCGGCCCTGGCCGACGCGCGAGCGCATCCTCGTCTGTCTGGCCGGCGGGCCGTCCGCGCTGCGCCTGGTCCGCACCGCCAAGCGCGCCGCCGAACGGCGCGGCGCTCCCTGGGCCGCCCTGCATGTGGAGACCCACCGGCACCCCGCGCCCGACGACTCCGGCACGGACGCGCTGTCCCGGGCGCTGCGGCTGGCCGAGCAGCTCGGCGGCGAGACGGCGGTGGTTCAGGGCGCCGACGTGGTCCGCGAGGTGTTGGCCTGCGCCCGGGCGCGCAACGCCAGCCAGATCATCGTCGGCCGGCCGCATCCGCGCCGCTGGCTGGGACGCCTGCGGCCCTCGGTCACCCGCGACCTTCTGGCCCGCAGCGACGACTTCGACGTCCTGGTGGTTGCCGGCGAAGGAGACGAGGCCGCCGGCCCCGCGCCGTCGACGTCGTCGACGGCGGCGGCAGCAGCGGAGCCGCCGCGCTGGCCGCGCTACCTCGCCGCCACCGGCATGGTCGCGCTGGCGACCGCCGTGTCGTTTCCGATCTACTGGTACCTGCCGCTGCCCAACGTGTCGCTGGCCTACCTGCTGGCCGTGCTCCTGGTGGCCATCCGCGGCGGCCTGGGGCCATCCCTCTACGCCTCGCTTCTGAGCTTCCTGCCCTACAACTTCCTCTTCACCAGCCCGCGCTTCACCTTCGCCGTCTCGGACACGCAGAACATCCTGACCATGCTGTTCTTCGTGGTGGTCGCGGGGATCGCCAGCAACCTGGCGGCGCGGGTGCGCGCCCAGGTCGAGGCGACCCGCACGAGCGCCCGGCGCACCGCCAACCTCTATGACTTCAATCGCCGCGTCGCCGCCGCGGCCGGGCTGGACGACGTGCTGTGGGCGGTCGTCCACCACGTCGCGGCGACGGTGGGCGGGCGGTCCCTGGTGCTCATGCCCGGGGCTGCGCCGCTGGAGATCAAGGCCGGCTTCCCGCCGGAGGACCGGCTGGACGACAAGGCGATGGCGGCGGCCCAGTGGGCGTCGGACCACGGCAAGCCGGCCGGCCGGGGCTCCGCCACGCTGCCGGCGGCGGAGTGGCTGTTCCTGCCCCTGCGCACGGCCCGCGGGCCGGTCGGCGTGCTGGGGGTGCAGATCGGCACGGGGCAGGATCTTCTGTCGCCCGAGCAGGGGCGCCTGCTCGACACCCTGGCCGACCAGGCGGCGCTGGCCATCGAGCGCACCATCCTGGTGTCCGACGTGGAGGCGGCGCGCCTGGCCACGGAGACCGAGCGCCTGCGCTCCGCGCTGCTGTCCTCGCTGTCCCACGACCTGCGCACGCCGCTGGTGTCGATCCTGGGGGCGGCGTCGAGCCTTCACAACTACGACCGCTCCCTGAAGCCCGGCGAGCGGCTGGAACTCGCCCAGACGATCCTCGAGGAGGCCGAGCGGCTCAACCGCTTCGTCCAGAACCTGCTGGACATGACCCGCATCGGCGCCGGCGCCCTGACACCGCGCACCGACTGGGTCGACCTTCAGGACGTGATCGGCGCGGCCCTGGAGCGCGCCCGCACCATGCTGCGCCGCCGCCGCGTGCGTCTCGACCTCGAGGACGGGCTGCCGCTGCTGCGCCTCGACCCGGTGCTGATGGAGCAGGTGTTCTTCAACCTGGTGGACAACGCCTGCAAGTACGCGCCGGAGGGCTCGCCGCTGACGGTGTGGGCGCGCCGGCGTGGCGAGGCGGTGGTGGTGGAGGTCTGCGACACCGGTCCCGGCATTCCCGAGGCCGACCGGGAGCGGGTGTTCGACATGTTCTACCGGGTGGCGGCGGGCGACCGCCAGGCGGCCGGGACGGGGCTCGGGCTGGCCATCTGCCGCGGCATCGTCGAGGCGCATGGCGGCCGCGTCCGGGCGGAGCGGGGACTGAACGACGCGGGCACCTGCATCATCGTCACCCTTCCGGTGGCGGAGCCGCCGGCGCTGCCCGAGGCGGGCGACGCGTGACGGGCGGGGGAGAGGGGGAATGATGCAGGGGGAGCCCCGCGGCGGCGCCAGGATCCTCGTCGTCGACGACGAGCCGCAGATCCGCAAGTTCCTGCGCATCAGCCTGGCGGCCAACGGATACGAGGTGGTGGACGCCGAGGGCGGGAAGGCGGGCATCGCCGCGTGCCGGCGCGAGCGCCCGGACCTGGTGATCCTCGACCTCGGCCTGCCCGACCTCGACGGACAGGAGGTGATCAGCGCCATCCGCGCCGCCCACGACGTGCCGATCATCGTGCTCTCGGTGCGCGCCCAGGAGTACGACAAGGTGGAGGCGCTGGACCGTGGCGCCGACGACTACGTGGTGAAGCCCTTCGGCATCGGCGAGCTGATGGCCAGGGTGCGGGCCGCCCTGCGCCAGCGCGCCGCCCCCGACGAGCCGGTCCGCACGGTCCGCGCCGCCGGCCTCACCGTGGACCTGGAGCGCCGCATCGTCGAACGCGACGGCCGCGAGATCCATCTGTCGCGCAAGGAGCTGGACCTGCTGTTCGCCCTGGCGCGGCGCGCCGACCACGTGCTGACCCACGCCGAGCTCCTGCGCACGGTGTGGGGCGAGGTGCACATCCACGACACCGCGTATCTGCGGGTCTACGTCAAGCAGCTCCGCCAGAAGCTGGAGGCCGAGCCGGAACGGCCGCGGCTGATCCTGACCGAGGCGGGGGTCGGCTACCGGCTGCGCACCGCCCCGCCGTGACCCGCCTCACGGCGCCGGCGGCGCCGGCCGCTCGACCCACTCGTAGACCTCCGGGCGGCCGGCGTCGCCGCAGCAGGTCTTGCCGCAGCGCCCGCCGCAGGGCTCCTCGACCCGCCGGACCCGTGCCTTGGCGGCCCAGTGGTCGAGCAGGGCCCGGGCGGCCTCGGCCGACGTGTCGACCCCCACCGCGACCTCGGCCAGGGAGGCGCGATGGTGGGCGCTGAGATAGGCGCGCACGTCCGACAGGGTGGCCATGGCTCCCTCCCTCATTCCGCCGGGACCGGGGGCGGGGCGGCGGTGCGCCGGTTGCCCAGCATCCACAGCACCGCGACGGCGGCCGCCAGTGCGGCGAGGGCGACGGCGATGCGCGCCGCCGCGGCGGCCGGCGTGACCGCGAGCTGGCTGGCCTGGTAGAACACCACCGACGCGCCATAGCCCAGCCCGGTGGTCCAGGCGGCGCTGAACACCGCCCAGCGCCAGCCCACCTCGTCGTAGATGGCGCCCAGCGCCGCGACGCAGGGGATGTAGAGCAGGATCAGCAGCAGATACGCGAAGGCCCCGGCGACCCCGTCGAAGCCCTGGGCCATGGCGCTGAAGGCGGCGTCGCCGACCTCCAGCTCGGCCGCCGCCGCCGTGCGGTCGGCGACGTAGGAGACGTCGATGCCCAGCGGGTCGCCGAGCGACGAGGCGACCCCGGCGAGGTTCTCCGGAACGGTCGCCAGCGCCGCCAGCAGGGCCTCCCCCAGGGTGGTCTCCTCCTCTTCGGCCGCCGCCTCGCCGCCCATCTGGGTGTAGAGGGTGTTGAGGGTGCCGACCACCGCCTCCTTGGCGAAGATGCCGGTGAACAGGCCGACGCCGGCGGGCCAGTTCTCCTCGCTGAGGCCCATCGGCGCGAACACCGGCATGATGGTGCGGCTGGCGGTCGCCAGCACGGAGTTGCGGCTGTCCTGGTTGCCGAAGCTGCCGTCGGGGCCGACGGCGTTGAGGACGCTCAGCACCATGACCATGGGCACGATGACCCGGCTTGCCCGCAGCACGAACGCGCGCAGCCGGCTCCAGGCGCGGCGCGCCACGGTGTCGAGGGTCGGCAGGTGGTAGGGCGGAAGCTCCATGACGAAGGGCGCCGCCTCGCCCTTCAGGAGCGAGGCCTTGAGGAGCAGGCCGGTGCCGACGGCGAAGGCGATGCCGATGAGGTAGAGGGCGAAGACGACATTCTGGCCGCCCACGGGAAAGAACGCGACGGCGAACAGCGCGTACACCGGCAGCCGGGCGCCGCACGACATGAAGGGCGCCATCATCACCGCCAGCACGCGGTCGCGCCGGTGCTCCAGGGTGCGGGTGGCCATGATCGCCGGGACGTTGCACCCGAAGCCGACGATGAGCGGCACGAACGCCTTGCCGGGCAGGCCCAGCGCGCGCATGGCGCGGTCCATGACGAAGGCCGCCCGCGCCATGTAGCCGGAATCCTCCAGCACGGACAGGAACAGGAAGAGGGCGCCGATGACGGGGACGAAGGTGGCCACGGTCTGGATGCCGCCGCCGAGCCCGTCGCCGACCAGCACCACCAGCAGATCCGGGGCGCCGGCGGCGGCGAGCGCGCCGCCCACCCCGTCCACCAGCAGCGCGCCGAAGGCCTGATCGAAGACGTCGATGAAGGCGCCGCCGATGTTGATGGTGAAGAGGAACATCACGTACATCATCGCCAGGAACACGGGAATGCCGAGCACCCGGTTGAGCACCACCCGGTCGATGCGGTCCGACAGGGTGCGCGACGCGACGCGGGGCCGCCGCACGCAGGCGGCCACCAGGTCGGTGACGAAGCCGAAGCGCGCGTCGGCGACGACGATGTCGGCCTCATCGCCGCACGCCTCCTCGACCGCCGCGGTCCGCTCGGCGACCGGCCCATCGAGGCCGCGGCCGGCGACCAGCGCCAGCGCGCCGAGGTCGCCTTCCAGCAGCTTGGTGGCGATCCAGCGGGCGTCCCGCGCCCGGTCCGGCAGGCCGTCGGCCACCGCCGCGGCGAGGGCGGCGAGGTGGGGCTCCATGGCTTCGGGCACGGCGATGGTGGCGGACGGCGCGTGGGGGGCCGCGGCCATCGCCGCCACCGCCTGGCGCAGCGCGTCCAGGCCGCGCCGCCGGGTCGCCACCAGCGGCACCACCGGGCAACCGAGCCGCGCCGCCATCGCCGCGGTGTCGATGGCGATGCCGCGGTCGTGCGCGATGTCCGTCATGTTGACGGCGACGATCAGCGGCACCCGCATCTCCAGGAGCTGGGCGGTGAGGTAGAGGTTGCGCTCGAGATTGGAACCGTCGACGATGTTGACGACCACGTCGGCGTCGCCGGACAGGGCGTAGTCGCGGGCGATCCGCTCGTCCTCGGAGGTGTGGGAGGTCTGGCCCAGGGAATAGACCCCGGGCAGGTCGACGACCCGGCAGGTGGTCCCGTCGATGGCGTAGGTTCCGGTCTTCTTCTCCACCGTCACGCCGGGCCAGTTGCCGACGTGCTGGGTGGAGCCGGTGAGGGCGTTGAACAGGGTCGTCTTGCCGCAGTTCGGGTTGCCCAGCACGGCGATGGTCACGGTCGTCATCACAGCACCTCCACCTTCAGGGCGTCGGCCTCGGCGCGGCGCAGGCTCATGGCGAAGCCGCGGACCCGGATCTCCACCGGGTCTCCCAACGGCGCCACCCGGGTGAGCGCGAACTCGGTGCCCGGGATCATCCCCATCGCCAGCAGCTTCTGGCGGTAGTCGCGCCGGCCCTTCTCGAACCCGGTGATCCGGGCGCGGTCGCCCGGCCGCATCGCGGCGATGCTCATGGTGTGTCTCCTTCCGAGGCAATCACCCGCACGCGGGCGGCGGTGCCGCCGTCCAGCGCCAGGCGCGTGTCGCCGCAGGCGACGACGATGCCGCCGTCGCCCCGGCGCTGGAGCACGCTGACCGGCGCTCCCGGGCGCAGGCCGAGGTCGCCCAGGCGGGCCACCTGGTCGGCGGGCAGGAGCAGGCCGGCGACGCGGAAGGCGCCGGACCCGGCCCTGGTGACGGGTATCGTTCGCATGTCATCCCCTGACCCGGGGCGCGGCCGTGCCGTGCGGGCGCGCCAGGGCGTGGCGCGCGGCGGCAACGAAGGCGTCGGCGGTGTGGCGGAACAGGCGGTCGAGCGGTCCTCGCCGCCGCAGATGAGAGTGACACCCGTTCGCAGGCGCCGGCAATGCGACGTTTCACCTCACGGTGCGGCGCGGCGCGGCGGGGCGACGGACCGGTCTAATTGAAAATGACTCTCACTCGCGATAACATGGGCCGACCCGAGGGGCACCACGAGGGAAGGGCCGGGGCCATGCCGCACACCGTGAACCGAGCGCCGGGGCATCGGCCGTGACCCGCCGCCTGCTCCTCGCCGCCTGCCTGTGGATCGCCGCGGCGCTACCGGCGGCCGCCGCGCCGCGGCACGGCTTCACGCCCCTGGGCGACCTCGCCTATCCCGCCGGCTTCGCCCACTTCGCCTTCGTGAACCCGGCGGCGCCCAAGGGCGGGACGCTGCGGCTGGGGCGGGTCGGGAGTTTCGACAGCACCAACGCCCTGCGCTACCCGGGCACGCCGCCGGCTGACCTGCGGGTGATCTACGACCGCCTTCTGGTGCCGGCGGAGGACGAGCCGGCCTCGTACTACGGTCTGCTGGCCGCCGACGTGGCGGTGGCCGACGATCTCGGCCGCGTCCGCTTCCGCCTGCGCCCGGAGGCGCGCTGGCACGACGGCCGGCCGGTGACCGCCGCCGACGTGGTCTTCACCTTCGACACGCTGAAGGCCCAGGGCGCCCCGTTCTACCGCCAGGCCTACCGGGCGATCACCGCCACCGCGCCGGACGCGGCCACCGTGGAGTTCGTGAACGCGCAGCCCGGCGACCGCGAGTTCGTCGGGCTGGTCGGCACCATGCCGGTCCACCCGGCCCACGCGGTGCCGGGGGGCGACGCCGGGTCGATGTCGCTGGCGCTGCCGCTGGGCAGCGGCCCCTACCGGGTGGCGCGGGTGGACGCCGGGAAGGCCCTGGTGCTGGAGCGGGTGCCCGGCTACTGGGGCCGGGACCTGGCGGTCAACCGCGGGCGCTGGAACTTCGACACGGTGGTGGCCGCCTACTACCGCGACGACACCATCGCCCTGGAGGCCTTCCTCGCCGACCGGTACGACGTGCGGGTCGAGGAGAGTCCGACGCTCTGGCTCTCCGGCTACGACGGTCCGGCCGTGCGCGACGGCCGCATCCGGCGCGCGGAGCGGGCGCGTCCCGGCCCCGGCACCATCTCCGGGCTGGTCTTCAATGTGCGCCGCCCGGCCTTCGCCGACCGCCGGGTGCGCACGGCGGTCAGCCTCGCCTACGATTTCGCGGACGCCAACCGCATCCTGTTCGGCGGCCTCCGCCAGCCGGTGGCCGGCCTGGTCGGCGATGATGCCGCGGCGGCGCTGCAACGCGCCGGCGATGCGGCGGACCAGGGCCGCCGTGGCGACCTCCGGCGTGCCGCGGCGCTGCTGGACGAGGCCGGATTCGCGGTGCGCGACGGCCGGCGGATCGACCCGCGGACCGGCGAGCCCTTCGCGATCACGGTCGCCTACATGGACCCCGCGCTGACCCGGGTGCTGGGATTCCTGGAGGCCGGGCTGCGGCGCCTCGGCGTCACCCTGCGCTACCCGCTGCTGGAGCCGGCGGCGGCGCGCGCCCTGATGCTCGACCACCGGTACGACATGGCGGCGCTGTCGTGGACGCCGTCGCGCCTGCCGGGCCGGGCCGAGCGCCTGCTGTGGGGCAGCGCGCTGGCCGACCGCCCCGGCAGCTACGCCCTGTCCGGCGCCAAGGACGGCGATCTCGACGCGGCCATCGACGCCATGGTCCGGGCGCGTGCCTGGGACGAGGTGGAGGTGGCGCGGCGGCGCTTCGACGCCGTGCTGCGGGCGCGGCGCTACCTGCTGCCGCTGTGGCAGGACGATCGGATCAGGATCGCGTGGTGGGACCGCTTCGGCCGCCCGGATTCCGACGCGGTGGCGCCGTCCCCCCTCGACACCTGGTGGGCGGCGCGGTGAACGCCGCGGCCCGCCCTCAGAGGTGGGTGACCGGAAGGGCCGTCGACAGCTTCACCGTCTCCATGGAGATGTGGGCGGACATGTCCGACAGGTCGACGCTGCGGATGATCTGTTTGTAGATCGTGTCGTAGTGTTCGACGTTCGGCAGTGCCAACTTCATGATGTAGTCATAGGTCCCGGTCAGGCGGTGCACTTCCAGGATCTCGGGGATCTGGGCGACCGCCGCATGGAACCGGTCGAGCCAGTCTTCCGAATGCCGGCTGGTGCGGACCAGCAGGAAGATCGTCGTGGGGAGATTGATCTTCGCCCGGTTCAACAGGGCCATCGTTCCCGTCACATAGCCGTCCTCGCGCAGCCGGGCCAGGCGGCGCGAGCAGGCGGAGGGGGACAGGGACACCTTCTCCGCCAGCTCGGCGAGGGGCGTCTCGGCGTTGGCCTGGAGCAACGCAAGCAGGCGGCGGTCGCGTTCGTCGATCATGGGCCGAGGATGCCGGCGTTGCGCACCGTCCGCAAGCGGCATGCGCCGCGGAGCCCGTTTGCGCAACTGGCTTGCATGGAGTCGTCCGCACCCGGTCGACGACGCACACCCTCCGCGCGGCCCGTGAGGCAAGCTGATCTCCGATCGAAGTCAAGCGGTGGAGAGCACGCAATGAGGCGCATCGGGTTGATCGGCGGCATGAGCTGGGAGTCGACCGCCACCTATTACCGGATGATCAACGAGGCGGTGCGCGACGCCGTGGGCGGGTTGGCGTCGGCCGACATCGTCCTCCATTCCCTCGACTTCTCCACGGTGGTCGCCCTGCAGAAGGCCGAGCGTTGGGACGAGGCCGGTGCGCTGCTGGCCGCGTCGGGCGCCCGGCTTGCCGCGGCGGGCGCGGAGTGCGTCCTGATCTGCACCAACACCATGCATCGGGTGGCCGACGCCGTGGCCGGGGGCTGCGGCGTGCCGCTGATCGACATCATCGACGAGACCGCGGCCGCCCTGACGGCGGACGGCCGCACGCGGCCGCTGCTGCTGGCCACCCGCTACACCATGGAGCACGGCTTCTACGCCGAACGCATGCGGGCCGCGGGCATCGAGGTGGTGGTGCCGGACGCGGACGAGCGGGCGGCGGTCCACGACATCATCTTCGGCGAGCTGTGCCGGGGCGACATCCGCGACGGCTCGCGCCGCCGCTACCTCGAGATCGTCGAGGCGGCCCGCCGGCACGGCATCGATTCGGTCATTCTCGGCTGCACCGAGATCGCCCTGCTGATCGACGCCGACGCGCTTGCCCTGCCGGGATACGATTCGACCGCCATCCACGCCCGGGCCGCCGTGCGCTTCGCGCTCGACGCCCGGTGATGGAGCGCGCCGCCTGACCCCGGGCGGACGCCCGCCCGGCCCTGTCGGCGCCGCACCGCGGTGGATCTGGAAATTGTGGTGCCCCAGGCCGGGATCGAACCAGCACGCCCTTTCGGGCAACAGATTTTGAGTCTGCCGCGTCTACCAATTCCGCCACTGGGGCAACAGGGGGTCCGAATTGGTGGGGGGATCATACAGAGGCACCGGTGCCGGTCAATGGCCATTTGGCCGAGCACCGGGTGCGACGATCGGCGCCGCGGGCGGCGCCGGCCCGGCCGCGGGATGCCGTCTGGCGCACCGCGGCCACGCGCGGTATATCAAGACCATGACCGTCCATTCCCTGCTCCGTCAACCGCACCTCTGCGCCGCCCTGCTGGCCCTGGCCAGCGCCGGCGTCCTGGGCGCGGCCCTCGTCTTCCAGTTCGCCCTGGGCTACGCGCCGTGCGTGCTGTGCATCTGGCAGCGCTGGCCCTACGTGGCGGTTCTGGTGTTCGGCGCCCTGGCGCTGCTGTTCCGCCAGTGGCGCGGCGTCGGCACGGCCATGCTGGCGGCGTCCGCCCTGGCGCTGCTGGCCAACGCCGGCATCGCCGCCTATCATGTCGGAGTCGAGCAGCACTGGTGGGCCGGCACGTCGGGCTGCGGCGTGCCCGGCGCCGCCGACTCGCTCGAGGCGCTGCGCGCCCAGATCATGAGCGCGCCCATCGTGCGCTGCGACGAGCCGGCGTGGACCCTGTTCGGGGTCTCCATGGCCGGCTACAACGTGGTCATCTCGCTCGCCATGGCGGCGTTCGCCGCCGCCACCGCCCGCCTCGCCTACACCCGGAGCCCGGCATGACCATCGACGCCGACCGGCACCCCGCCCCCCGCGCCGCGTCCTCCCACGCCGCCGCCCTCCCGTCACCGGCGGCCAACCCGTCACCGGCCGCAGCACCGCGCCGTCCGCCCGGCCGCCTGCCCGGCGACCCCGCGCCGCACGACGCGCTGGCCCGGGTCTGCCGGGTCGACCACGCCGGTGAATACGGGGCCAAGCGCATCTATGAGGGGCAGATCGCCGTGATCGGCCGCGGCCGGCACGGCCGCACCCTGCGCCACATGGCCGAGCAGGAGCAGGTGCATCTGCGCTACTTCGAGGAGCAGCTGGTGCGCCGGCGGGTGCGGCCGACGCTGCTCCAGCCCTTCTGGCACGTCGCCGGCTTCGCCCTGGGCGCCGGCACGGCCCTCCTGGGCGAGCGGGCGGCCATGGCCTGCACGGTCGCCGTGGAGGAGGTCATCGACCACCACTACGAGGCGCAACTGGCGCGGCTGGGGCCGGAGGAGGAGGAGCTGAAGGCCAGCATCGCCCGCTTCCAGGCGGAGGAGGTGGAGCACCGCGACATCGGGCTGGCCAACGACGCCGAGCGGGCGCCGGCCTATCCCATGCTGTCCGCCGCCATCCGTGCCGGCACCCGGGCCGCCATCTGGATCGCCGAGCGGGTGTGACCGTGGGCGACGCCGTGGAATAAGCGGGGGGCCGCGCACGTTTGTCGGAGCAGTCTTCATTGCGTGAGGCGGGGCGAAGGCTCCGGAACCGGCCATGACACTGCTCCGCACCCTGGCCGCCGCGGCCGTGCTGGCGGCCGCCCTGGGCGTTGCCCCGACCGCCGTCCGGCCGGCGGCGGCGGCCGACAGCTTCTCCTTCCAATACAACTGGTCCGACGGAAAGAGCTGGGGAACGCCGTGGCACGGCGGGCGCCCGGACGCGTGGGGACGGTCCCATCGCCACCACCGGCCGAAGCCGCCGCCCATGGTGCGCGACCAGTTCGGCCGGCCGCTGGGCTACCTCGTTCCCGGCCCGTTCGGTCCCCAGGTGATCCAGCGTCCCGAGCGCGGCGGACGCGGCCACGGCCGGGGCGGGATCGGCCGCGGCTGGGGGGCGCCGCGCGGCTGGTAGGCGGACCGCCTCAGAACATCTTGCCGAAGTAGATGTAGGCCGCCTGGCGGCCGCCGTCGGCCCGGCCGTAGCCGAGGTAGAGCGGGCCCAGCGGCGTGTCGGCGGCGGCGAACAGGGTGGCGCCGAGGATGTAGCGGCCGAGGTCGTCGCCGCTGTCGGCGTCGTCGACCGCCGCCGCCTCGAACGACACACCGGCGTAGAGCGGCAGATTGAAGGCCAGCGGCGAGCTTTCGTTGAGCGCGCGCATGTAGGTGAGGCGGCCCAGCGCCAGGTTCGCGGTGGCGATTTCGTCACGGGCGTAGCCCGACACGTCGAACATGCCGCCGGCGCGGAAGCGGTCGTGCACCGGCAGGTCGCCCTCCAGGGCCGTGCCGCCGCGCGCCCCCAGCATGAAGCGGTTGGGCCCGAAGCTGAGCGCCTGGTTCGCGGCGATCTCCAGCCGCGTGTAGCGGGAGTCGTCGCCCAGCGCCGGATCGGAGCGGGAGAGGTTGACCACCGCGAGCTGGCCCTCGGACGGGAAGCCCAGGTTGTCGACGGTGTCGATCGTGAGGTTCACCACCGCCTTGCCCGTCCGGAACTCGCCGTCGTCCGGCGGGGTCGAGCCGGTCAGACGGTCCAACTCGCCGCTGCCGCGGACGTAGCCGACCCGCACCTCGCCCGTGCTGCCGATCTCGTAGCCGAGGAACGCCGACGCATAGCGCTGGGTCACCCGGTACTCGGCCACGGGATCGCCGTTCGACCAGGTGCTGGTGTCGGTGCGGTGATAGTTGAGGGAGGCGGTGGCGAACAGCCCCGGCTCGGCCAGCAGGGGCTGGTAGAACTCGGTGACGAGGTGCTGCTCCGACCCGAAGGCGAGCTGGTTGCGCCACTCCGCGCCGTAGGCGTTGAGTCCGGTGAAGTTGACGCTGGCGCCCAGCACGTAGCTGGCGTCGCCGCGCAGGTCGTGCTCCAGGGCCAGGCCGGCGCGCAGGTAGTCCTTGGCCCAGGCCTTCTCGGTGGCGGTCACCACCATCCCGGTCTTGCCGTCGCGCTCGACCAGCGCGTAGTCGATCTGCTCGAAGGTGCCGAGCCCGTAGAGGGTGGTGAAGTCGCGCTCGACCTGCGCGACGTCGAGGCGCTCGCCGATCTTCTGGCGGATGAAGCTGCGGATGCGGCGCTCGCTGAGGCTGGTGCGGTTGTCGATCTCGATGAAGTGGATCACCGGGGCCTCGACCTCCTCGCGTCCACGCTCCGCCCGCTCCGCGAGGTAGGCCTCCGGGGCCAGGGCCAGCGCCCGCAGGCGGTCGGCGACGCTCCGCGCCGCCGCCTCGCCGGGACCGACCGCGTCCATGATCCGGCCGAAGTCGCTGGAGCCCATGCGGCCGAGGTCGGGCTGGATCAGCACGTCCTGGGGCCGCAGGCTGGCGAGCTGGGCCAACGAGTTCTGCTGGATCAGCACGGTCAGCATCTGACCGGCGATGTCGACCGTGGAGGTCAACTCGTCGCGCGTCTTCAGGACCGAGGGGATGTCGACGACGATGAGGATGTCGGCGCCCATGGCCCGGGCGACGTCGACCGGCAGGTTGTTGGCGACGCCGCCGTCCACCAGCAGCTTGCCGTCGAGGTCGACCGGCGGGAACACGCCGGGGACCGACATGCTGGCGCGCATGGCCGTGGCCAGGTTGCCCCGGTCCAGGACCGCCGCGCGCCCGGTTTCCAGGTTGGCGGCGACGGCGCGGAACGGGATCGGCAGGTCGTCGAAATCCTGCACGCTGCGCGCCCGCAGGGTCAGCGCGCGCAGCATCAAGGTCAGCTTCTGGCCCTGGATCAGACCGGCGGGCAGCTGAAGACCGCCGTCCTTCAGCCCGACCTTGAGGTCGAGCAGGAAGCCGTAGTCCTCGGCCTTGGCGCGGAACGAGCGGTCGCTGCGGGCGGGGCGGTCGGAGAAGGCGTCGGCCCAGTCGATGCTCGTCACCAGCGACTCCAGTTCGGTCGCCGACAGCCCCATGGCGTAGAGGCCGCCGACGATCGAGCCCATGCTGGTCCCGGCGATGACGTCGATGGGGACGTTCAGCTCCTCCAGCACCTTCAGCACGCCGATGTGGGTGGCGCCGAGCGCGCCGCCACCGCTCAGCACCAGGCCGATTCGTGGGCGCCCGTCACCCGCCGCCGCGGCGGCGGGGCCGGCCGCCGAGACCGCGAGAAGGCTGGCGAAAAGAAGAATGCAGGCCACCGCGCCGCGGATCGCGGACGAGTGGAAGACGGAACCGGCCACGATGCCCCCCGGGGTCTGAAACGCACCATCGCATCATACCCCCCGAACGGGGTATGGGGGCATCCCCAGAATGTGGGATCAACAGGGCTCCAGTTCGGTATCCCAATAAAGAAAATCCCGCCAACTTTCGTGAAGGAAGTTTGGCGGGAACGCTCGTCCGTGTTCTTGCAGTTCGTAGACCGAAGGCTGGAACGGTGGGGTGAGGGGTATCATCCCGCAGGTGTGGGGCATGCGGTTGCCCTTGAGAAGATTGCACGCCGAACACGAGGTCACCACGTTCTCCCACGTCGTGCGGCCGCCGCGCGAGCGCGGCACCACGTGGTCGAAGGTCAGCTCCTGCGTCGGGAAGCCCTTGCCGCAGTACTGGCAGCTGAAGCGGTCGCGCAGGAATACGTTGAACCGGGTGAAGGCCGGTCGCCGCGTCGCCGGGATGTACTCCTTGAGGGAGATCACGCTGGGCAGGCGGATGGTGAAGTTCGGCGAGCGGACCACGCGGTCGTACTCGGAGACGATGTTGACCCGGTCGAGGAAGACGGCTTTCACCGCCTCCTGCCAGGACCACAGCGACAGCGGGAAATAGCTGAGCGGACGGAAATCCGCGTTCAGCACCAGAGCCGGACAGTGATCGGGTGGTGGAGCCAATGGCCACTCCCTCGCCAAGTTCCGTCCCGACGACCGAAGTCGGGGTCACCGAAATCGTGGTCAATGCACCACATACATAAGCGATTGCCCGTTCGAACTCAACATCTCGTAAGTTCAGGGTTTGAACCACCCCGAAATCTTCATGGTCCCGTAACCTTATGGGCGGGCTTGGCAAAAGCCGGCGGCGCCGTGTCAGGGCGCCAGCACCCGGGACAGAAAGTCGCGGCCCAGCGCCAGGCCGTCGGCGTCGATCGAATGGCCGAGGTCGGGACGGACATGGGCCTCCACCGCCAGCCCGGCGGCGGCGAGCGCCCCTTGCGCGGCCGGCAGCGCCTCCACCGACACCACGTCGTCCCAGTCGCCATGGACCAGCAGCACGGGCGGGCGGGCCACCACCTCGCGGGCGATGTCGCCGGCGTCGGCCAGGGCCCCGGAATAGCCGGCCACCCCGGCCAGGGCGGGGGTGCGCCGGGGCGCCAGGTGGAGCGCCATCATGCAGCCCTGGGAGAAGCCCAGCAGGGCGACCCGCCCGGGGGCGACGCCGTGGGCCGCGATCTGCGCGTCGATGAAGGCGTTGAGGATCGGCGCCGCCCGCCGCACCCCGGCGTCCAGCGCCGGCGGCGAGCGGTCCTGCAGGCTGAACCACTGCCGTCCGTAGGGCGCCATGTCGCAGGGGAACGGCGCATCGGGGGCGACGAAGGCGGCGTGGGGCAGGGCGGGCGCCAGGTGCGGGGCGAGTTCGATGAGATCGGACCCGTCGGCACCGACGCCGTGCAGGAGGACGACGAGGTGGCGGGCCGGACCCCCGGCGGCAGGCGCGACCGCGGGTCCGGACAGGCGGGGCAGGGCGGAGGGCGTGTTCATGTGACAAATGGTGAGCCCCAGGTGTGGGGTCGTGTCAACCGCCTCGATGGTTACGCCGCGTTAACCCGGGTGGCGCGACGCTTCGGCCACGCCCACGGGACGACCGCCATTGAGGACGCCATGACCGCCGCCATCATCGATCTCGCCGCCCGGCGCCGCGACCGCGAGGACGCCCAGCGGCGCCAGCGGATGGACGCCCTGGACCGGGAACTGCGCCGGCGTCTGGCGCTCCTCGCCGAGGACGAGGGGATCCCCTGCGAGCCGCTGCGCGACGCCCCCTATTTCTGACCCGGCGTTTCTTCCGGCACCGCCGCGCGCCGATGGGGTATGAGGGACGGCATGACCGTCGTCACCCGCTTCGCGCCCAGCCCGACCGGGCACCTCCATCTCGGCCACGCCCATTCGGCCCTGTTCGGCTGGCGCGCCGCCGCCGCCGGCGGCCGGTTCCTGCTGCGGATCGAGGACATCGACCCGACCCGTTGCCGCCCGGCCTTCGCGCGGGACCTGGAGGAGGATCTGGCGTGGCTCGGTCTGCGCTGGGAGACACCGGTGCGCCGCCAGTCGGAGCACCTGGCCGACCACCGCGCCGCCCTCGACCGGCTGGCGGCCATGGGCCTGGTCTATCCCTGCTTCTGCACCCGCAAGGACATCGCCGCCGAGGCGGCGCGCGCTGGCCAGGCCCCCCACGGGCCGGACGGGCCGCTCTACCCCGGGACCTGCCGCACCCTGGCGCCGGCGCGGCGCGAGGCGCGCCGGCGCGCCGGGGTGGCCCACGCCCTGCGTCTCGACGTGACCGCCGCGGCCGCGCGGGCCGGTCCGCTGCGCTGGTTCGACCGTGCCCGCGGCTGGCAGCAGGCGACGCCGGAGATGCTCGGCGACGTGGTGCTGGCCCGCAAGGAGACGCCCACCAGCTACCACCTCGCCGTGACCGTCGACGACGCGCTGCAGGGCGTGACCCTGGTCACCCGCGGCGAGGACCTGTTCTTCGCGACCCACCTGCACCGGCTGCTTCAGGCGCTGCTCGATCTGCCCGTGCCCGAGTGGCATCACCACGGGCTGCTGACCGATGCGCGGGGCGACCGGCTGGCCAAGCGCGCGGGCGCCGTGTCGCTGCGCGATCTGAGGGCGGCCGGGCACGCCGCCGCCACGGTGCGGGCCGTGGCCGGGTTTGCCGACGACAGGTGACAGGGCGACAGGTGACAGGGCGACAGGTGACAGGGCGACCGGCGTGAGGGCGACCGGCGTGAGGGCGACCGGCGTGAGGGCGACCGGCGTCAAGGCGGCGGCTGGAAGCCGCGGCGCAGGCCGACCACGAGGTCGATGTAGTCGGGATCGTCCGGCGTCAGATGGCCGTGGCGGATGAGGAAGTCGATCACCGTCAGGTTGACGTTGAACTTCCAGAGATCGGTGTCGCGCACCGAGTCCGCGACCCGCTCCAGGGGCCACAGCTCGAACGCCTCGACCTCGCCGTCGGTGTTGACCGGGACGAACTCGGCGCCGAGTTCGAGGTCGTAGAGGAAGAGCGTGTCCGGCTTGAGCCCGGCCGGAGTCTCCATCATGTAGGAGACGATCCCGACCGGCACGGCGCGGCCGATCAGGTCCGGCGCGATGCCGGCCTCCTCGTGGGCCTCCTTGGCCAGGTTCTCGGCAAGGGTCAGGCCGATCGGCTGGCCGCCGGCGACCAGGTTGTCGAGACGCCCCGGCGACACCGCGCGGTCGCGGGCGCGCCGCCCCACCCAAAGCGAAAGCCCGCCCTCGGGACGCCGCACGAACCCGTTGACATGGATGCCGTAGGACGCGATGCCGAAGGGGGCGACCGCGGCGCGGTCGATGCGCATCAGCGGCCGGTCCCCCCACCGCGCCATCACGGGGTAGTGCTCGCCGCGCAGCCCGGCGATGGTGCCGCGTGCCACCAGGTGCCGCGCGGCGCGGTCGAGAACGGCCGAGCGGGCGTCGAATCCCCGCACCTCCGGCGCCAGGGTGACCTGGCCGGCGCTGGCGACGAAGCCGGGCGCGAGGGTGGGCAGGGCGTCGGCCAGGTCGTGGCCGACCCATCCGATCCGCTGGCCGTCGACGACGAAGGGGCGGTAGGCGGCGAGGTCGGCGGCGTTGGCGGCGCGGACGTGGTCGAGGTATCCCATCACCCCGGTGTACCGCGCGCCGCCGCCGCCGGCAACCCTCCGCTCCGGACGGCCGGGGGCGGTCCGGCCGCCCGGAGCGGGGCCAATACGGTTGCGTAGGGGCGCATGCCCATCGTAAACACGGGGCACGGCTGCGGCGCGGAGAAGGGCATGGCGGGCGCGGATTTCCAGAACCGTTCGGTGCTCGTCATCGAAGACGAGACCTTCACCCGGATGGTCCTGGCGAAGATGCTCGGCAATTTGGGATTCAAGGCGGTGCATCAGGCGCCGGACGGCGAATCCGGGCTGGCGGTGGTGGCCGACCACCGCCCCGACGCGGTGGTCTGCGACGTCGAGATGACGCCGCTCGACGGGCTGGGATTCCTCAGGGCGCTGCGGGCCAGCGCCGACCCCGCGCAGCGGGCCTTGCCGGTGCTGTTCCTGACCAACCGGATCGATCCCAAGGTGGTGGCCGAGGCGACGGCGCTGGGGGCGGACACCTTCATCGTCAAGCCGGCGACCCCCGACGCCCTGCGCGCGCGTCTCGCCGAGCGCCTGGGCTGAGCGCCCTACCCATTCCGTACGCCCCCCGGTGTACGTGGGGGCGGGCGGAGCGCCGCCAATGCGCCACGTTTGGCGGTGTTGGATGCAGACGGGACACACCATGTGGATTTTCAGGGGCGGACTCCGGTGGAACGGGCCAACCTGAAGTGAGTTATTAATCATTCATGACCAAGCTGTAGACAGCCGCCCGCGCCGAAGCACCACGGCCGTGCGGGAACAGCTCTGGAGGAAGATGGCGTGACGATTGGCGCCGAACCCGTCCCAACGGAGCGGCACCCGGAGAGGTCTCCCGGTGCCGGTGTGGCGCACCTGCACAAATCGTCCGGCCTTCCCCTCCCATCCGCCCCCCCGCTGACCGGGGCGCGGCAAGCGCACAATCGAATTCCGCCGCCTGGAAAGCCCCAACTGAAGCATTACATTCAGATTCAACGGTCTTGCCGGAGCGCCACGCGATGGGCGCCCGTCAGCTTGGAATCGCTGGGCTTGGATGGCGAGCGGGAGGGGCACGGGCTCCGGCCCACGGCCTCCCCCCATGAACTGCGGCGTTCGCCGCCTGACGACCGACCGCCGTGCAGGCAGCGCCGATGGATGAGACCTATGAATACGGAGTGAGGAATGTTCCCGGCCGACGAACTGTTCACTCGATATGCGCAGGCTTACGAGGGCCGCCGCGAGGCGGAGCTGACCCTCACCGAATACCTCGAGGGGTGCCGCAACGACCCCATGATGTACGCGTCCGCCCCCGAGCGCATCCTGTCTGCGATCGGCGAGCCGGAGGTGGTGGACTCCTCCAAGGATCCCCGTCAGGGCCGGATCTTTATGAACCGGACCATCAAGGTCTACCCCGCCTTCGCCGACTTCTACGGCATGGAGGAGACGATCGAACGGATCGTCGGATTCTTCCGCCATGCCGCCCAGGGGCTGGAGGAGCGCAAGCAGATCCTCTACCTGCTGGGCCCGGTCGGCGGCGGCAAATCCTCGCTGGCCGAGCGGCTGAAGACGCTCATGGAGAAATGCCCGGTCTACGTGTTGAAGGCGGGGAAGGAGATCTCGCCGGTGTTCGAGAGCCCGCTCGGCCTCTTCAACCCGGACGAGATGGGCGAGATGATCGAGGACCGCTACGGCGTTCCGCAGCGCCGCCTCACCGGCCTGATGAGCCCGTGGGCGATTAAGCGTCTCGACGAGTTCGGCGGCGACATCTCCCGGTTCCGCGTCGTCAAGGTGCATCCCTCCAAGCTGCGCCAGATCTGCGTCACCAAGACCGAGCCGGGTGACGAGAACAACCAGGACATCTCCTCGCTGGTCGGCAAGGTCGACATCCGTAAGCTGGAAATGTTCAGCCAGAACGATCCCGACGCCTACAGCTTCTCCGGCGGCCTGAACCGGGCCTCGCAGGGCATTATGGAATTCGTCGAGATGTTCAAGGCGCCGATCAAGATGCTCCACCCCCTGCTGACCGCGACGCAGGAGGGCAACTACGTCGGCTCGGAGAACATCGGCGCCATCCCCTTCCAGGGCATCATCCTCGCCCACTCCAACGAATCGGAGTGGCAGACCTTCAAGAACAACAAGAACAACGAAGCCTTCATCGACCGCATCTGCGTCATCAAGGTGCCCTACTGCCTGCGGGTCACCGAGGAGCAGAACATCTACGACAAGCTGATCTCCGGCTCGGACCTGTCGCAGGCGCCGTGCGCCCCCGCCACCTTGGAGATGATGGCGCGCTTCTCGGTGTTGTCGCGGCTGCGCGAACACCCCAACAGCAGCCTCTATTCCAAGATGCGGGTCTACGACGGCGAGAGCCTGAAGGAGACCGACCCCAAGGCCAAGTCGATGCAGGAGTACCGCGACCAGGCCGGGGTCGACGAGGGCATGGACGGCATCTCCACGCGCTTCGCGTTCAAGGTGCTGGCGGCCACCTTCAACTACGACAGCAACGAGATCGCCGCCGATCCCGTGCACCTGATGTACATGCTGGAGCAGTCGATCAAGCGCGAGCAGTTTCCCGACGAGACGGAAAAAAAGTACATCGAGTTCATCAAGGCCGAACTGGGGCCGCGCTATGCCGAGTTCATCGGCAACGAAATCCAGAAGGCCTACTTGGAATCGTACCACGACTATGGACAGAATCTGTTCGACCGCTACGTCGACTACGCCGATGCGTGGATCGAGGACCAGGACTTCAAGGACGCAGACACCGGCCAGCTGCTCAACCGCGAGCTGCTGAACCAGGAGCTGACCAAGATCGAGAAGCCGGCGGGCATCGCCAACCCCAAGGATTTCCGCAACGAGGTCGTCAAGTTCGCGCTGCGCGCCAAGGCGGCCAACCAGGGCCGCAACCCGTCCTGGACCTCGTACGAGAAAATCCGTGAGGTCATCGAGAAGCGGATGTTCTCCCAGGTGGAGGACCTGTTGCCGGTCATCTCGTTCGGGTCCAAGAAGGACAGCGAGTCGGAGAAGAAGCACACTGAATTCGTCTCCCGCATGATGACGCGCGGCTACACCGAGCGTCAGGTCCGCCGGCTGGTGGAATGGTACATGCGGGTGAAGCAGGCCGGGTAAGCGCAGCAGGGACTCACAGCAACGGAAGGCGAGGGCTTCCCATTGATGAACATCATCGACCGCCGCCTGAACCCGCAAGGCAAGAGCCTGGCGAACCGCCAGCGCTTCCTGCGCCGCGCCAAGGAGCAGGTCGTCAAGGCGGTGCGCGACGCGTCGAGCAAGCGTGGCATCCAGGACATCGAGAACGGCGACAAGATCTCCATCTCGACCGGGGGCGTCCGGGAGCCCTCCCTTCATCGCGCCGGGTCGGGCGGGGTGCGCGACTACGTCGTTCCCGGCAACCACGAGTATGTGGAGGGGGACACCATCGCCCGCCCCGAGGAGGGGGGCGGCCGCGGCCGCGAGGGCAGCCCGGACGGGGACGGCGAGGACGATTTCCGCTTCGTCCTGTCGCGCGAGGAGTTCCTCGACATCTTCCTGGAGGATCTCGAACTCCCCGACCTGGTGAAGCAGAAGGTCAAGCAGTCGGAGTCGTTCTCGCTGACGCGCGCCGGCTATTCGGTCTCGGGGTCGCCGTCCAACCTCAATCTGGTGCGCACCATGCGCAACAGCCTGTCACGGCGCATCGCGTTGCGGCGGCCCAAGCCCGACGAGCTGCTGGCCCTGGCGCGCGAGCTGGAGGAGGCGGAGGCGCGCGGCGACGATCCCGAACGGCTGCAGGAGTTGCGCGCCGGGCTGGAGCGCCATCACATGCGGGCGCGGCGCATCCCGTTCATCGATCCCATCGACGTCCGCTACAACCGCTTCGAATCCGTCCCGAAACCCATCGCCCAGGCCGTCATGTTCTGTCTGATGGATGTCTCGGGTTCGATGACCGAGCACATGAAGGACCTGGCGAAGCGGTTTTTCATGCTGCTGTACCTGTTCCTCAAGCGGCGGTACCGTTCGGTCGACATCGTCTTCATCCGCCACACCCACGAGGCCAAGGAGGTGGACGAGGACACCTTCTTCTACTCCACGGAAACCGGCGGCACGGTCGTGTCGACGGCCCTGGAGGAGATGCAGCGGGTGGTGCGCGAGCGCTACCCCGACGGGGAATGGAACATCTACGCGGCCCAGGCCTCCGACGGCGACAACATGTCCTCCGACAACGCCCGCTCGGCGGCCATGCTGCGCGACGGCATCCTGCCGCTGTGCCAGTACTTCGCCTACATCGAGGTGGCGGCGGAGCACAACATGGGCCTGTCGGCGCTGGGCCGGGAGACCGAGCTGTGGCGCACCTACAAGCTGGTGCAGCGCCCGGACCTGCCGCTGGCGATGCGCCGCGTGCGCTCGCGCCGCGAGATCTTCCCGGTGTTCCGCGAGCTGTTCGCCCGCGAGAAGGCCGGAGCCTGATCCGGCCGCCGCCCGCGGGCTGCGGCCGCGTCTCACCCCATGCCCGGGGCGGCATCCCCGGGCGCGCTGGACTGTGCGGTGGCGGCGGACGCCTGCCGTCCGACCCCGCCGATCTGAGGGAGAGCACATGACGACCGCTGTCATCAGCCGACCGGAAGGCCCCCTCTACGAGGGCGCGGATTGGGACTACGACAAGGTCCGGCGGGTCTACGACGCCATCGAGGGCGTCGCCGTGAACGAATTGGGGCTCGACACCTATCCCAACCAGATCGAGGTGATCACCGCCGAGCAGATGCTCGACGCCTATTCCTCGATCGGCATGCCCCTGATGTACAAGCACTGGTCCTTCGGCAAGCACTTCGCGCGCGACGAACTGCTCTACCGCAAGGGCATGCGCGGCCTTGCCTACGAGATCGTCATCAACTCCAGCCCCTGCATCAGCTACATCATGGAAGAGAACACCATGACGATGCAGACCCTGGTGATCGCCCATGCGGCGTTCGGGCACAACCATTTCTTCAAGAACAACCAGCTGTTCCAGCAGTGGACGGACGCCCGGGGCATTCTCGATTACCTGGAGTTTGCCAAGGCCTACATATCCCAGTGCGAGGAACGCTATGGCCTGGCGGCGGTGGAGCGCGTGCTGGACGCGGCCCACGCGGTGATGTCCCAGGGCGTGCACAAGTACCCCAAGAAGCGGCCGCTCGACCTGTCGGCCGAGCGGCGGCGCCAGCGCGAGCGACAGGAATACGAGGAGCAGACCTTCAACGACCTCTGGCGCACCGTGCCGAAGCCCAACGCCGGCCGCCAGGGGTCCCGCACCGTCAGCGAGCGCAAGAAGCTGCTCGGCCTGCCGGAGGAAAATCTTCTCTACTTCCTCGAGAAGAAGGCGCCGCGGCTGGAGCATTGGCAGCGCGAGCTGCTCCGCATCGTCCGCCACATGGCCCAGTATTTCTACCCGCAGAAGCAGACCAAGCTGATGAACGAGGGCTGTGCCACCTTCACCCACTACACCATCATGAACCGGCTGTACGAACGGGGGCAGATCACCGAAGGGGCGATGCTGGAGTTCCTGCACTCCCACACGTCGGTGGTGTTCCAGCCGGAGTTCGACGACCCGCGCTTCTCCGGCATCAACCCCTACGCGCTGGGGTTCGCGATGATGCAGGACATCCATCGCATGGCCGAGACCCCGACGGAGGAGGACCGCTACTGGTTCCCCGATCTGGCCGGCCGCGGCGACGGGTTCGGGGCGGTTCGCGAGGCCTGGGCCAACTACCGGGACGAGAGCTTCGTCCTGCAGTATCTGAGCCCCGCCCTGATCCGCAAACACAAGCTGTTCTCGGTGCGCGACGATTCCGAGGACCCCTACCTGCTGGTCGAGAACATCCACAACGAGCGCGGCTACCGCAACCTGCGGCGCCTCCTCGCCCGCCAGTACGATCTGGCCTACCTGGAGCCGGACATCCAGATCGTCGACGTCGACCTGGCCGGCGACCGCAAGCTGATCCTGCACCACCGCGTCACCAATGGGGTGCTGCTCGACGAAGGGGACGCCAAGGCGGTGTTGCGCCACGTGGCCAACCTCTGGGGCTACGAAGTGCAACTGATCGAGGTGTCCGCGGCGTCCGAGGCCATCCTCAAAGAGCACGCGGTGACGGCGCCGACGGCGCTGATGGTCTAGGGCAGGCAGGGGGCGCGGCGCGCGGCCGCCGTGTCACACCCGCAGGCGCGCACCGCGTCGCCAGGCGGGTGGCGTGTCACACCGGATCGTCCGGCGGCTGGGCCTGTGCGGCGGTTCCGTGCGCCGGCCCCGTCCGGCCGGCGGCGCACCGCGCTTCAGCGCGGCGTGTCGCCCGAGCCGCGGGCGCTGTCGAACGGCGTGCTGACGAAGGGATCGCCGCGGCCGTGGCCGGCGTGGACGTGCCCCTTGTCGGTGGCCGCCTGGCGGAAGTAGCCGACGACGAACACCCGCACGGCGTTGGCGACCGACACCACCGCGGGGGAGGCGGCGTGGCCGTCCAGACGCTCCTTCAGCTCGCTGCAGAGGTCGTCGATGTCACGGCCTTCACGCCGGCCGATCTCCTCCAGCGCCTCCCAGTAGGAGGGCTCCAGCCGCACCTGCGTGCGATGGCCGCCGATCATCACCCCGCGGCTGACCAGCGGGCTCACCCCCTGCGGACTGGTGGTGCCGAGCCCCCGCGAGTTCTTTTCAACCATCGGTCCCATTTTCCCTGTCTGGTGCTTCCCTGGCATGTCGCTACCCGTGCCTGCGTACACTATAACGCGATTGAAGGCGAGTTTGGGAATGAAACTTTTTGAAGCACCCCCTTGTCACTCCTGCGAGGTATCCCCTGCCATGTCCCGCAGCAACGACAGATCGTTCAACACAATGAATCCTTTCGTGTATGTGATTGCATTCGATTTTTTTAGGGCTTTTAGGCTCTTGTTGATCATTTCGCGGGTCACGCCCAGCATGTTCGCCAGTCCCTCCTGGGAGATCGGCTGGCCGATGCGCAGCCCGCCGTCCTTCAGCGGCTGCCCGTAGGTTTCGGCAAGCTGCAGCAGGCGTTTGGCGAGGCGGCGCGGCACGTCGAGGAAGACCGCGTCCTCGATGTTCTCGCTGACCCAGCGCAGCCGCTCGCACAGCACCTGCATCATCCGCACGGCGAGCGGCGGGTGGCGTTCGAGGAAGGGGATGAAGGCGCTCCGGTCGAGGCGGAACAGCTCCGAGCGCTGCTGCGCGGTGGCCCCGGCGGTGCGCTCGCGGCCGTCGATGAGGGCGATCTCCCCCAGCACGTCGCCGGCGTCGAGGATGTTGAGCATCATCATCTTGCCGTCGGCCGACGACGTGTGGATGCCGATCTGGCCTTTGAGGATGGCGAACAGGCAGTCGCCGGGATCGCCCTTGCTGAAGATCGGGGCGCGCGCGTCGAACCGTTGCAACCGGCCGAGCCCGACCAGTTCCGCCATCTCGGCGTCGGACAGCTCGCTCAGCAGCCGGTTGCGCCGGAGCACGGCGGCGACGCCGTCCAGATTGCCCGCCGGCACTGGTCCCCGCACGCCCGCGCCCCCCCGTTCGTTCCCCCCTGGCGAGTGTAGATCACGGTGGCGCACCGGCGCGCAGGGAAACGCGGCGCACGGTGGAATTCACCGCACGCCGTGCCCCCGGAGGGCCGCCCCGGCCGGCGTCGGCGTCAGGCCGCCAGCGCCTCGCGCGCGGCGCGGTCCCACAGGGCGGTCTTCTCGAAATGGAAGCGGACCGGCGGGGCGATCGGGCTGGCGGTGGCCCACGCCCGCATGGCGCGCAGCATCTGCCGGGCGTCGTCGCGTTTCTGGTCGAAGCGGCCGTCCGGCAGCCAGGCCGCGAAACGGGCGAGATCCGCGGCGTCCACGTGAAGCTCGCCGGCCAGCCGCAGCACCCGCCCGAAGCCGCGCTCGCGGTAGGGCAGGTCCTTGGCGATGTCCTCCAGGGCCCGGGCGGTGCCCGGCGCGATGACGGCGGCCGCGGCGGCGTCGGCCAGGGTTCGGCGGATGTTGACCATCGCCTCCGACAGGACGGGATAGCCCAGCTCCGCCGGGCCATGGATCACGGCGACCTCGTCGTCGTCCTCCAGCCGGCCGTCGCGGTAGGCCTCGAACACGGCGCCGACGCCGACCATGCCGAAGGGGTGCAGTTCCGCGGCGCGCAGCGCGCCCATGCTGGCGGCGCCGAACACGGCGACGCCCTGCTCCAGGGCGAACAGGATCTCCTTGTGCCAGACCGCCGGCACGCACTCGAAGAAGCCGTCGACGATGCCGATGGCGGCCGGCCTGTGCTGGCGCACGAGGCGAACGACGTCGCCCTGGGCCACCGGGGGCAGGAAGGTGGCGTCCAGCTCCCGCGCGGCGTCGCCGCGCGGGATCGACGGGCCGATGAAGACGAAGATGCTCATGCCGTTGCCTCCGCCCGGGCGGCGGCCGTCCGGCCGCGCTCGCCGAGAAGGTAGTCGGGGGAATCGTCGATGCCCTCGAGGCCGGGGATGACCACCCGGACCACCGGGATGCCGAACTCCGGCTTGGTGAGGTCGACGGCCACCACCTCGTCGATGCCGGCACGGCGCAGCCGGGCCAGCAGATCCTGCAGGTCCTCCTCCACCGTGCGGGCCGATGCGGTGGGGCACAGGGCAAAGTCGCATCCACCGTCGGCGGCGCGGATGCGGGCCTTCCAGCGGGCCACCGCGGCCGGATCGAGGTGGCGCAGGTACTCGCCGCGGGGCATGTCGTCGCGGGCGCCGGAGATGAAGGTGAGGCGGCTCTGCGCCGCCTCGGTCAGCGCCCGTGACAGCGCCACCTCGCGGGCCGGGTGGCAGCCCATGCCGGAAGCCGGCCGGATGGCGTGGTGGGGCGCGTCGTCGCGCCCGACGATCCGGCACAGGAACGCCGGCACGCCGATGTCGCTGGTCAGGTCCCACACCGCGGCGTCGACGCCGGCCTGGGCGAAGCGCTCCAGCATGCCGCGGCAGAGCGGGTCGGTGACGCTGGCGGGGTCGATCCGGGTCGCCTCCTGGGCGGCGGGGGTGCGCAGGTGCCACAGGGTGGCGGCGTCGCGCTCCACCAGCTCGCCGATGGCGTGGCTGATGGCTTCCAGGGGATGGTTGCCCGACGCCAGCCCGTTCGACCCGGCGATGAAGGCGCCGGAGCCCGGCGGCAGCGGCAGCGTGAAATTCAGGTGCACCGTCTCGAACGGCACCCAGGTCGGCTCGCCGCCCAGCAACTCCGTGCCTTCGATCCACAGGGTCGGCGCGTGTGGCGAGAACGTGCTGGTCGCCAGGCGGGGCAGGCGGGTCACGTCGACCACCCGGTGGGTCCAGCGCAGCTCCTCGTAGGACGCGTATTTGACGGGGAGCGTGATCCGTTCGGCGTGGTAGGATTCGATCGATTCCATCACCCCCGACGCCTTGGCGGCGGCCAGGGTCGCGCCCTTTCCCTGGGACACGGAGATGGAGCGGGCGTTCGGCCGCGTCACCATCACGACGGGGATGCCGACGGTGTCCAGCCCGGTGACGTTGGCGACCCGGGTGATTCCCATGACCGGCAGGAACGGGGTGACGCGGGCCAGCGTGTCTTCCGGTGCGACGATGCGATGGGTGCCGGCGGTGTGGGCCTTGCGGGTGTCGACTCCCGGGCTCCGGGCGGAACGTTCATCGAACGGCATCGCGGTTCACTCGGCGCTGGGGCGAACGGACGGACGGGCGGAACAGGGGCCGGGGGCGGGCGGGACCGCGGGGGTCCGGTCGGGTGACGACCGGCCGCCGCGGCCCGAGAAGGCGGGGAAGCCGCCGATCAGCAGCCCGGATTGACGAAGAAGCGGCCGGCCTCGTGGTCGGTGGTGTCGAAGCCGGCGCGGTCGCCGGCGCGCACCGCCTGGCGGGTGGTGCGGATCTCGGTCTCGGCCAGTTCGGCGACGCCGGTGGCGGTCACGGCGTACAGGCGGCCGTCGGCGCCACGGATGACGGAGGGCTGGTTGGTCATGGCGGTCATGTGGTCGTCTCCTTGCCTGGAAGGTTGGGGCTCGGCCCCGTTTCTCGGACCCCGTTGGCCGGGGATGGACCGATCATTCCCGACCGCGACCCGTTTGCGCTGTGAAGCAGTTCACAGTGCGACACGCCCGCCATCGGTCACCATCGTGCACACACGAAGACTGTCGGCAGAAAGGCGACCAGCGATGCAGTTCATGCGCAAGATCACACCGGGGCGCGGCGACGTGGGGTTCCTGTCGGACCTGATGTCCCAGGCGACCTCGGACGTGCCGGTGTCGCGGACCGTCGTCCTCCGCGGCGAGCGGATGAGCGTGCGGCTCGAGGCGTCGATCTGGGACGGTCTGATCGACATCGGCGAGCGGCGCAGCGCGTCTCTCGACGAGATGTGCGGCGAGATCGACTCGCGCCGCGACGGCATCCCGCTGTCCACGGCGATCCGCGTCTACGTGCTCCAGTACTTCCGTGACATGACCGAAGGCGCCTGATCGCCGGCGGCGTTCGACCGTTCCCCACCCTCCGGGGGGCGGCACCCGCGGCGCGGCCGGCGCGCGCCGGGCGGCGTCAGGCGGACGTCGGTACGGGGAGGGCGCCGCGCGCCGCCGCGCCGGCGGTGCACAGGTCGTGCAGGGAGGCCAGACGCAGGCTGGCGGCGAGGGCCTGCGCCCCGGCGAAGGCCTCGGAGGCACCGGGGGCGTCGCCCTGGGCCGCCCGGCCGCATCCGAGCGCGTAGCCCGACCAGGCCTCGTCGGCCCGTTGCCCGGCGGCCCGGGCCAGCGACAGCGCCTCGGTGGCGGCGGCGCAGGCTGGCGCCGCTTGGCCCGTTTCGGCGAGAGCCAGCGACAGCCACACCAGGACCTGCGGCAGGTGCCGCCGCTGGTGAAGGCGGTGCAGGTGATCGCGGCTGGCCTCGAGAAGGCTCAGGCCCTCGCCGTCGCCGGTGCGCACGAGGGCGTAGCCCAGCGCACCGAGCAGCAGCGGCTGCCATATCTGCGACCGGATCGCCTCGGCGACGCTCAGCCCCTGGCGCAGGAAGGGGACGCTGCGCGGGTGATCCCCCTTCAGCACCAGCGCCAGGCCGACGTGGAGGGTGGCGACGATCTTGGAGAAGGCGTGGCCGCTGGCCTCGGCAACGTCGAGGGCCCGCATTCCCGCGCGTTCGGCGTCGCCGTGCCGGCCGAGTTCGCCGTAGCAGCGCGCGAGATAGGAATCCACCGCCACCGCCGCCACCAGCGTGAGGCCGTAGCGCCCGAACCCCGGCTCGCCGTCGATCAGCGCGCGCGCCTCCTCCATGCGCGCGCAGGCCTCGCCGTAGCGCCCGCTGTCGCCTAGGGTACCGGCGAGGCGGACCAGAAGCTGGACCCGCGTCTCCTTGCACGACCGCCCCTCGATGCCGCGCAGCCCGTCGAGGCTGAGGCGAACCGCCTTTTCGAGGTCGCCGAACACCCACAGATAGGAGGCGTGAAGGGAGGTGGCGCGGGCCACGCGCACCACGTCCCCGGCCGCCGCCGCCAGGCGCTCGCAGTCCTCGATGTGGTCGGCGACGCCGTCGCGCACGCCGCGCGGAAGGATGGAACGGGCCAGCGCCAGCTTGATGTCGATGCGGCGCAGCTCGTTGCGGTGGCTGGCCGGCAACCGGCCGAGCGCCGCCAGCGCGCCGTCGAGGAAGTGGCAGGCGTCGTCCAGCTTGGAGCGCGCCTCGGCGCGCTGCCCGGCGCAGCGCCCGTAGACATACGCCAGCGCCCAGTCCTCGGCCCGTGGGGCGTGGTAGGCCAGCAGCTCCAGGCGCCCGGGGAGGTCGCGGTCGTGCCGTTCGCGCAGCGCGCGCTGGACCCGGGCGTGCAGGGGCTTGCGCTCGCGCCTGGTGATGCCGGCGTAGGCCACCTCCTGCACCAGCGCGTGGCGGAAGCTGTATTCGAGGTTGGGGATGAGGCGCGAGCGCTGGACGAAGCCGGCCTGCTCCAGGTCGGCCAGGGTCTTCATCGTCTCGTTGGCGGGAACCGGAGCGAGCTGGCGCAGCAGCCCGACGTCGAAGGTCGCGCCGATCACCGCCGCCGCCCGCAGGGCGCAACGGGCGTCGCTGCCCAGCGCGTCGATGCGCGCGGCGAGCAGGCCGCGGACCGAGGGCGGCAGCGCCACCGCGCGCGCCGGGTCGCCCATCCGGTAGCGGCCGTCGGGGCCGCTGGCGATCGCCCCGGCCACCTCCATCGCCCGCAGCGACTCCTCCAGATACAGCGGCACGCCCTGGCTGCGCCGGGCGACCCGGTCCTTCAGGGACTGGAGATCCGGGTCGTCACCCAGCCAGACGTCGAGAAACTCCTCGGTGTGCGACGCCGACAGCGGATTGACGTCGAGGCGCGGCATGCGGGGAACCCCCGACCACCCCGTGGGTTCGTCGGGCCGCGCCGTCGCCAGCAGCAGCGCCTGGGTGTGGGACACGCTGTGGGCCAGCGTGTCGAGCAGGCGGGCCATCACCGGACCCGCCCAATGGGCGTCTTCCACCAGGATCACCAGCGGCCGCCGCGCCGCCCGCTCGGTCGTCGCGACCACCAACCCTTCGATGGCGAAGGACAGGCGCTGGGCGGAGTCGAGGCCGGCCCACATGGGGGCGCGGATCGGCTGGCCCAGCAACTCGCAGACCGCCGCCTCGGCCAATCCGCCGGCGACGGCGGCGTCGGTGCAGACCGCCGCACGGCCGTCGCCGCAGACGGCTTCGCCGCCGTCCTGCCGGGCGGCAAGCGCCGCCAGGCTGCGGGCGACGCCGACGATGTCGTCGGGTTCGCCGAGGCGGCGCACCGGCGCCTGCGGCCATTCCAGCAGGTCGACCCCGAGGTCGGGCAGGAGGCGCAGGACCTCCCCCACCAGCCGGGACTTGCCGATACCGGCGTCGCCGGCAACCAAGAGGGCGCCGCCGCGGCCGCCGCGGGCACGCTCCAGGGTCGTCGTCAGCAGCCGCAGCTCCGCCTCGCGGCCGACGAAGGGGCCGGCGCGGTCGCGGGTCAGGTCCAGCGCGGTGAGGCGTCCGCCCCGCGCCGACACCAGGCGGCGCACCGGGTGCGGCGGCGCCTCCGCACCCAGCGGCACGCCGGGAACGGCCCGGGTGGTGAGTCCCGCCGGCGCCAGGGCCGCGGTGGTCGTGGTCAGCAGCGCGGTGCCGGGGGCGGCTGCCTGCTGGAGCTTGGCGGCGAGGTGGACGCATTCGCCCACCGTGCGATAGTCGGTCCACAGCCCGTTCTCGACGACCTCGCTGACCACCTCGCCGGAGGCGATGCCGATCCGCACGCGGAAGTGGCCGAGGCCGGGAGCGGCCCGGCCGTCGCTGTCGCTCAGACCGTTCCGGGCCGCGGCGAGGATGTCCTCGGCGGCCAGGCAGGCGCGCAGCGCATGGTCCTCCAGCGCCTTGGGCGCACCGAACACGGCGAGCACGCCGTCGCCCAGCACTTGGCTCACCACCCCGCGGTAGCGGTGCACCGCGTCGACCAGAACCTGGATGACCGCCAGCAGGGCGTCGTCGGCCTCCTCGGGATCCCGTCCGGCGACCATCGACGAGGAATCGACGATGTCGGCGAACATCACCGTGACGAGCTTGCGCTCCGACCCGGTGGTCCTGAGGCCGACCCGCCCGCTCGCCGCCGCCGTCCCCCGAGAGGCCATGATGTCTTCCCCCCCCCTCCGGCCGCCGGCCGGAGTCCCGGGCCGGCCGTTGCCGAATCCATCATTGCATATTACTGCATGCATCCGGCGATTTGTAGAGACCGCATCGCCAGCCGTTCGATTCTTTCGGTCGGGCCCCCCGATGCACGCATTCGTAGGCATGACAGGGGATCTGGGATCGAAAACGCCGCGCCGGAGCGGGGGGCTCCGGCGCGGCGCGGGTCGGCGGGCGCTGGCCCGGCGGGGCGGCGGGTCAGCGGACGACGGTGACGGACTCGACCTGCGACACGTCGCGCACCGCGCCGCGATCGGCGCTGGTGGTCAGGGCGGCGTAGGCGCGCAGTGCCGTCGACACCGCGCGGGTCCGGCTCTCCGGCTTCCAGGCGGCGCTTCCCCGGGCATTCATGGCGGCGCGGCGCCGGTCCAGCTCCGCGTCGGGAACGGCGAGGCGGATGGCGCGGTTGGGGATGTCGATCTCGATGGTGTCGCCGTCCTCCACCAGGCCGATGGCACCGCCGGCCGCCGCTTCCGGCGAGACGTGACCGATCGACAGGCCGGACGACCCGCCGGAGAAGCGGCCGTCGGTCAGCAGCGCGCACACCTTGCCCAGCCCCTTGGACTTCAGGTAGCTGGTGGGGTAGAGCATCTCCTGCATGCCGGGTCCGCCGCGCGGCCCCTCGTAGCGGACGATCACCACGTCGCCGGGCTTGACCCGGTCGCCCAGGATCGCTTCCACCGACGCATCCTGGCTTTCGAAGACCCGGGCCGGACCGGAGAAGGTGAGGATCGACGCGTCGACACCCGCGGTCTTCACGATGCAGCCGCGCTCGGCGATGTTGCCGAACAGGACGGCGAGGCCGCCGTCCGTGCTGAACGCGTGCTCCACCGACCGGATGACGCCCTTTTCGCGATCCAGGTCGAGCTCCGGCCAGCGCTTCTCCTGGCTGAAGGGAACGATGGTCGGGATGCCGCCGGGCGCCGCCTTGTACAGGCGGTGGGTGCCCTCGTCGCCGGTGCGCTTCACGTCCCAGCGGTCCAGCGCCTCGCCCAGGGTGGGGGCGTGCACCGTGGCGGCGTCGCGGTGGATCAGGCCGCCGCGGTCGAGCTCGCCCAGGATGCCGAAGATGCCGCCGGCGCGGTGGACGTCCTCGATGTGGACGTCGGCCACCGCCGGGGCGACCTTGCAGACGTTGGGCACGCGGCGCGACAGCCGGTCGATGTCGGCCATGGTGAAATCGACGCCGCCCTCCTGGGCGGCGGCCAGCAGGTGGAGCACCGTGTTGGTCGAGCCGCCCATCGCGATGTCCAGCGTCATCGCGTTCTCGAAGGCGTCGAAGGTGGCGATCCCGCGGGGCAGGGCGGTCGCGTCCTCCTCCTGGTACCAGCGGCGGCAGAGGTCCACCGCCATGCGACCGGCCGCCAGGAACAGCTCCTTGCGGTCGGCGTGGGTCGCCAGGATGGTGCCGTTGCCGGGCAGCGCCAGCCCCAGCGCCTCGGTCAGGCAGTTCATGGAGTTGGCGGTGAACATGCCGGAACAGGAGCCGCAGGTGGGGCACGACCCGCGCTCCATCTCCGCCGCCTCCTCGTCGCTGACGGTGGGGTCGGCGGCGGCGATCATGGCGTCGATGAGGTCGACGGCGCGGGTCTTGCCGCGCCAGTTCACCTTGCCCGCCTCCATCGGCCCGCCCGACACGAACACGGTCGGGATGTTGAGGCGCAGCGCGGCCATCAGCATGCCCGGGGTGATCTTGTCGCAGTTGGAGATGCACACCAGGGCGTCGGCGCAGTGGGCGTTCGCCATGTACTCCACGGCGTCGGCGATCAGTTCGCGCGAGGGCAGGCTGTAGAGCATGCCGTCGTGGCCCATCGCGATGCCGTCGTCGACGGCGATGGTGTTGAACTCCTTGGCGACGCCGCCGGCCTTCTCGATCTCGCGGGCGACCAGCTGGCCCAGGTCCTTGAGGTGGACGTGGCCGGGCACGAACTGGGTGAACGAGTTGGCGATGGCGATGATCGGCTTGCCGAAGTCACCATCCTTCATGCCCGTGGCACGCCAGAGGCCGCGGGCGCCCGCCATGTTGCGGCCGTGCGTGGAAGTGCGGGAGCGGTAGTGCGGCATGGGTCCACCTCGGGGTCGATCGGCGCGAGCGTGCGTTGAAGGGTCGCAAGCCTACCAAGCCCCGGGGGTGTGTCGCCAGTGCGTTGTTTGGACGATTCAGGAGGAACGGGGCTTGCCGCGGCTCTTGCCGGCGGCGGGGGTGCCGGCGGTGGCCGTGACGCTCTTCGACGGCTTCGCCGCCCGGTTCTTGGCGGCGGGCGCCGGCTTGGCGGGCGCCGCCTTGGCGGCGGGCGGCGTCTTCGTCCGCGGCGCGGCCGGTTCCCCGTCCTGCCGGCCGCCGGCAGCGGCCGTCTCGGCGACGACGGCGTCCACCGGCGCGGCGTTGCCGCTCGCGTCCTCGGCGGTGATCTCCGCCTCGGCCCGGGACCAGTGTTCGGCGTCGCGGCCGTGAGGGTGCCCGTCGCGCTCCCAGATCTCGTGGGCGCGCCGGCGGATACGCTCCAGTCGGGTGTCGTCCATCGCTTGTCTCCCGTCACCATGGTCGTTCGGCGGCCGCGTCGCCCTTGGCCGTGACAACGCGCCGATCGGCCTCCGGGTTTCAGCGGCGTGGCGCGGCCGCGACGAAAAAGCTGCGCCCCGCGATCTCAGGGACCGCCGCCGGCGCGGGCGCGGTCCAGCGCGGCGAGAACGCCGGCGATGTCCATGTCGTCGAAGCGGGGGACGTGGTGGATGCGGGTGCGCCGCCCGAGCGCGTGGATCGGGTCCGACGCGTCGGAGAAGAGCGCGACCGTGGGCGCCCCGGTGGCGGCGATCAGGTGGGTCGGGCCGGTGTCGTTGCCGACCGCCGCCCAGGCGCGGCGGGCCAGCGCCGCGATCTCGGCGATGGCGGTCCGCCCGACCAGGCTCACCGCCTCCGGGCAGGCGTCGAGGATGGTCGCGGCGAGCCCGGCCTCGGGCGCCGTGCCCAGCACCACCGGGCGCACGCCCCGCTCGGTCAGGCGGCGGGCCAGCTCGCCGAAGCGCTCCGCCGGCCAGCGCTTGTCGGGCCGTTTCGGCGACGAGCCCGGCACCAGCAGGGCGAAGGGCTCGGCCAGCGCGAAGCCCGAAGTGTCGGCGTCGAGCCAGTCCAGATCCGGCCAGGGGTCGGGGGTGATGCCGAAGGGCCGGAGCTGGCGGGCGTAGCGCTCCAGCACCGGCACCCGGCGCCGCCCGGGGTAGCGGTCGGGGTGGGAGGCGCCACGGGCGGTGCCCGACCACTCGGGCCACGGTCCGGGGAGGAAGAGGAGGTGGTAGCGGTCGGTCCGCGACTGGCATTGCAGGTCGTAGACGCGCGTGAACCGCCCCTGCTTCAGGAGGCGCCGCATGGCCAGCCAATGCCCGGGGGTGCGGCCGCGGTCGTCCGACCTCACCCGCTCGAACAGGCCGCTGCGCTCGGCCAGGGGGGCCAGGTCGGGAATGGTCAGCAGGGTGAGACGGTCGCCGGCGTGATGCCGCCGGATCGCCTGAAAGGCCGTCTGCGCAAGGAAGAAATCGCCGAACGCGCCGAGCTTGATCACCAGGATCTCGGCGCCGGCGGCGGGCTTGACGGCTGGGGAGCTGGGGCGGGTCATCGACGTGCCATCGGCGGGGCGGGGGCGGGGCAGGGGCTGGGGCACCGGCGGACACCCGGCGCGACCCGCTCCTTATCAGGCGGGGGCAGGGATATCAACGTCCCCACCGGCGCCGGGCGGCTTGCGGTCCGTAACCGGCTTTTCACTGGTCATAATCCGAACGGAGGGTATAGTTCGACCTCTAAGGGGAGGAACGATGAACGCTTGGACCGACCGCCGACGGATCAACCGCCGACGGCTCCTCCACGGCATGGGCGGGACGGCCCTGACCCTCGCGACGAGCGGGCCCGGGCGCGCCGCCGAACCGGGCGCGGCGGTGCCGTTCGCGGTCGGCTTCGTCTATGCCGGCACGCGTGCCGATTTCGGATACAACCAGGCCCACGCCGACGGCGCCGCCGCGGTGGCGGGGCTGCCCGGGGTGGCGGTCCACGAGGTCGAGGCGGAGGGCGACCTGCTGGCGGCGGTCCGGTCCCTGGTGGACGGGGCGGGCTGCCGCACGGTCTTCGTGACGGCGCCGGGCGACGGTGCCGAAGGGATCCTGGCCTACGCCGAGGGGCGTGGCGACACGGTCTTCCTCTTGTGCGGCTCGCGCCACGCCGGGCTGCGCCTGCCGGTCAACGTCGGGGTCTACGACGCCTACATCGACGAGGCGCAGCACGTCAGCGGCATCGTCGCCGGCTACGCCAGCCGCCGCCGCCGCATCGGCTTCGTGGCGCCGCTGTCGGTGCCGCGCATCCTGCGGTGCGTCAACGCCTTCGCTCTCGGCGTCCGACGGGCCGAGCCGGGCGCCGTCGTCGAGGTCGCCTGGCTCGGCCCCGAGACACCGCCCGAGGCCGTGGCCAAGGCGGCCGACGCCCTGGTGGCCGGGGGTGCCGACGTGCTGGCCGGCCACCTGCCGTCGCTGCGCCCTCTGGTCGAGGCCGCCGAGGGCGCCGGCGTCGGCTGCTGCGGCCTGCACACCGACCTGCGGGCGTTCGCGCCGAGCGGGCTGCTGACCGGGGCGGAGTGGAGCTGGTCGCAGTTGTATGTCGACATGGTCGGCCGCCTCCAGTCGGGGCGGCCATGGCCGCGCCTGGTGCGCGGCGGCTTCGGCGAGCGGTTCGTCCACAACACCCCCTACGGCGCCGCGGTCCCGCTTGAGGCGCGGGCCCACGCCGACGCCGCGCGCATGCAGCTGGCCAACGGCAACGCCGCGGTGTTCCGCGGTCCGGTGACCGACAACACCGGGCGCGTCGTGCTCGCCAAGGGCGCCTCCCTGCCCAGCCGGGACCCGGCATTGGACAGCATCGTGTGGCTGGCCGACGGCGTGGTGGAAGCCGGCTTCTGACGCGCGTGTGCGCGTTCCATTGCCGCGCCCCGATGTGGTATGAGGCGGCCCAGACCTCTGCTGTGAGGCCCGCCGAGACATGAAGCGCCAATACACCCGCGCCGAGGTGAAGGAACTGCTCGGTGCCCTGGAACGCCAGTGCCGCGAGGCGGCGAAGCTCGCCCAGATCGCCGAGCACGAGGCTAGCAAGCACAGCTTCGCCGCCTATCGCGAGTTCCGCGACAAGGTGGGGGAGTTCCAGGCGCTGGTCATCCTGATCGAGCAGCGCCTGCGCAATCTCGTCGACAACCGCTCCGACGATCTGCGCGAGCAGTTCGAGCGCCTCGACACGGTGATGCTGGCGCTGCTGGTGCGCGCCAGCATGCGCTTCTTCTTCGTGCTGTCGGCCAACCCGGTGCTGCCGATGGGCGCCCGCGAGATCTTCATGGCGGAGCTGCGCAGCCTCCACGACGCCCACGAGAAGCTGAGCCGCCCCAACTACGTCGGCAAGCTGGGGCCGGAACTGGACCGCGACCTGGACACCGCCTCCCTGATCCTCGAGGAGATCATCGACAAGGCGCCGAGCCTGCTGAACTTCCGCTCCTGAGGGCGGGTGCGTTGCGGGGTTGCGTCCCGGCCGGGCGGGCGGCACACTCCGCCCCTCGCGCGGAACCGGACACTTCGGCAGCCCCATGGCCCAACTGAGCGACGACTGCTTCGCCTTCGGCGGCGACCTCATGCCCGTTGACGCGGCGCTGGAGCGCCTGCGCTCCCGGGTCGGCGCCGTGACCGAGCGCGAGACCGTCGCCCTGGCCGACGCGCAGGGCCGCATCCTCGCCGAGGACGTGAGCGCCCCGTTCGACGTGCCGCCCCACGACAACTCGGCGGTCGACGGCTACGCCGTCCACTTCGCCGATCTGGACGGCGACGCCCCCACCCGCCTGCCGGTCACCGGCCGGGTCGCCGCCGGCCACCCCCTGGACCGCGCCGGGCGGCGCGGCGAGGCGGTGCGGATCTTCACCGGGGCCCCCATGCCGGCCGGGTTCGACACCGTTCTGATGCAGGAGGACTGCCGCGCCGACGCCGGCGAGGTGGAGATCCCGCCGGGCATCAAGCGGGGGGCCAACCGCCGCGAGGCCGGCGAGGACGTGCGCGCCGGCAGCGTGGTCCTGCGCACCGGCCGGCGGCTGCGCCCGGAGGACGTCGGGCTCGCGGCCTCGCTCGGGCGCCGCGATCTGGTCGTCCGCCGGCCGCTGCGGGTCGCCGTGTTCTCCACCGGCGACGAGGTGCGCGAGCCCGGCGACGCGCTGCCCCCCGGGAGCATCTACGACGCCAACCGGTTCGCGCTGATGGCGGCGCTGCGCCAGCTCGGCTGCGCGGTCACCGATCTCGGCATCCTGCCCGACCGGCTCGACGCCATCGGCGGCGCCCTGGCCGCGGCCGCGGCTGGCCACGACGCGCTGGTCACCTCGGGCGGCATGTCCACCGGCGAGGAGGACCACGTGAAGGCGGCGGTGGAGTCGCTGGGCGCGCTCCATTTCTGGCGCCTGGCCATCAAGCCGGGGCGGCCGGTGGCGCTGGGCCAGGCGCGCGGCGCCGCCTTCGTCGGCCTGCCCGGCAATCCCGTGGCGGTGATGGTCACCTTCCTGCGCATCGCCCGGCCCATCCTCCTGCGCCTCATGGGTGCGGCGGAGGACGAGCCGATTCTCTTTCCCGTCCGCGCCGCCTTCGCGTACAAAAAGAAGGCCGGCCGCCGCGAGTACGTGCGCGCCCGCCTGTTCCGCCACGCCGACGGCGGCCTCGACGCCGTGAAGCATCCGCGCGACGGGGCGGGCATCCTGTCGTCCCTGGTGGAATCCGACGGCCTGGTGGAACTGCCCGAGGACCTCACGGCGCTGGAGCCGGGGGCGACGGTGGCGTTCCTTCCCTTCAGCGAGGTTCGGTGATGAAGGTTCTCTATTTCGCATGGCTGCGCACCAAGGTCGGGGTTGCGGCGGAGGAGGTCGCGCCCCCCCCCGAGGTGGCCGACGTCGCCGCCCTCGTCGCGTGGCTCAAGGGCCGCAGCGCGGCCCACGCCGAGGCCCTGGCCAACACGGCGGTGGTCAAGGTGGCGGTGAACCAGGAACACGTCCCCTTCGACCATCCCGTGCGCCCCGGCGACGAGATCGCCCTGTTCCCGCCGGTGACGGGCGGCTGAGCCATGGCGGTCCGTGTCCAGCGCGAGGATTTCGACGTCGGTGCGGAGCTCGACGCGCTGACCCGTGGGCGCACCGCCATCGGCGGGGTGACCACCTTCGTCGGCTACGTCCGCGACATGGCCGCCGGCCAGGCGGTCTCGGCGATGACCCTGGAGCACTACCCCGGCATGACCGAGCGCCAGCTCGCGGCGATCGAGGCGGAGGCGCGGCGGCGCTGGCCGCTCGACGACGCGCTGGTGGTCCACCGCTACGGCCGGCTGGAGCCGGGCGACCGGATCGTGCTGGTGGCGACCGCCAGCGCCCACCGCGAGGCGGCCTTCGCCGCCTGCCACTTCCTGATCGACTGGCTGAAGACCAAGGCGCCGTTCTGGAAGCTCGAGGCGACGCCCGAGGGCGAGCGGTGGGTGGACGCGAAGGACGGCGACGCCACGGCCGCGGCGCGCTGGTCCTGACGCGGCGGCGGGCCGATGCCCGTCGCCCCCATCGCGACGATGCGCGCCCCGGCCTTGCCCCGCCGCACGGCGGTCGCTAGGGTTGCGCCTCGTCGCAGGGGAGGGGGCATGCACCCGATCGTTTTCTACGTTCTCGGCGTGTCCGGGCTGCTCGCCCTGGTGAGCTTCCTGCCGACACTGGCGGCGCGCCTGCAGATGCCGTTCACGGTCCTGCTGGCCGCCGTGGGGGTCACGCTCGGCGTGCTGGTGGAGGTCGGCTCCGCCGTCGAGGGGCTGGGGCCGGTGGGCGATTTCCTCGGCTCGCTCGGCGAGTTCGACCTCTCCTACGAGACCCTGCTCTACCTGTTCCTGCCGGTTCTGCTGTTCGAGACGGCGCTGGCAATCGACGTCCGCCGGCTGATGGACGACGTCGGGCCGATCCTGCTGCTGGCGGTGGTGGCGGTGTTCGCCTGCACCTTCGCCATCGGCTACGCGCTGAACGCCATCACCTCCATGGGGCTGGTCGTCTGCCTGCTCCTCGGCTCCATCCTGGCGACCACCGACCCCGCCGCCGTCATCGGCATCTTCCGCGACCTCGGCGCGCCGCGCCGGCTCAACATGCTGGTCGAAGGCGAGAGCCTGCTCAACGACGCCGCGGCGATCGCCCTGTTCACCCTGCTGCTCGGCATCCTCACGCAGAAATCCGACGGCGGCGCGGTGGAGGCGGGCCTCGCGTTCCTGCGCGCCTTCGCCGGCGGCGTCGTGGTGGGGTGGCTGTGCGGCCGGGTCGCCTGCCTGCTGGTGACGCCGATGCACGAGCAGCCGATGGCCGAGATCACCTTGACGGTGGCGCTGGCCTATCTCAGCTACGTCCTGGCCGAGCACTATGTCGGGGTGTCCGGCGTGGTCGCCGTCGTGACGGCGGCGCTGGTGGTCGGCTCGGTCGGGCGCACCCGCATCTCGCCGGAGACGTGGGACGGGCTGCAGCATGTCTGGCGTCAGCTCGGCTTCTGGGCCAACGCCCTGATCTTCCTGCTGACGGCGCTCTTCGTGCCGCAGATCTTCGCCGATTTCGGCTGGTACGAGGCCGGCCTGCTGGCGGTGGTGATCGCCGCCGCCCTGGCGTCGCGCGCCGCGGTGCTGTTCGGCATGCTGCCGCTGCTCTCCATGATGGGGGTGGGGCATCAGGTCAGTCACGCCTACCAGGCGGTGATGCTGTGGGGCGGCCTGCGCGGCGCGGTGTCGCTGACCCTGGTGCTGGCGGTGACCGAGAACGTCCGGGTGCCGGAGGCGGTGCAGTCCTTCGTGGCCCCGCTGGCCGCCGGTTTCGTCTTCTTCACCCTGTTCGTCAACGGCACCACCCTGCGCTGGCTGATCCGCCTGCTCGGCCTGGACCGGCTGACGCCGATGGAGAGCGCCATGCGCAACCGCGCGCTCGCCCTGGCGCTGGCCGACATCCGCGACCGCGTCGGCACCGTGGCGCGGTACTACGAGATGGACGCCGCGGCCACCAACACGCTGGTGGAGCACTACGCCGAGCGGCAGGACGACATCGACCGCAACCGCCAGGGCGATGCGCCACTCACGGTGGACGAGCGGGTGACCATCGGCCTGCTCATCCTGGCGACCCGCGAGGAGGAGCTGTACTTCCAGCACTTCAAGGAGGGCATCATATCCCGCCCGGTGGTGGAGATGCTGACGGTGCGCGCCGCCCGGATGCTGGACGCGGTGCGTGCCCAGGGCTGCGCCGGCTACCGCGAGTGCGAGGAGGCCTTCCTCGCCTTCACGGCGTGGATGCGGCTGGCCAGCTGGCTGCACCGCCACTTCGGAATCCAGGCGCCGCTGGCCCGCCGCCTGTCGATGCGCTTCGAGGTGCTGCTGGCGGTGCGCCTGGTGCTGCGCGAGCTGCAGGTGTTCAACCGGCAGCGCCTCGCCCAGGTGCTGGGCGCCGACATCGCCACCGAGATGGGCGCCCAGCTCGAGCTGCGGCTGGACGAGGTCGAGCAGTCGCTGGCGGCGCTGAAGCTGCAGTACCCGGACTACGCGCTGGTCCTGCAGAACCAGTATCTCGGCCGCGCCGCCCTGCGGATGGAGGAGGCGGACTACGCCTTGCTGCACGCCGAGCAGATCATCAGCCAGGAGGTGCTGAACGACCTGCGCCGGGACGTGGCGACCCGCCGGCGCAACCTGGAGCGGCCGGCGCGGCTCGACCTGCGCTTCGACATCCCGTCGATGCTGGTGCGGGTGCCGATCTTCGCCGGGCTGCCGGGGGAGCGCATCGCCAGCATCGCCACCCTGCTGCGGCCGCGGCTGGCCCTGCCCGGCGAAATGATCGTGCGCCGCGGCGACCGTGGCGACGCCATGTTCTTCATCGCCTCGGGCGCCGTCGGCGTCCAGGTCCCCGGGCTGGACGAACCGGTCAAGCTGGGGTCCGGTGACTTTTTCGGTGAGATGGCCCTGCTGACCCGGAAGCCGCGCAACGCCGACGTCCGTGCCCTCGGCTACTGCCAGTTGCTGGTTCTGGACGAGAGGGACTTCCGCCGCACCGTGCGCAGCGACCCGCACCTGAGGGCCCATTTCGAGGCCGTGGCGGACGCCCGCAGCGCGCCGCCCCCGGCCGCTCCCCCGACCGCCGCCCCGGCGGCGGCCGTGACCGAGGGCGGCGACGCGGACGGGGGGGCCGGAGCGCCCGAGACCGCCCATGGCTGAGCCCCCCGCGGCCCGCGGCGTCGCGGGGGACAGACCCGCGGCCGACAGCGCCTGGGTCGCCGTGATGCCCGGCGTCTTCGTGGCCCTGTGGAGCACCGGGTTCATCGGCGCCAAGTACGGCTTGCCCTACGCCGAGCCGTTGACGTTCCTGCTCGTCCGGATGGCGTTGGTGGCGGCGGTGCTGGCCGTCGTGGCGGTGGCGATGGCGGCCCCCTGGCCGCGCAGCGCGCGCGAGGCCGGGCACATCGCGGTGGCCGGGCTGCTGGTGCACGGCGTCTATCTCGGCGGCGTGTTCTGCGCCATCGACCGCGGCGTCCCGGCCGGCGTGGCCGCGGTCATCGTCGGTCTCCAACCCCTGCTCACCGCCGCCCTGGCGGGGTGGCTGCTGGGCGAACGGGTGACGGCGCGCCAATGGGGCGGCCTGCTGCTGGGCCTGGCCGGCGTCGTCCTGGTGGTGCGCGAGAAGCTGGTGGTCGACGCCGGCCACCTCGCCGGCATCGGGTTGGCCCTGGCGGCGCTGGTCGGGATCACGCTGGGCACGCTGTACCAGAAGCGCCACTGCACCGGGATGGACCTGCGCACCGGCGCGGCCATCCAGTACGCGGCCACCGCCATCGCCTTCGCCGGGCTCGCCGCAATGGGCGAGACGATGCGCATCCAGTGGACGGGCGAGTTCGTGTTCGCCCTGGCGTGGCTGACGCTGGTGCTGTCGGTGGGCGCCGTGTTTCTGCTGTTCGCGCTGATCCGCCGCGGCGCGGCGGCCCGGGTCGCCAGCCTGTTCTACCTGGTGCCGCCGGTGACGGCGCTGACCGCATGGGCGCTGTTCGGCGAGCGGCTGGGCCCGGTGGCCCTGGCGGGGATGGGGCTGACGGTGGCCGGGGTGGCCCTGGTCAACCGCCGGCGCTGACCCGCCCCGCTCCCGGCCGGTCGCCCGGGCGACCGGCCCGTGCGGTGCAAATTGGGTGGCAGGACGGCGCCGGTTGTGGTCCAATCGACCGCCACCGGCCGCACCGGCCGTGATCATCAGCCAGGGCGCCATGGACAGCAATCTGACCCTCGACGACAATCAGACGATCCAGGCCATCGGCATCCTTGCGGATGTGCTGGACGGCGTGTCCGGTCCCGGCGGGCTCGACACGGTCCTGGTGTCCAAGGCCTTGCGGCAGGTGATCGCCACCCGTTCCAAGCCGGCGTTCGAGTTCGCGTCCCGGGCCTTCAACACGCTCGACCCCGGGGTGCGCCGGCAGGTCGCGCGGGACGCCGACGCCGCGGCGCAGGAATCGGTGGAGCTGCGGGCCCGCGTCGGCGGCTTCCTCGGCACGCCGCCGCGCAAGGCGCCCGCCCAGACGCCGCAGCAGGGCAGCACCTTCCTCAACGCCCTCAACCTGCGCAACCGCCGCCCCCGGTCCACGGAAGGTGGCGACGCCTGACGGCGCGCGCCACGACCGGCGCGCCGCCCCCCGCGGCGCCTTAGGAGGCGGTGCCCGGTCCCGCAACCTGCGGGTCCGTCAGGTCCGAGTCCGTCACGGCCGGCTCTGTCACGCCCGGTCCTGTCACGATGGCCCGGAACAGGTCTTCGATGACGGTCCGGCCGACGTCGCGGGTGATGAACACCAGCCTGGTGCGGTGGTCGGCCGACGGCCACGCCTCCAGCCGGACCGGCGGGTGGAACATGTGCTGCACGCCGTGGACGACCACCGGCAGCCCCTCGCTCTCCACCACGTTCAAGATGCCCTTGATCCGCAGTAGGTCGGCGCCGCGCAAGGCGATCAGCGACTCCATGAAGTCGACGAAGCGGTCCCATGGCACCGGGGCGTCCAGTTCCATGCAGAAGGCGCGGATGCGGTCGTCGTGGCGGTTCGCGTCGTGGTGATGGTCATGACCGTGATCGTGAACGTGGTCGCAGTCCGGCGGGCAATGGTCGCCATGCTCGTGCCCGTGCCCGTGCCCGTGCTCATGCGTGTGCCCCCCGCCGGTCCTGTAGGCCTCCTCGTGCAGCCAGCGGGCGACATCGGGGCTCTTGGTCTGCGGGTTGAACAGGCCGGCGTCGAACAGGGTGGCGGGGTCGACGGCGCCGAAGGCGGCGGGGATGATCGGCGCCGCCGGGTTGATGGCGGCCAGCCGCTTGCACAGCTCGACCGTCGCGGCCGGCCGGGCGGCGTCGGTCTTGGTCAGCACGATGCGGTCGGCGACGGCCGCCTGCTTCACGCTCTCCGGGTGCTGGTCGAGTTGGTCGAACCCGTGCACCGCGTCGACCGTGGAGATCACGCCGTCGAGCCGGAACCGGGCTGCCAGCAACGGGTCCGACATCAGCGTGTGGATGATCGGCGCGGGGTCGGCGAGGCCGGTGGTCTCCACCACCACCCGGTCGAACTCCGGCACCTCGCCGCGCACCCGCTTCAAGAACAGCTCGCGCAGGGTGTCGACGAGGTCGCCGCGCACCGTGCAGCAGACGCAGCCGCTGTTCATCAGCACCATGTTCTCGCTGGCCCGGGCGACCAGCAGGTGGTCCAGCCCGATCTCGCCGAACTCGTTGATCACGACGGCGGTGTTGGCCATGCCCGGATGGTGCAGCAGGTGCTGCAGCAGCGTCGTCTTGCCGCTGCCGAGGAAGCCGGTCAGCACCGAGACGGGCAGGCGGGAGGCGGGGGCGGCATCGCTCACGATGGGGTCTCCGGACGGGCGGCGGGGGAAGACGGGCGGTGGGCGGCCTGGCAGGCCGGACACAGGCCGCGGACCTCGACCGTCGGCAGCCGCACCGCGAAGCCGCGGTCGGCCGCGCCGGTGCGGATCGCGTCGGCGATCCGGTGGTCGTCGATCTCCTCGGCGGTGCCGCAGGCCTCGCAGACCAGGAACTGCCCGGTGTGGTCGAGGCCGGGGGCGGGGCAGCCGACATAGGCGTTGAGGCTCTCGATGCGGTGCACCAGCCCCTGCTCCACCAGGAACTCCAGGGCCCGGTACACGGTGAGCGGCGCCGTGGTCTTGCCGTCCTGCTGGTTCAGGTCCTCCAGGATGGCGTAGGCGCCGCGCGGCCGGTGGCTGCGCCACACCAGTTCCAGCACGCGCCGGCGCAGCGCCGTCAGCCGCGCGCCGCGGTCGGCGCACAAGGCGTCGGCGCGGGTCAGCGCGTCGGCGATGCAGTGGGCGTGGTCATGCCCGGGGCCGTGCCCATGGGGCTGGCCGTGCCCGGCGTCGAGCGGGGGGGAGGAGGTCGCCATGATGTTATGATATAACACCCGCACGGCGGACGGGAAGCGGCGTGTCGGCGCGTCGCCATCCGCCGGGACGGAAAAGGGCGGCCCGCAAGGGGCCGCCCTTCGCCGGGAACGCGGTCGGGAGCGGTCTTACGACCCGATCACGCCGCCGCCCTGCTTGGTGATGGCCACCACCGACGGGCGCGGCGGCATGCCATCCTTGAAGTCAGGCCAGCGGGTGGCCGGGTCTTCGAAGGACGAGGTCTTGCCGGCGAACTTCTCGTACTGGTCCACGCCGTCGGTGGCCGGGTGCTGCACCGCCACGAACAGGGTGGCGTCGTCCGGCGCGAAGTAGGGGCCGCACATCTCGGCGCCCACCGGGACGCGGAAGAACATCTTCGAGGTGCCGCGCAGCGGGCCGTCGGTCTCGACCGCCCACACACCGTCGGCGCTGCCCGACGCCTTCTTCCACGACCCGCCCTGGTCGGTGGTGACCCACAGACGGCCGGCGTTGTCGACGGCGCAGTTGTCGGGGCAGGCGAACATGCCGTTCGTGGTCGTCGCCTCGTTGTAGGCGCCACCCACCGCCGGCGTGCCGGCGCGGATCAGCATCTCCCAGCCGGCCGTGGTCGCGGTGTGATCGCCGTCGGCCGGGATGATCTCGAGGATCTGGCCCCATTCGTTGGCGGCGCGCGGGTTGACCGCGTCGATCTGGTCTTCCTTGCGCTTGGAGTTGTTGGTCAGCATCACGTAGATGCGGCCGGTCTTCGGGTTGACCTCGACGTCCTCGGGCCGGTCCATCTTGGTCGCGCCCAGCGCGTCGGCGGCCAGACGGGTGTGGATCAGGATCTGCGCCTGGTCGGCCCAGCCGTTGGCGGCGGTCAGCGGACCCTCGCCATGGACCAGCGGCAGCCAGGTCACCGAGCCGTCCGCGGCGAACTTCGCCGTGTAGAGCGTGCCCTCGTCGAGCAGGGTCATGTTGTGGGCGCGGTCGCCCTCCTGGTAGGTGCCCTTCGACACGAACTTGTAGACGTAGTCGAAGCGCTCGTCGTCGCCCATGTAGGCGACGGCGTGGCCGCTCTTGTCGATGACGACGGAGCAGGCCTCGTGCTTCACACGGCCCAGCGCGGTGCGCTTCTTCGGAGTCGCGGTGGGGTCATAGGGGTCGATTTCGACGATCCAGCCGAAGCGGTGCGGCTCGTTCGGCTCCTTGGCCACGTCGAAGCGGTCGTGGTGGACGCCCCAGTTGTACCAGCCGCCGGGCGCCCCGTAGCGCTTCAGCGCCTTGCCGTGGGCGGTCGACTCGTCGGCCTTGCCCCAGAAATAGCCGTTGAAGTTCTCTTCGGCCGACAGCCAGGTGCCCCACGGCGACATGCCGCCGGCGCAGTTGTTGAGCATGCCGCGGACCTTGGTCCCGGTGGGGTCGTAGGAGGTCTTGAGCATGTCGTGGCCGGCGGCCGGGCCGGTCAGCTCGCACTCCGTCTCGCCGGTGATGCGGCGGTTGAGCTTGGAGTTCGGGTCGTAGGTCCACTTGCCGTCGACCTTGCGGATCTCGATCACCGAGCCGCCGTGGGCGGCGATCTCGATGTCGACCAGATCCCTGGTCATCTTGTCGAAGCCGGCTTCCTGCTGCTCCTTGCCCACGCCGGGGAACATGACCTCCTCGTCGGTGTACTCGTGGTTCACGCAGAGCAGGCCGTGGTCGGCGGTGGTGGAGCCCTGGGGCAGCGGGGCGTAGCCGACGAAGTCGTTGTTGTAGCCGAACTGCTTGGTCTGGGCCTCGGCGGTCTGCTGCATCGGGTCGAAGTCCGGCGCGCCCGGCAGCACGGGGTCGCCCCAGCGGATCAGCACGTCGGCGTCGTAGCCCGGCGCGACGTGGTGGGTCTCGTCGACACCGTGCTCGATCTCGGTGAAGGCGAACAGCGGCTTGCCGGCGGCGGCCGAGGCCTCGCGGCTGACCGCCAGAAGGGTCGGGCCCATCAGGGCGCTTGCCGCCGCGGTCGCCAGCATGCCGCGCATCACGTCGCGGCGGCCGAAGCGCGCGTTGATCACGTCGCCCAGCGTGGGGTTGCTCGTCGGGTTGGTCCCGTTGTCCTCGGTGGCCTCGAAGGTGAGGTACTTCGTGCCCCTGGGGGCTGAATCCCGCGTGTCCATGATCTCGCCTCGCCGTGCAATCGCCAATGGGAAGGGGCCCCGCCCCGCAAGGGGGCCGGACGCGCCGGACATTAGCGGCCGCTTATGACGCTTCCGTTGCGGCGCGGTGACGGCGAGGTGAATTCGGGCGGCCAGGTTCACGCTGGCGCGCTGCGCCGCAGCGTACTAGATACAGGTCAGAATCGCTGACGGAGTGGACGATGGACGCCGGGACCGCCGTCGAGAAGCACCGCTTGTACGAGGACGTCGCCGCGGTGCTCGTCGGCACCCTGGTGGTGTCGCTGGGGCTCGCCCTCTACACCAAGACGGTGCTGGTCACCAACGGCGTCGCCGGGCTGTCGCTGCTGCTGCACCACGCCACGGGGACGGCCTTCGGCGTCCTCTTCTTCCTGCTCAACCTGCCCTTCTACTGGCTGGCGGTGCGCCGCATGGGGTGGACGATGGCGCTGCGCACCTTCGTCGCGGTGGCGCTGGTGTCCCTGTTCAGCCGCCTCACCCCGGACTGGGTCGGCTTCACCCACCTCCACCCGCTCTACGCCGCGGTGGTCGGAGGCGGGCTGATGGGGCTGGGGTTGCTGATCCTGTTCCGTCACCGCACGGGGCTGGGCGGCACCAACATCCTGGCGCTCTACCTGCAGGAGCGTTTCGGGATCCGCGCCGGCTGGTTCCAGCTCGCGGTCGACACGCTGATCGTCCTGGGCGCCTGCTTCGTCGTGCCATGGGACAAGGTGGCGCTGTCGCTGCTCGGCGCCACCGTCCTCAACCTCATCATCGCCGTCAACCACAAGCCCGGGCGCTACACCGCGGTGAGCTGAGCGGGCCTCGTCACAGCGCCGCCTGCAGGCCCTTGACGAACGGCGACAGCCCGACCTGGCGGCGCCGCTTCAGGCGCTCCGCGCGCAAGATCGCCTGCACCGACAGCACGCTCTCCTCCACGTCGGTGTTGACGATGACGTAGTCGTACTCGGCCCAGTGGCTCATCTCGTCCGAGGCCTTGGCCATGCGGTGGGCGATCACCTCGGCGGAATCCTGGGCGCGGCTGTGCAGGCGCCGCTCCAGCTCGGCGGCCGAGGGCGGCAGGACGAAGACGCTGACCAGGTCGTCGCGGGCGTTCTCGGCGAGCTGCTGGGTGCCCTGCCAGTCGATGTCGAACAGCACGTCGCGGCCGGCCCGCAGGGCGTCCTCCACGGCGCCGCGCGGGGTGCCGTAGCAGTTGCCGAACACCCGCGCGTGTTCGAGGAGCTGGCCGCCGGCCGCCATCTCCTCGAACGCGGGCGAGTCGATGAAGTGATAGTCGATGCCGTCGCGCTCGCCGGGCCGCATCGGCCGGGTGGTGACCGACACGGACATGGCGATGCCGGGGTCGCGCTCCAGCAGGCGGCGCGAGATCGTCGTCTTGCCCGCACCCGAGGGCGAGGACAGCACCAGCATCACGCCACGGCGGTGGATGTCCCTGGGGCTGGGTCCGGTGCCGGCGGCGGGGTCGATGGAGATGGGGGGCATGGTCGCGACGCGTCCCGTCATTCGATGTTCTGGACCTGCTCGCGGAGCTGCTCGATCGACGCCTTCAGCGACAGACCGATGCGGGTCAGCTCGACGTCGGCCGATTTGGAGCAGAGCGTGTTGGCTTCGCGGTTGAATTCCTGGCACAGGAAGTCGAAGCGCCGCCCGATCGCCGCACCCCCGGCCAGCAGGTCGCGGGCCGCCTGGATGTGGGCGCGCAGGCGGTCCAGCTCCTCGCGCACGTCGGCCTTGGCGATCAGCAGCGCCGCCTCCTGGGCCAGCCGTTCCTCGGGCAGGGCGGGGGCGGCGTCGAGCAGGGCGGCGACCTGCGCCTTCAGCTTGTCGCGCAGGGCCTGGGGCTGCAGCGACGCCGTCGCCGCCGCCGCCTCGACCAGGCGGGCGATCGCGTCGAGGTGGCCGGTCAGCACGCCGACCAGCCGTGTTCCCTCCTCGGCGCGCGCCGCGGCCAGGCGGCCGATCAGGGTCGCGAGGTCGGCCTGCAGGCCCGTCTCGATGCGCGCGCGGGTGTCCGTCTCGTCCTCCTCGACCGGTTCGAGGATGCCGCGCACCGCCAGCAGCGCGTCGAGGCGGGGCGGCGCCGCCCCCTCGCCCTCGATCTCGCGGGCCAGTGCCAGAACCTGGGTCAGCAGGTCCCGGTTGATGCGGACCTGCGACACCGCGGCGGTGCGGGTGAGCGTCAGGGTCAGGTTGACCGAGCCACGGGCGAGGCGCTTGGGGATCTCGGCCCGGGCCAGCGCCTCGATCTGGTCGAACCCGGACGGCAGGCGGCAGCGCAGGTCCAGGCCGCGGCCGTTGACGCTCTTGGCCTCGAAGGTCCAGGAGACCCCGTCGGCGTGGCCGTCGACCCGCGCGAAACCGGTCATGCTGGCGACGACGGGGGTTTTGGCGGTCAAGGGCGGCCTCGAGTGGTATGGATGGGCGGGTCGGGCCGAGTTATAGCCCGCCTGTCCCACACCAACAAGCGGCGAGGCCCCCCACCATGCGCGACCCCCGCACCATCGTCGTCACCGGGGCGTCCAGCGGCATCGGCGAGGCGCTGGCCCTGGCATACGCCGCACCCGGCGTCAGTCTCGGCCTCACCGGGCGCGACCCCGGGCGGGTCGCCGCGGTCGCCGACCGCTGCCGCGCCGCCGGCGCGGCGGTTGAGGCGGCGGTGCTGGACACCACCGACGCCCCGGCCATGGCGGCCTGGCTCACCGCCCTCGACGCGCGGCACCCGGTCGACCTGGTGGTCGCCAACGCCGGCGTCTCCGCCGGCACGGGGCGCGGCGGCGAGAGCGAGGAGCAGGCCCGGCGGATCTTCGCCGTCAACCTCGACGGGGTCCTGAACACGGTGTTCCCGCTGCTGCCGGCGATGCGGGCCCGGCGCCGGGGGCAGGTCGCGCTGATGGCCTCGCTGGCCGGCTTCCGCGGCTTTCCCGGCGCCCCCGCCTATTGCGCCAGCAAGGCCGCGGTGCGGGTGTGGGGCGAGGCGCTGCGCGGCGACCTCGCCGGCGACGGGGTCGGCGTCTCGGTGATCTGTCCCGGCTTCGTGCGCAGCCGGATGACGGCGCGCAACCCCTTCCCGATGCCGTTCCTGATGGACGCGGACCGGGCGGCGGCGGTGATCCGGCGCGGCCTCGCCCGCAACCGGCCGCGCATCGCCTTTCCCCTGCCGATGGCCGCCGGGGCGTGGCTGGTCGCCGCGCTGCCGGCGCGCTGGAGCGATCGGCTGCTGCGCGGGGCGCCGAGGAAACCCTGAGCCGGGCACCCCGGCTCAGACGTTCACGCAGGCGCCGACATGGGTGAAGGTGAAGCGCGCGTCGATGGCGACCTCGGGGAAGGGGACGCCATGGCCGGGATGGGCGCTGTCGTGGACCAGGCAGCGCCCGGCGATCAGCGGCCAGACCCGGCGGGCCAGGAAGCGCTGGTCACGCAGCCGCCCGCCCTCGGCCGCCGCCGCCTCCGCCGCGATCCAGGGGGCGAGCGGCGGCAGCACGCCGGCCCGCCCGCCCCACATGCCGGCGAGCATCAGCTCGGTGTGCAGCGGATGGTCGCGCATGACATGGAAGGGAAGGCCGGAGGCGATCCAGGCGTCGACCGCCGCGCGCTCGCGGCGGTTCACCCGGGCGTCGGCGTCGCGGCACAGGAAGCGCTCGACCGTCGGATCGTCGGCCGCCAGGAAGCGCCAGTAGAGCCCCTCCGCCGGCCCGCTGCCGGGTGCCATCGCCACCGTCTCGGCGCCGGCGGCGGCCAGTTCGGCCAGCACCGGGGCGGGCACGGAATCGTCATGGTAGATCCGGCAGGTCCAGCCGGGATAGACCGCCGCGGCGAGGTGCACGTTCTCTAGCGCGCCGCGGGTGTAGAGCGGCGCCGTGCCCCACAGGCTGAAGGCGATCACCCGGCGCGTGCGGGCCGCGCCGGCGTCGTCGTTGTAGTCGTCGTTGTAGTCGTCGTCGTCGTCGTCGGCGGCGGCGGCGGCGGCGGCGGCGGGCGGCGGTTCCGCACGGCCGGCCGCGTCCGCCTTGCGGGCCAGCAGGGCGCCGCCGGCGGCGCAGGCCTCGGCGGTCCGGCCGGCGTGGAACAGCGCCACGGCGTGGAACTCGGCGCTGTCGAGGTGACCGGGGGCCAGGGCGGCGGCGTGGCGGAAGCCGACGGCCGCCTGGGCCAGATGCCCGGCGTTGAAGGCGGCCACGGCGGCGCCGTAGACCATGCGGTGGGACTCCGGGGCGAGGACCAGGGCGGCGCGGTGCGCGGCGATGGCGGCGTCCCAGTCCCGCAGGTCGAAGAGGGCGTCGGCCAGGGCGCCGGCGAGCTGGGCGTCGGTCGGCCGCAGCCGCAGGGCCTCGCGCAGGGGCGCCGCGGCGCCGGCGGCGTCACCCTGTTCGAGGGCGTTGCGGGCGGTCGCCGCCAGCGTGTCGGCCAGGGCATCGGCGGCCGCCGCGGCCCCGAGGGCGAAGGCGCGGCGGTAGGCCGCCGCCGCCGCCTCGGCCCGGCCGGCGGCGCGCAGCAGGTTGCCCATGTTGGCGTGCATCTCCGCGGCGTCGGGGCGCAGCGCGACGGCGCGGGCGATCCGCGCCAGCCCGGCCTCGACCCGCCCGGTCTGGCCCAGCAGGATGCCGGACAGGTGCAGGGCGTCGGGCTGCGCGGGGTCGGCGTCGAGGACGCGCCGGTACAGCGTCTCCGCCTCCTCCACCCGGCCGGCGGAGTGCAGGTCGAACGCCAGCAGGGTCGCTTCGGCGATGGTGGCCATGTCCGGTGTCTGGTGGATGAGGGCCGACGGACCGCTTCCTGTCGGCCGGCCATGCTGGCCTTCGAAGGCGAGACCCGTCAAGTCACTCCCGCCGGGGCGCCCGCGCCCGGGCTCCCGGGGATCACCGCGCGCCGGCCGCCAGCGGGCTGGCCCGCACCTCGTGCACGTAGGCTTCCAGCTCGGCGGCGCGCCGGGACCCGGTGTGGGCCGCCAGCACGCGCCGCCGCGCCGCCTGTCCCATCGCCCGGGCCCGCGCCGGGGGGGTGTCGCGCAGCCAGCGCATCACCTGCTCGGTCCCCCGGTCGCCGTCGTCGGCGACGAGGATCTCCTCGTCCGGCGTGAACAGGGCGTCCAGGCCCTCCCAGCGGTCGCTGACGATGGGCGTGCCGCAGGCCGCCGCCTCGAACAGCCGCACGCTGGGCGACCACCCCGCGGCGATCATGTCGGTGCGGGTGACGTTCAGGGTGAAGCGCTGGGCGTTGTAGAAGCGGCGGTGCGCCGCCGGCGCCAGGTGGGCGATCCGCTCCACCGCGGCCGGCCAGGCGATGGCGTCGGGGTATTGCGGTCCGGCGACGACGAAGGCCCCCTCGCCCCAGCGCCGCGCCGGTTCCACCAGGAGGCGGTCGAGGGTGGGCTGGCGGTCGGGGCTGTAGGTGCCGAGATAGCCGAGGTCCCAGCGCGCCGGCCCCGGCTCCGGGTGGTACGCCTCGGGGTCGACCGAGCAGTGCAGCACGCGCGCCCGCGGCGCCCCGTGGACGCGCTCCAGCCGGTCGAGGGTCGGCCCGCCGGTGAACGAGAGGTAGAGGTCGAAGCCGGGGATCAGCTCCGGCGTCAGGTACTCGCACTCGCCGCGCTCCAGCCGGGCCATGGTGACCGGCGTGTCGATGTCGTAGAAGGCGCGCACCCCCTCGGCGGTCTCCTGCACCCAGGCCGCGACCGCCACGCCGTCGGGCACGTAGGAGCCGACCACCACCAGGTCGGCGCCGCGCACCGCCGCGGTGTGGCGCCCGGCCAGCTCGTCCAGGCTGTCGTAGAGGGCGACCCGGCAGTAGCCCGGCCGCGGCAGGTCGCGGTTGTCGGCGTACCACGGCTTGTCGCGCTCCAGGAACAGCACGTCGTGGCCGCGCGCCGCCAGGCCCTTGAGGAGGGCGCGGAAGGTGGTGGCGTGGCCGTTGCCCCACGAGGAGGTGATCGACAGGCCGAGAACGACGACGGAGAGCGCGCGCGCCGCCATCACATCCCCTCCGCCAGGCCGAGCGAGGCCACGGTGGCGCCCGACAGCAGCGCCTCCACCAGCACGGCGCGGTGGGCGTAGGTGTGATGGGCCAGCACCCGCCGGCGCGCCGCCGCGCCGATGCGCCGCGCCCGCTCCGGCGACAGGGCGGCCAGATGGGCGGCGACGGCGGCACCGTCCTCGGCCACCAGGATCTCGTCGCCCGGCTGCAGGAAGCGATCGATGCCGACCCAGGCGTCGGTGATCAGGCAGGCGCCGGCCGCGGCGGCCTCGAACACCCGGGTGGCCGGGCTGTAGCCCATGTCGGCCATGCTGGAGCGGCTGATGTTGAGGACCGCCTTGGCCGAGCAGTTCAGGGCGTTGTGGTCGGCCGTGTAGACGTGGCCCAGCGCGCCGACGTTGGCCGGCATCGGCTTGTCGTGCCAGCCGTTGCCGCCCAGCAGGAAGCGCTGGCCGGGCAGCCGGGTGGCGGCGTCGAGGAAGAACCGCTCGACCCGCTCCTCGCGGTCGGGCAGGCGGTTGCCGAGGAAGGTCAGGTCCGCGGCGAACCGGGGGTCGGCGGCCACGGGGTGGTGCGTCTCGGGGTCGTGGGCGTTGTAGACGGGGACGCAGACCTGGGCGCCCAGGGCGGTGAACGCGCGCACCACCGGGGGGCCGCCGCCGTAGGTGAACACCAGGTCGTACATGGGCAGCAGCGGGCGCAGCCGGTCCATCGGGTTGGCGTTGATGGCCGCCAGGGTGGCGGGGGCGTCGACGTCCCAGTAGACCGCCAGCCCGTCGGGCCGGCGGATGTCCAGCACGCCGGCGGCCAGCTCGTCGTCGAACACGCCGACGCCGCTGGCCTTGACCACCACGTCGGCGTCGCGCGCCGCCTCCAGCGCCCGCTGCACGCCGTCCTCGGTGGCGGGATAGACGACGACCCGGGCCCAGGGCGGGTCGGCCATGTCGCGGTGCTTCTGCCGCTCGTAGGCGTCGGGCTCGTAGAAGGTGATCCGGTGGCCGCGGCCGGCGAGCGCGCGGATGATGCCGCGGTAGTAGGTGGCGGCCCCGTTCCAGTAGGCGGAGACGAGGCTGGAGCCGAAGAAGGCGATGTCGAGACCGGCCATCAGGCGATGTCCTCACGTTCGGGTGTGGCGGCCGGCTCGGGGCGGCCGAGTGCGGCGCACACCGCCAGCAGCTCGTCGACCCGGTGGCCGCAGGTGTGGCGGGCCAGCACGGTGTCCAGCCCGTGGCGGGCCAGGGACGCCGCGAGCGCCGGGTCGTGCAGCACGCCGCCCAGGGTGTCGGCCATGGCCCGCCCTGTGCGGGCGACGAGGTAGTCGGTGCCCGGGCGGAACAACCCCTCGGCGTCCTCCCACGGCGCGCAGACCAGGGGGATGCCGCAGGCCAGCGCCTCGAACACGCGGATGGTGGGGATGCCGGGCAGGAGGGTGACGTACGGGCGCCGCGGCACGTGGACGGTCACGGCGTGGCGTGCGAACACCGCCGGCGCCCGGTGGTTGGGCAGCCAACCGGCGTAGGCGATGCCGGCCTCGCGCAGCGCCGCCAGGGCGGCGACGGGGTAGCGCACGCCGTGCACCCGCGCCGCCAGCCGCAGCGTCCGCACCGGCTCCAGCAGGAACTCGTGCAGTTCGGCGGTGCGCTCGTCGTCGCCCCAGTTGCCGATCCACACCAGATCGCCCGCCGCGGGCTGGTCGGGCAGGGGGTGGAACAGGGCGGTGTCCGCCGCCTCGTGCCAGGTCCAGACCCGGCGCCCCCAGCCGAGGGCACGGTAGCGTTCGCTCAGCACCTCGCCGAAGGCGAGCACCCCATCGTAGGCGGCGAGGTCGAGGCGGGCCATTGCCGCGGGCTGCGAGACCACGCGGTGGTGGGTGTCGTGGAACAGCAGGCGGAACCGCCCGCCCGCCGCGCGGCGCCGGCCGACGGCGGCGACCACCGCCGGGTCCGTCCATTCGTGCACCAGCACCACGTCGGCGTCCTCCAGCGCCGCTTCGACCGCGCCGGGCAGGGCGCCGGCGGCATCCGCCGCGGTGGCGTCGTAGAGCGTCGAGTCGAGGCCGGGGAAGGCGTGGTGGAAGGCGGTCAGCGCCGCCGGCCCGGCGTCGGCCAGCAGGTTGGCGCGGCTCCACCCGCCCGCCGGCTCGAACACCTGGACCGCATGGCCGCGGGACAGCAGCTCGCGCACCACCCCGCGCAGGAAGTGGGCGTTGCCGTGGTTCCAGTCCGAGACCAGGGAGTGGTAGAGGAGGACGAAGCGCATCGGCTCCCGCTGCTTTGGGTTGCCAAGGGGGTGTTCCCCACTGTGGGGATCGACAAGGGGCTTGCGAAGACTGGAAAGAGCGGTACGCCGCGCGTCCGATGGCACGCGGCTCGTCGACCTAGGACCCCGGCCGGGGGGCCTAGACGGTCGCCGTGACGGCGCTCCGCCCGGCGATCGCAAGGACCGGCGGCACGCCGCCCAGCAGCGCGCCGTATGCATCGAGATAGCCCCGGGTCATCCGGGCTGCGGTGTAGCCAAGGGCGCGGCGCCGGGCGAGGGCGCCCTGCGCCCGCCGCCGGCCGGGATCACCGGCCAGCGTCTCCAGCGCCCGGGCGAGGGCGCGGTGGTCGTCCGGCTCGACGAACAGCGCCGCCCCGTCCCACAGCTCGCGCAGGCTCGGGATGTCGCCCAGCACCAGCGCGCAGCCCGACAGCGCCGCTTCCAGCGCCGCCAGCCCGAACGGCTCGTAGCGTGCCGGAAGGGCGAACACGGCGGCCTCGCCGTAGCGCGCCGCCAGGGCGTCCGGCGCCAGCCGGCCGAGTGGGCGGACGTGGCGGGGACGGCGCGGCGCCCCGTCCGGCCCGCGCAGGTCGCCCGCCACCAGGACCGGCCAGGGCAGGCGCGGCGCCACGGCGTCGAGCGCGGCGATGTTCTTGGCGTCGTCCCACACCCGGCCGGCGCTGATCACCCACGGCCGCTTGCGGCGCGGCCGGAAGCGCGTGGGGTCGCGGCCGTTGTGGACGGCGCGCGCCCGCGCCAGCGGCCCGTAGTGCTGGCGCAGGGCGTCGAGCATCGCCGTGGTCGGGGCGACCACCAGGCCGGCGGCGCCCAGGCCCTCGGCGACACGGGCGGCGTAGGCCGCCCAGCCGCCGGCCGGCGCGTCGGCCCGGTGCACCGCCCGCCACCACGACAGGACGCAGGAGTGGCCGGCGCACAGCACCGGGGCCCGGAAGGGCAGCGCCGCCTGTGCGTAGCCGTTGACGTGGACGAGGTCGGGGCGCAGCCGGCGCTCCAGGGCGAGCAGCCAGTCGCCGGCCCGGCCGAGATCCTCCTCCGGGTCGGCCATCCATTCCAGGCGGAACGGCGCGTGCTCGATGGCGAGGCCCGGCACCTGGCGGGCCGCCGCCCGGCGCTCCCGGTCCGGCGCCGGACCCATCACCGCCAGGGTGGTCGCCACGCCGTGCCGTGCCATGCCGTGGGCCAGTTGCAGCGCGTAGTCCCAGACCCCGCCCACGGCGTCGGCGGTCATCAGCACCCGGGCGGGCGGGCGGGCCGGCGCGCCCACCCTAGCGCGCGCCGCCGCCGCTGGCGCCACCGCCGAGCGCGCCCTCAAGCTCCGGGATGGGCAGCGGCCGCTCCTCCTGCAGGTCGCAGAAGGCGGCGTGGTTGGTCAGGTAGTGGTCCACCGCGCGTTCCCACGCCGTGTCGTCGGGCAGTCCCCAGCGCTGCCGGTATTCCGGGGACCCGGGGTAGGGGAACAGCGGCACCGGGTCGTTCGACCACACCCCGTGGTCCCGCATGCGCGCCCGCCACGCGGTGATCTCCGCCGGGTCGTCGCTGGTCGAGCGGATCAGATTGGCCTGCACGAAGGGCACCACCGCCTTGGCGAGGATCAGGCGTTCGCTCAGCGCGTCGGTGTCCATGCGGCATTTCTTGGCCAGGGCGGCGCGGCCCTCCACCGTCAGACTCTCGACCCCGGCCTCGATGGACACGCACCCGGCGTGCCCCAACAGCGCGATCATCGGCGGCTGCCACAGGTCCAGCCGGGTCTGGATGCCGAACGACACCGGCCGCGCGGCCAGGGCCTCCAGCAGGGGTTGGTTGGGCAGGAAGATCTCGTCGATGAAGTAGACGTATGTCACGCCCTGGGCGATCAGCCCGTCCAGCTCGGCCAGGACGGTCTCCAGCGGCCGTTTGCGGTAGCCGTCGCGGAAATTCTCCTTGGCGCAGAAGGTGCACGCGTACGGGCAGCCGCGCGAGGTCTCCATCTCGGCGCCGGGGCCGCGCGGCGGCGCGTCGAAGCGGTGGTGGTGGTGGTGGTGCCGGGTCACCCAGGCGTCCGGCCAGCGCAGCGCCGGCAGGTCGGTGAAGCTGGCCGCGGCGGGCCCGCCGTTGACCCGGACGCCGGCGCCGTCGGGCACGCAGACATGCGGCACCATGCGCCAGTCCGACGCCTCGGCGAGACCGACCAGCACCTCCTCGCACTCCCCCATCACCACGGCGTCGGCGCCCAGCTTGGCCAGTGCGGCGCGCGGCGTGGTCGAGCCGTGCGGGCCGACGGCGACCAGGCGGCCGCCGACGCCGCGCAGCGCCTCCACCGTGCGCAGGGGAACGCGCAGCTCGGGCGGGGCGCAGCGCCAGAACAGGTAGCTCGGCGCCGTCGTGACCACGGTGACGTCGGGACGGAGCGCCGCGACGCGTGCGGCCACCCCCTCCAGGTCGAGGTCGAGGAGCTGGGCGTCGACGATCTCGGCGCTGTGGCCGGCGCGTTCCAGCAGCGCCTTGGCGTAGCCGTACTCCAGCGGCAGATGGGGCTCGCGGCAGCCGAAATAGATGCTGCCGTCGAAGCTCCAGGGCGGGTTGACGAGCGCGAAACGCAAGGGGTCCCTTCCTTCCTCAGGAGGCGATGCGGTGGGCCGGCGCGGCCGCGCCGGCCACCAGCCAGCGGGCCAGCCGGGTCAGCCCCTCGTCGACGGCGACGCGGGGCCGCCAGCCGGTGCGGGCCGCGAAGCGCTGGGTGTCGGAGACGTACCAGGGCTGGTCGCCGGGCCGCCAGGCGTCGTAGCGCAGCACCGGCTTGCGGCCGATCAGCCGCGGCATCCGCTCCAGCAGCTCGTGCAGGCTGATGGCGTTGGCCGGGCCGCCACCGATGTTGAAGGCCTCGCCCTGCAGGGCGGCGATCCGCTCCTCGGCCAGCAGGACGGCATCGACCAGGTCGTCGACGAACAGCACGTCGCGCACCTGGCGGCCGTCGCCGTAGAGGGTGATCGGCTCGCCGGCCAGCACGCGCTTGAGGAAATGGGCGACCCAGCCCTGGTCCTCCGTGCCGAACTGGTGCGGCCCGAAGATGCAGCTCATGCGGAAGACGGTGGCCGGCAGGCCGAAGGTGCGGGCGTAGTCCAGCACGTACTGGTCCGCCGCCCCCTTCGAGCAGCCATAGGGGCTGATGAAGTCGAGCGGCTGGCGCTCGTCGACGCCCCGCGCGGCCAGCAGGGCGTCGCGCGGGGCGTGGCGCTCGCCCTCGGTGACGAAGGCGACGTCGGCCAGCTTGCCGTACACCTTGTTGGTCGAGGTGAAGACCAGCGGCGGCCGCACGCTGCGGGCCCGGATCGCCTCCAGCAGGGTCAGGGTGCCCGCGGCGTTGACGGTGAAGTCCGCCACCGGGTCGTCCAGGCTGGTGGTCACCGCCACCTGGGCCGCCAGATGGAACACCGCGCCGGCGCGGGCCACGCACGCCGCCACCGCCGGGCGGTCGCGCAGGTCGGCGATCACCGCCTCGACGCGGTCGCCGTGGGTCGCCTGCAGCCACGCCAGGTTGCGCTCCACGCCCGGGCGCGCCAGGCTGTCGAGGATCACCACGTGGCGCCCCTGGGAGGCCAGCCGGTGGGCCAGGTTGGAGCCGATGAAGCCGGCCCCGCCGGTCACCAGGACGCTGTCGGGAAACGCACCGCCGTCCTTCATGCCGACAGGCCCCGGCTGGCGAGTTCGCTGTGCATCTCGTCGATGCGGTCCACCGCGATCTGCCGGCTCAGCCATTCGGCAAGCTCGGTCAGGCCGGCGTCCAGCGGCACCCGCGGTTCGTAGCCGAGCACGGTGCGGGCGCGGGTGATGTCGGGGTAGCAGTGGCGGATGTCGCCGACCCGGCAGCGTCCGGTGATCTCCGGCTGGATGTCCTCGCGGCCCACCGCCGTCGCGAGGGCGGACGCGGCCTCGCGCACCGTGCGGCAGACGCCGCTGCCGATGTTGAAGACGCCGCCACCGGCGCCGTCGACGGTGAGGGCGTGGCGGATCGCCTGCACCGCGTCGTCGACGTGGACGAAGTCGCGGCGCTGCAGGCCGTCCTCGAAGATCAGCGGCGGCTTGCCGTTGAGGAGGCGGGTCGCGAAGTTCGCCAGCACGCCCGTGTAGGGGTTGGCCAGGGCCTGGCGGGTGCCGTAGCAGTTCCAGAACCGCAGGGCCACGGCGGGGAAGCCGTAGGTCTCGCCGATCATCAGGCACAGCCGCTCCTGCACGAACTTCGACAGGGCGTACACCGACGCCAGGGTCGGACGCATGTCCTCGTGGGTTGCGGCCGGGCGCACCCCGTGGCGCCCGGCGACCTCGGGCTCCCAGCGCCCGGCGCGCATCTGTTCGACGCGGCGCGGCCCGACCTCGACCGGCCGGCCGGCGTCGTCGACGTAGAGCCCTTCGCCGTAGACGCTCATGCTGGAGGCCACGACCAGGCGTTGCACCGGGCGGTCCGCCAGCGCCTGCATCAGGACCGCCGTGCCGTGGTCGTTGGTGCCGACGTACTCACCGACCTGGAACATGCTCTGGCCGACCCCGACCTTCGCCGCGAGGTGCACCACCATGTCGGCACCGTCCAGCGCCGTGGCCACCGCGTCGGGGTCGCGCACGTCGCCCAGCTGCAGGTCGACGTCGGGCGCCAGGTAGTCGGGCCGCCGGCCGGCGTCGCCATGGACCTGCGGCTCCAGCGAGTCCAGCGCACGCACGCGGTAGCCGGCGGCCAGCAGGCCATCGGCCAGATGCGAGCCGATGAAGCCGGCGCCGCCGGTGATCAGAACGCGGGGCATCATGGGGGGGATCCTCCAGGGCGTCGGAAGGGGACGGGCGGCCGGGCCGCAGGCGGGGGTGCAGGCACTCTGAAGCCGTGAACGCCGCGGCCACGGCTCCGGTTCCCCATGTCTTTCGATGCCTCCGCACGGGCCCGTATGTCGTCCGACGTGGGGTCCGGCGGGCTGCTCGACCGGCGCGGAGGGGGGCGGTCGGCCCCCTGTGGGCGGCTTCGAACCCAGTGTGCCCGATGCAACCGCCATGACGGAAAGGCGAGGGTGGGCTAGACTGTCCGGGGAACGCCGAACCGGCTGGAATACCACGAAGGGAGTGGCGTGCGATGGCGGTCTGGACGGTTCCGGCGGTCGCGGCCTCGACCCTGCCGCGGGCGCGGGCACGGGCACGGGCACCGGCGCTGACGCTGGCCCTTGCCGTGGCGGCGGCCCCCGGCGCGGCGGCGGCCGGTGTCACGGTGACCCTCGCCTGCTTCTCGAGCCCCGGCTTTGCCGAGGCCTGCCGGACCGCGGCGGTGGCGTGGGAACGGCGCACCGGCAACACGGTGCGGCTCCACTACCAGCCCGAGGACACCACCGACGTCCTCGCCGAGGACCTGGCGCTGCTGGAGTCCGGCTCGGCGGAGGTCGACGTGTTCCAGGTGGACGTGATCTGGCCGGGGGTGCTGGGCCGGCACTTCGTCGACCTCGCGCCGTACGTTCCGGCGGAGGATCTGGCCGCCCATTTCCCGCAGATCGTCGCCAACAACACCGTCGACGGGCGCCTGGTCGCCATGCCCTGGTACACCGACGTCGGTGTGCTCTACTACCGCAAGGACCTGCTGGAGCGGTATGGCCGCCCGCCGCCGGCGAGCTGGGACGAGCTGGAGGCGACGGCGCGCGCCGTCGTCGCGGGGGAGCGCAGCCGTGGCGACGGCGATCTCGTCGGCTTCCTGTGGCAGGGGCGTGCCTACGAGGGGCTGACCTGCAACGCCCTGGAATGGATCGACAGCCATGGCGGCGGCACCATCGTCGAAGCCGACGGGCGGGTGTCGGTGGACAGCGCCGGTGCGGTCGCGGCGGTGGACCGCGCGGCCGCCTGGATGGGCACGATCACCCCGTGGGCGGTGCTGTTCTACGGCGAGACGGAATCCCGCGACGCCTTCCGCGACAGCGGGGCGGTGTTCCTGCGGAACTGGCCCTTCGCGTGGTCCCAGCTCAACGCCGCCGGCAGCCCGGTGGCCGGCCGGGTCGGCGTGGCGGCGCTGCCGCGCGGCGGTCCGGAGGGCAAGCCGACCGGCACGCTGGGGGGCTGGCAACTCGCGGTGTCGCGCCACTCCGCCCAGGTGGCGGCGGCCGTCGACCTCGTCCGCTTCATGACCGGCCGGGAGGAGCAGAAGCGCCGCGCCATCCTATGGTCCTACAGCCCGACCATCGCCGACCTCTACGGCGACCCGGAGGTGCTCGCCGCCAGCCCCTTCCTGGGGGTGCTGCGGCGGTCGCTGGAAACCGCGGTGGCGCGCCCGTCCCGCGTCACCGGGCCGGCCTACGCCGCGGTGTCGAGGGCGTTCTGGACGGCCGTCCACGCCACCCTGTCCGGCCGCGGGGGAGCGGCGCGCAGCCTGGGCGGGCTGGCCTCCACGTTGCGCCCGCCCGCGCGGCCGGGGCGGCCGGAGCGGCCGGACTGACCCGCGTCAGGTGCCGCTTCGCCCGCCCGCGTCACCGGGCGACAGCGCCTCGATGATCCGGCAATCGGCGATCCGGCCGCCGCGCAGGCACTGATGGGCGAGCCGGTCGAGCGCGTCGCGCAGGCGCAGCAGCGCACCGATCTTGTCGTCGACCGCGCGCAGCTGGCCGAGCACCAGCGCGTCCACCTCGCCGCAGGGGCGGTCCGGCTGGTCGGCCAGATCGAGCATGGCGCGCACCGTCTCCAGCGGAAAGCCGAGGTCGCGGGCGCGGCGCACGAAGGCCAGCCGCCGCACGTGGCCGGCGTCGTAGATCCGGTAGTTCCCGGCGGTGCGCGCCGGCTTCGGCAGGATGCCGATCTTCTCGTAGAAACGGATGGTCTCGGCCTTCGTCCCCGTGGCCGCCGCCAGCGCGCCGATGGCCAGTCCCGATTTGCTCGACATCGCCCCTTGACCCTGTAGTGGCTCCAAGGTCCACCTTAGGCGGCGAAGGGCCGGAGCGCAGCACCCGATGGCGCGCCCGGCCGTGTCCGCCGGAGAGACCGATGCAGGGGATGTCCGCACCCGCCGCCGCCGTGGCGCCCGGCCTGCGCTACAAGGTGGCGGGCATGGACTGCCCGGCCTGTGCGGCGACGATCGAAACCGCGGTGCGGCGCCTGGCCGGGGCCGACGCGGTCAGCCTCAGCTACCACACCCAGGTCCTCCGGCTGCGGCTGGACGAAGCGGCGACGCCGCGGGCGGTGCTGGAGGGCACGATCCGGGGCCTCGGCTTCGGCGTCGAGGACATGGACCGGGTCGGGATCGTCGGCCCCGGTCCGGGCGACGGCGCGGACGGGGCCGCCGCCCCGGCGGCGTCGCGCTGGTGGTCGGCGCCCAAGCTCCGGCTCACGGCGCTGATCGGCGCGCTGACGGCGCTGGGCGCAGCCCTGTCGTGGCTGGTCCCGGCGCTGGCCGGCCACGCGCTGGTTCCCGCCGCGGCGGTGGGGCTGGCGGTGTTCGGCCGGCGCGCCGTGGCGCGCGCCGGGGCCGGCGCCCCCTTCAGCATGGAGACGCTGATGTCGGTCGCCACCGCGGGCGCCCTGCTGATCGGCGAAACGGCGGAGGCGGCCGTCGTCATCCTGCTGTTCGCGGTGGGCGAATGGCTGGAGGGTCTGGCGGCGGGCGCCGCCCGGTCGGGGATCACCACGCTGGCCGGGCTGGTGCCGCGCACCGCGCTGGTCGTCGACGGCGCGACGGCGCGGGAGGTCCCCGCCTCCCGGCTGGAGATCGGCCAGGTCGTGCTGGTCCGCCCCGGCGACCGGGTCCCCGCCGACGGCACCGTCGTCGACGGCGAGTCCGAGGTCGACGAGTCGCCGGTGACCGGGGAGTCCGTGCCCGTGCCGAAGACGCCCGGCAGCCCGGTGATCGCCGGTGGGATCAACGCGACGGGGGCGCTCAGGGTGCGGGTGACCCGGGCGGCCGCCGACACCACGGTCGCCCGCATCATCCACCTGGTCGAGGAGGCGCAGGCCGCCAAGGCGCCGACCGCCCGCTTCATCGAGCGCTTCAGCGCGCGCTACACCCCGGCGGTCATCGGCGTGGCCGTCCTGACGGCCCTGGTGCCCCCCCTGGCCGCCGGCGGCGACTGGCACACGTGGCTCTACCGCGGGCTGGCGCTGCTGCTGATCGGCTGCCCCTGCGCGCTGGTCCTGTCGACCCCCGCCGCCATCACCGCGGGGATCGCCGCCGGGGCGCGGCGCGGTCTGCTGATCAAGGGCGGCGCCGCGTTGGAGGCGATCGGCCGCGTGCGCGCCATCGCCTTCGACAAGACCGGCACCCTCACCCGGGGGCGGCCGGAGGTCACCGACCTGGTCGCGCTGGCCGGCACCGAACGCTCCCTGCTCGGGCTGGCGGCGGCCGTCGAAGCCGGCGCCGGCCATCCGCTCGGCCGCGCCATCCTGGAGCGGGCGGCGGCCGACGCCGTGCCGCTCCGCCCGGCGCGCGACCACGTGGCGCTCCCCGGCCGGGGGGCGCGGGCGGCCGTCGCCGGCCGGCTGGTCGAGGTGGGTTCGCCCCGCCACGCGGCCGAGCGCTGCGGGCCGTCCACCCTGCCGGGCGATCGCGTCGCCGCCCTGGAGGCGGCGGGCAAGACGGTGGTGGTGGTGATCGCCGACGGCCAGCCCCAGGGGCTGATCGGTCTGCGCGACGAGCCCCGACCGGATGCGGCGGCGGGGCTGGCCGCGCTGCGCCGTCTGGGTCTGCGCACGGTGATGCTGACGGGCGACAACGGCCGCACCGGCGCGGCCATCGGCCGGACGCTTGGCATCGAGGTGCAGGCCGGGCTGCTGCCCGGGGACAAATTGCGGGCGGTCGCGGCGCTGCGGGCCGGGGGGCCGGTGGCGATGGTCGGCGACGGCATCAACGACGGGCCGGCCCTGGCCGCCGCCGACGTCGGCATCGCCATGGGCGGCGGCACCGGCGTGGCGCTGGAGACGGCGGACGCCGCCCTGCTGGGCGACCGGGTCGGCGGCGTCGCCGCGCTGGTCGCGCTGTCGCGGGCGACCATGTCCAACATCCGCCAGAACGTCGCCGTCGCGCTCGGCCTCAAGGCGCTGTTCCTGGTCACCACGGTGACCGGGGCGACGGACCTCTGGCTGGCCATCCTGGCCGACACCGGAGCGACCGTGATCGTGACCCTCAACGCCATGCGCCTGCTGCGCCATGGCCGGTGACCCAGGGAGAGCCGCGCGCACCATGACCAACGACCGAAACCACCGGAGGAGACCCCCGATGACCCGCGCGAGACGCCCCGTGGGGTGGCTGTGGGCGGTGGCCGGCGCGGCCGTCCTGCTGGCCCTGCTCCTGGCGCTGCCCTCGCTTCTGCCGTCCCGCGATGCGGGGCCGGCGGGGGACCGCGGCCAGCCCCTGGCCGACGCCGCGGACTGGACGCTCAGCGACCACCGCGGCCGGCCGTTCACCGCCGCCGACCTCAACGACGGGGGCGGGCCGACCCTGCTGGTGTTCGGCTTCACCCATTGCCCCGACATCTGCCCGACCTCGCTGTCCTACGTGGCCGGCGTGCTGGAGGCGGTCGGGCCGGCGGCGGACGCGGTGCGGCCCCGGTTCATGACCGTCGATCCCGAGCGCGACACGGTGGCCGTGATGGCCGACTACGTCGCCCTCTTCGACGACCGAATCGTCGGCCTGACCGGCAGCCCGGCCGAGCTGGCGAAGGCGGCGAAGGACCTCGGCGTCTACCACCGCAAGGTTCCCCTGGACGGCGGGGACTACAGCATGGACCACTCCGCCAGCATGCTGCTGCTGGACGGGAGCGGGCGCGTGCGCAGCACCCTGGACATCCACGAGGCGCCGGCGGTCGCCGTGGAGAAGGTGCGGCGCCTGCTAGACGGCGCCGGCGCGCCGGTGCGGCAATCCTGACCGGGCGGACCCGGCCTTCATGAGACCCCTTGCGGCGGACCACCATGACCAACGACCCACACCCCACCCATCACGGCCATTCCCATGCCGGCCACTCCCACGGCGGCCACTCCCACGGCGGTCACTCCCACGGCGGTCATGCCCATGGCGCGCATTCCCACGCGCCGACGGTGACCGCCGAGAGCGAGCGCAAGGTCTTCTGGGTGATGCTGCTGACCGGCGGCTTCATGCTGGCGGAGGTGGCCGGCGGGGTGATCTCCGGCTCGCTGGCGCTGCTTGCCGACGCCGGGCACATGCTGACGGATTTCGCCTCGCTGGCGCTGGCGTGGATGGCCTTCCGGCTCGCCCGGCGGCCGGCCGACCGGCTGCGCTCCTATGGCTGGCACCGCTTCGAGGTGCTGGCCGCGTTCGTGAACGGGCTGTCCCTGTTCGTCATCGCCGCCTGGATCGTGGTCGAGGCGGCGCAACGGCTGTTCGCGCCGGTGGAGGTGCTGGGCGGTCCGATGCTGGCGGTCGCCGTCGCCGGGCTTCTCGTGAACGTCGTTGCGTTCTGGGTGCTCAGCCGGGGCGGGGAGGGGAACCTGAACGTGCGCGGTGCGGCGATCCACGTGCTGGGCGATCTCCTGGGGTCGGTCGGGGCGATCGCCGCCGCGCTGATCGTGCTGTGGACGGGATGGACGCCGATCGACCCGATCCTGTCCGTGGTCGTCGCCCTGCTGGTGCTGCGCAGCGCGTGGGCGGTCACCAAGGCGTCCGGCCACATCCTGCTGGAGGGCTCGCCCGACGGGATCGACGCCGACAGCGTGGGGGTGGCTGTGCGCACCGTGGCCGGGGTGGTCGACGTCCACCACGTCCACGCCTGGTCCCTGACCGGCGAGCGCCGCATGGTGACCCTGCACGTGGTGGTGGACGAGGGGGTGGACCAGAACGCCGCGGTGGCCGCCGTCGACCGCGCCCTGAAGGAGCGGCTGGGGGTCGCGCATTCGACGATCCAGCTCGAGCGCGGGGGCTGCATCCACGGCGCGCAGCGGCCGTGAGGCGGTGGCGACCCCGCGTCAGGCCGAACCGGCCATGACGCGGTCGGCGGGCAGGTGGATGGTCACCGCGGTGCCGCGGCCCGGCGCGCTGTCGAGGGCGACGCTGCCACCGTGCAGCTCGGCGAACCGGCGCACGATGGGCAGGCCGAGGCCGATCCCCTCGTGCTGGCGGGCCAGCGTGCGCTCGCCCTGGGTGAACGGGTTGAACAGGCGCCCGACCAGCTCGGCCGGGATGCCCGGCCCGTTGTCGCTGACCCGGATCGCCACCCCGCCGGCATCGGCCGCGGCGCCGACCGCCACGTGCCCGCCGCCGCCGGTGAACTTGATGGCGTTGTCGAGCAGGCTGAGCAGCATCTCGCGCAGGCGGCGCTGGTCGGCGCGCAGCATCAGTGCCGGGCAGGCCTGCGCCGAGACGGTGATGGCCTTGGGCTGGGCCTTGGGCTGCATCAGGTTCACGCAGGTCGCGAGCAGCACCGGCAGGTTGACCTCGGATTCCGCCAGTTCGACCCCGCCGGTGGCGCCGCGGGTGTAGTCGAGGATGTTGTTGACCATGGTGAGCAGCACCTTGCCGCTCTCCTCGATCAGCGCGACGTAGTCCTTGTAGTCGGGGTGGCCCAGCGGACCCAGCGACTGGCTGGCCATCACCTCCGCGAAGCCGATGATGGAGTTGAGGGGCGTGCGCAGCTCGTGGCTCATCACCGACAGGAAGTCGAGCTTGGCGCGGTCGGCCTGGCGGGCCGCCTCCAGGGCCTGCGACAGCGCCGCGGTGCGGTCGACCACGCGGTGCTCCAGCTCCCGGTTCTGGAGGGCGACCCGGCGGTAGAGGGTGCGGATCTCCAGCATGTTGCGCACGCGGTGCAGCAGTTCCCAGGCGATGAACGGCTTGGTGAGGAAGTCGTTGGCGCCCAGCTCCAGCGACTTGCGCCGGGTCTCCTGGTCGGTCTGGGCGGTCAGCACCAGCACCGGCACGTAGTCCCCGGCGTGGATCGCCTTGAGGCGCTCCATCAGCTCGAAGCCGCTCATGTGCGGCATGCGGATGTCGAGCAGCAGCAGGTCGTAGCGCTCGGCCTCGCACAGCGCCGGGACCTCGCGCGGGTCGGTCTCGCCGCGCACCCGCCGGTAACCGTCGTGCTGCAGGATCTCGCGCAGGAGCTCGACGTTGCAGGTGTTGTCGTCGACGACCAGGATCGCGGCATCCTTGACGTCCTGGGTGAGGTTGCGGTCGATGTCGGTGCCCGTCATGGTGCCGCCCGCGGCGCCCCCCGCTGTGTTCCCGGCCAGGGCCAAGGGTCACCGCAAAGGCGGATCAAATGCAATGGCTTTGTCGGTCGGGTGGTGACGCTCAGGCCTTCTTCTCCCAGCCCCCGCGGTCGGTCTGCTGCCAGTAGGTCAGGGCGTGGCCGGCGTCCTTGCAGGCCCGCCAGCGGTCGCGCGCCGCCGCCACCGCCTCGGCGTCGTTGCCGTCGAACAGGTCGCAGACCAGCTCGAAGGCCGCCAGCGCCCCGCTCATCACCCCGTCGACCTGGATCAGCACCGTGGCCCCGTTGGGGTTCTCGTCCTCGGCGGTCAGCCAGATCGGCTGGTCCGGCGCGAACCCGTCGCGCCGGCCGCCATGGGGGAGGAACGAGGCCGGGTCGTACGCCCACAGAAGCTGGTTCAAGGCGTCGGCCCGCTCGGGCGAGCCGGCGAGCACGACCGCCCGCCAGCCCCGCTCGATCACCTTCTCCAGGATCTTCGGCAGCGCCTGGTCGAGCGTGCGCCGCTGCAGATGGTAGAAGCGGACCTCGGTCATTCCCCGTCCCCGCGGCAGCCGTGCGGCCCCGCTCAGCCCTCGTGCCGGTCGGCGACGAAGCGGTCGAGCAGGCGCACGCCGAACCCGGTGCCGCCCTTGGGCACGGTGGCGGCGTCCTTCTTCGACCAGGCGACGCCGGCGATGTCGAGATGGGCCCACGGCACGTCGTTGACGAACCGCTTCAGGAACTGGGCGGCGGTGATCGACCCGGCGCCGCGCCCGGCGCCCACGTTCTTCATGTCGGCGGCGTCGGAGTTGATCTCCTTGTCGTAGGCGTCGCCGAGCGGCAGCCGCCACACCGGCTCGCCGACGGCGCGGCCGGCGGCGGTGAGCGCCTCGGCCAGCCCGTCGTCGGTGGCGAACAGGCCGGCGTGCTCGTTGCCCAGCGCGACGATGACCGCCCCGGTCAGGGTGGCGAGGTCGATCATCAGGCGCGGCTTGAAGGTTTCCTGCGTGTACCACAGGCAGTCGGCCAGGACGAGCCGGCCCTCGGCGTCGGTGTTGATGACCTCGATGGTCTGGCCCGACAGGGAGGTGACGATGTCACCGGGGCGCTGCGCCGTGCCGGACGGCATGTTCTCCACCAGGCCGACCACGCCGACGGCGTTGACCTTCGCCTTGCGGCCGGCCAGCGCCCGCATGGTGCCGATCACCGTGGCGGCACCGCCCATGTCCCACTTCATGTCCTCCATGCCGGCGGCCGGCTTGATGGAGATGCCGCCGGTGTCGAAGGTCACGCCCTTGCCGACGAAGGCGATGGGCCGACGGTCCTCGCCGTCCGGCGCGCCGTCCCAGCGCATCACCACCACGCGCGGCTCGAAGGCGCTGCCCTGGGCCACGCCGATCAGCGCCCCCATGCCCAGCTTCTTCAGCTTCTTCAGGTCCATCACCTCGACCTGGACGCCCAGCTCGGTCAGGTCCTTGCAGCGCTCCGCCAGGCTTTCCGGGTGGAGGATGTTGGCCGGCTCCGACACCAGGTCGCGGGTGTGGCACACGGCGTCGGCGACGGCGTCCAACCGGGCGAACGCCTTCTTGGCGGCGTCCGCGCCCTCGGTGAGGAACGCCACCTTCTTCAGGGACGGCTTGGCGTCCTTCTTCTCGGTGGTGCGGTAGCGGTCGAAGCGGTAGGCGCGCAGGCGGCCGCCATAGGCCATCTCCGCGGCCATCTGGGCGACCGGCAGCTCACACCCCTCCGGCACCTCGACCAGCACCGCGGCGTCGCTCTCGCCCGACTTCTCAAGGGCGGCGACCAGGGCGCCGCCGGCCCGCTGGAAGGTCAGGTCGGTGGCCTCGGCCCCCTTTCCCAGCCCGAGCAGCAGCACCCGGGACGCCTCGATCCCGGTGGGCGCCAGCACGCCCAGCGTCTCCTCCGCCTTGCCGGTGAAGCGGCTGGCGGCCATGGCGCGGGTGAGCGTGCCGCCGGTGGCGCGGTCCACCTCCTGGCCCGCAGGCCCCAGGGTGCGGCCGGCGAGAACGGTCACGACGACGGCGCCGGACTTCGGCAGCCCCGGCTTGGCGAAGGAAAACTTCATCTCTCCCTCATTCTTGCTTGTCCCGACGCGCGGCGGCCATCGCCCGCGTGCGGCCCGATCCCTCGCATAAAGACCCTGCCGCCCGGCCTGTCAAGGCGCAGCCGGCGGCCCCGGCCCCGCCCGGCCATCCCGCCCGGCCATCCCGCCCGGCCATCCGATGCACGCCGCCCCCGGCCTGCGACCCTTTGTCGATCGGGGCGCCAGGACGGTCCGTCGGGGTGGTCCGTCCTGGGAACGCCACCGCCGTGTGTGGTAGCGTTCCGGCATTCCAAGGCGGCCTGGGCGGTTCCGTCATGGCGCGTGACTACTCCGCATTCCTTCCCGGTGCGACGGCCGGCCTGCCGCGCGGCACCCCGTCGGCCTTGGGCGCGCTCGGATGGCATCCCGTCTTCGCGCAGCAGATCGGGGTCGAGGCGCTGGCCGCGACGCCGCCGGTGCGCGTCGTCGCGGTGCATCGCGGCGGGTTGCAGGTCGCCGGCGACGGCATCGACACGCTGGTGCCGCCGCGCGCCGACGCGACGGTGGGCGACTGGCTGCTGCTCGACCGCGCCCAGCCCCGGGCGAGCCGGGTGCTGGCCCGCAAGAGCCTTATCAAGCGCCGCGCCCCGGGCACCGACCGGCAGGTGCAGCTGATCGCCGCCAACATCGACACGGTCTTCATCGTCACCTCGTGCAACCAGGACTTCAACGTCGCGCGGCTGGAGCGCTACGTGGCGCTCGCCTTCGAGGCGGCGATCGAGCCGGTGATCGTGCTCACCAAGACCGACCTCGCCGCCGGCGCGGACGCCGACCCCGGCGTTGGCGCCTACGTAGCGGCCGCCACCGCGGTGTCGGACCGGGTGGCGGTGGTCGCCCTGGATGCGCGCGGCACGGAGCCGGCGGCGAAGCTGGCGGACTGGTGCCGGCCGGGGCGGACGGTGGCCTTCCTCGGCTCGTCGGGGGTGGGGAAGTCGACCCTGGTCAACGCGCTGGCCGGCACCGAGGCCATCGCCACCCAGGGCGTCCGCGAGGACGACGCCAAGGGGCGGCACACCACGACGCGGCGCGAGCTGCACCGGGTGCCCGGCGGCTGCCTGGTGCTCGACACGCCGGGGATGCGCGAGCTTCAGCTCACCGACGCCGCCTCGGGCATCGCCGAGGTGTTCGAGGACATCGAGGCGCTGTCCGCCCAGTGCCGCTTCGCCGATTGCCGGCACGACGGCGAGCCCGGCTGCGCCGTGGCATCGGCCATCGGCGACGGCCGGCTCGACCCGGCGCGGCTGACGCGCTGGCGCAAGCTCCAGGCCGAGGACGCCTTCAACTCCGCCAGCCTCGCCGAACGCCGCAGCAAGGACCGGGCGTTCGGCAAGATGGTCCGCCGGGTGATCGCGGAGACGTCACGCCGGGACCCCTGACCGGTCGGGCCCCGGCGCCGGCGGCCCGGCCGATCAGAGTTCCGCGTCCAGCGCGTCGAACGCGGCCTCCAGCAGCTCCGGAAGGGAGCGTCGGCCGTTCTCCCGGCCGAAGGTCTCGGTGGCGAGGCGCATGGCGCCGACCGCGAGCATGGCGACGAGCCGGAGGCCGGTTTCCCGCGCCGGGTCCGGCCATCGCTCGCGCAGCGCGGCGAACAGGGCCTGCTCCTGCTGGACGTAGTGGGCCTGCTTGCGCGCCTGGACGGCCTCGCTGGCGCGCATCAGGCGGTCGACGACCAGCATGTCCTGGGTGGGCAGCAGCGTGCAGACGGTCAGGACGGCGTGCCGGATCGCGTCCACCGGCCGCAGGCCGGGCGGGGAGGCGCGCAGCGCGTCGACGAGCATGTCGCCCGCACCGCGTTGCAGGGACAGCAGGATCTCGTCCTTCGATTTGAAGTAGTAGAAGAACGTCCGCCGGGAAATGCCGGCGGCGGCGGCGATGTCGTCGAGCGTCGTCGCATCGTACCCCTTGGCAACGAACAGGCGGATGCCGGCGTCCGTGATGCGCTGGAGGGTGTCCCGGCGCTTGCGCGCGCGCAGACCCTCCCGCTGCTCCCCGCGGGGGCGGGGCGGATCGCCATCATGGGTCATGTCCACACCTCTTGAAACTTGCACTCGGTGCAATATTATTTTACACCGAATGCGAAATTTTGAGGAGTCCCGATCATGACGCGTTGGACGCACGCCGACATTCCGCGCCTGAACGGCCGCTCGGCCGTGGTGACGGGCACCGGCGGCCTCGGGTTTGAGACCGCCCTGGCCCTGGCGAAGGCCGGCTGCGACGTCATCATCGCGGGCCGCGCACCGGACAAGGGGGCGGCGGCCGTGGCGGAGATCCGCCGGGTCGCTCCGGGCGCGGCCGTCGGGTTCGAGCGGCTGGATCTTGCCAGTCTGGCGTCCGTCGCGACCTTCGCGGCGCGCCTGCGCGGCCAGCGGGAGCGACTCGATCTGCTGATCAACAACGCGGGCGTGATGATGCCGCCGACGCGGCGGCAGACGGCGGACGGCTTCGAGCTGCAGTTCGGCACCAACCATCTCGGGCATGTCGCGCTGACCGCGCAGCTGATGCCGCTTCTGCGCAAGGGGACCGACGCGCGCGTGGTCGCCGTGTCGAGCGTCGCGGCCCGCAACGGCGCCATCGACTTCGACGATCTGAACGCCGAGGCAGGCTACCGGCCGATGCCGGCCTACAGCCAGTCGAAGCTGGCCTGCCTGATGTTCGCGTTGGAGCTGGAGCGCCGCAGCGCGGCCGCCGGATGGGGCGTTGCCGGCATCGCCGCCCACCCGGGGATCGCCCGCACCGATCTTCTGCGCAACGCGCCGGGCCGCAGGAGCGCCACCGGCCTGACGCGATCCGCCCTCTGGTTCCTGTTCCAGCCGGCGTCCCAGGGGGCGCAGCCGACCCTGTTCGCGGCGACGTCCCCGGACGCCCGCGGCGGCGCCTATTACGGCCCGGACCGGATGGGGGAGGTGCGGGGCCACCCGACCCGGGCGCGGACGCCGCCGCAGGCCCTGGACCCGGTGATGGCCGCCCGTCTGTGGGACGTCTCGCTGCGCCTGACCGGCGTGTCGTTCTGACGGAGGCGCCGGCGCTCACGCAACGGCGGGGTTTGGCCGGCCGGCGGCGACCTGCAGGTGGTCGAGGAACGCGCGCACGGCGGGGTTGGCGCGGCGGCTTTCGGGCCACACGGCGGTGATGGTGTGCCGTTCGACCGCGTGGTCCGCCAGCACCGGGACGAGGGCGCCACGCGCCACGGGGGCGGCCACGGCGAAGCTCGCGGCGAGGCCGATGCCGCCGCCGGCGACCAGGGTGGCGATCAGCGCGTCGCTGGCGTCGACGACGATGCCGGAGGGCGGCGCCAGCTCGATCTCCCGGTCGCCGGCGCGGAAGGGCCAGGGCAGCGTCTGCCCGGTGCTCTGGTAGCGCAGGGTCACCGTCTCGTGACTGTCCAGCGCCTCCGGGCGCGACGGGACGCCCCGCGCCGCCAGATAGGCCGGCGACGCGTAGCAGCCGAGCCGGTACGGGGCCAGCTTGCGCGACAGCAGCCGGGAGTCCGCGAGGTCGCCGATGCGCACGGCGATGTCGATGCCCTCGTCGACGATGTCGACGAAGCGGTCGTTGAGGCGCAGGTCCACCGTCACCCCGGGATGGCGCCGGCGGAACGCCGGCAGGAGCGGGGCGATCAGGTGGATGCCGATCGGCAGCGACGCGGCGATCCGCAAGGGGCCGGACGGCTCGCCGCGCGCCATCGTCGCGATCTGCTCGATCTCCTCCGCCTCGCGCAGCAGCCGCAGGGCGCGCTCGTGCAGCGCGCGCCCCTCCGGCGTGAGCGCCAGCGCCCGGGTCGTGCGGGTGAAGAGGGGGACGCCCAGCCGGTGCTCCAGCCGCTGGATGCTCTTGCTGACCGCCGACGGGGAGATCGCCAGGGATCGCGCCGCCGCGGTGAAGCTGCCCATCGACCCGACCCGGGCGAAGGCGATCAGGCCGGTCAGCCGGTCCAGCGCCATTTGTTCCTTCATGGCATGAGTAAGCGGACATGGGACCGGATTGTCAATCACGGCCCGGTCCGCCACATCCCCACCATCACGGCGAGCGATGGAGAGGACGATGGAAACCATGATGGCCCCGATGATGAAGGCGGTTCGGCTGCACGCGTTCGGCGGGCCGGAGGTGCTGCGCCTGGAGGACGTGCCGCGCCCTGGTGTGGCGGCGGGGGAGGTGCTGGTCGGCGTGCGCGCCGTCGGCCTCAACCCGCCGGACTGGTATCTGCGCGACGGGTACCGGTCGCTGCCCCCCGAATGGCAGCCGCAGGGCGGGTTCCCGCGGGTGCTGGGATCGGACGTGTCGGGCGTGGTCGTGGCGGTGGGCGAGGGCGTCGCGGATCTCCGCGTGGGCGACGAGGTCTACGCGATGGTGCGCTTTCCCGAGACTGCCATGGAGGGCGGCGGGGCCTACGCGGAGTATGTGACCATCCCCGCGGCACAGGTGGCGCGCAAGCCCGCCGGCATCGGCCATGTGGCGGCGGCGGGCGCGCCGATGTCGCTGCTCACCGCCTGGCAGTTCCTGATCGAGCGCGGTCCCGACGCGCCCAACCCCTTCCAGCCGTTCCCGCACCAGCCGGTGCCCCTGGAGGGCCGGACGGTGGTCGTCAACGGTGCGGGCGGCGGGGTCGGCCATCTGGCGGTCCAACTCGCCCGGTGGAAGGGGGCACGGGTCATCGCCGTGGCGTCGGGCCGCCATGAGGAGATGCTGCGCGGCTTCGGCGTCGACCGCTTCATCGACCACACGGCCACCGCGGCGGAGGAGGTGGTGCGCGACGCCGACCTCGTCCTGGACACGGTGGGCGGCCCGCGGAGCGCCCGGTTCCTGCCCACGCTGAAGCGCGGCGGTGCCCTGTTCCCGGTCTTCCCCCTGGGCTTCGTGGCGCACGGGGAGGCGGCGCGGCGCGGTGTCACGGTGTCGTCGACCCAGGTCCGCTCCGACGGCGCCCAGCTGGCCCGGGCCGCCCGCCTGCTGGACGACGGCACCGTCCGCGTCGTCGTCGACAGCGTCTTCCCCCTGGCCGAGGCCGCCCGCGCCCACGAACGCGCCGCCCGCGGCAGCATCCAGGGCAAGATCGTGCTGGAGGTGGGGTGAGGGGGAGGGGGAGGGGGCGTGGCGGCTTGCGGACCGTCGCCTCCGGCCGGTCCGGAAGCCGCACCGCCGTCGACGAGAGCGTAGACCCGCGGGATATGAGTCGGCTCTCCCAACCTCTTGGCGCGAAAGGCGTCGCGTTCACCATCGCAGGCGCCCTAGCCCTCCGAAATCACGGCGAGGGCGAGTAGCCATGGGCGGATTGCGGGCCTTCACCGCTCAGAGCCTGAAGGTCTGCGATGCGGACAAAGCCGACAGCGGCGCTATGGCCCCCTCAGTATCGCGGCGACGATAGCTTCGGGTCTGTCCTCCTGGACGAGATGGCCGGCCCCGGGGATCGGCGTACACTCACTGTCGGATATAAGCGCCGCCAGCTTTCTACCTGTCTCGTATGGAACCCATTCGTCCTGCTGCCCCCAAAGCACGGAGACGGGGCAATCCAAGCGTTGGTAAAGGCCCTCCACCTCGTCGGTGAACGCCAAATCCATCTGAGCGATCTGCCGGTAGAATGCAGGCTGCCCAGCCGCGCCGATCCACGGGGCGCAGTAAATATCCAATACCTCGTCCGAGAGGGGGTTATAGGCAGCGGTCTGGAGGTAAGCGCGCAAAACTGCCTGGTGCATGTAGGCGGGCATCTGCGCGAAAGCGACCTCGTGCTCCCGCACGTGCTGCACCAGTGGCGAGCCCCAGGGACGCATGGCGACCGCATCGAAGATCGTCAGCGCCGAATAGCGTAGCCCGTTGAGATAATAGGCGCGAAGAGCCGTGGCGCCGCCGAAGTCGTGAGCCACGATCTCCGCTCTCTCTAGGCCCCACTCCTCGAACAGGGCCGCCAGAACCTTGTTTTGCACGCCCAGAGAGACATCCTGTCCCTCGCGCATTTCGGACTGACCGTAGCCGGCCAGATCGAAATAGTAGACGGTTCGCCGGTCGGTGAGCTGCGGCACAATCCTGCGCCAAACCTGTGAGGAGAAAGGCGTTCCATGCAGGGCGACGATGGGGGGCCCGGATCCAACTTTGCCCCACTTGATGGCATTGCCTTCGATCATCGACGTGTTGGGAAGCTCCAGCATCTTAATCTCATATTGTTGTTTATCTAAGAAACGATATAATTCGCGTATGGATAGATCAATCCAAATCAAGGCGTTGGCCAGGGAGACCCGTCTGAAGGCACTGAGCTTGTTGGCTGATCCAGGGAGACACTTCAGCCATCAGTGGTCAGCCGACCCCGCTGAGTTCGGGGTGTGTATGAGCTTGATTGCAGGGGCATTGGCAGTCGCGCAGCCAACAGCCAGTCGCCATCTGGAAATACTGAAGAAATCCGGCTTCAGCGTAGTACGTTGACACGACAAAATGGCCCCACCGCGTCCGGGATGATGTTGCCTTGAATGACTACTTGGCTTGGCTAAGAGATGATCTTGCGCTGTGAGCGTGGACAATTCGGGCTTCGAAACGGATTTTCGCTGCCGGAGATACCGAAGTCCGCTTCCGGCCGGACGCGATCATCTCCAGTCTTCAGGTTTACAGGGCTGTGGCGTGGGCGTTCGTCACACCAACTTGGTGGCGTGCGGTGATCGGCGGCAGATAGGCTATTGTACTCGCAATCAGCGGTGTGTGGCGGAGGGAGAGGACACTTCGACAAACTCGCTCGAAGTATGCCCCACATCGCGCCAGCACGCCTTCGTATTCGTAGGTGGATCTTCGCCTCCGCAGTACTTCGCTCTTCATAAGCAGATGCCACTTCGCCCGGTGTTTGGCGCTCCGGTCAGTATTGCCTTGATAGAATTTTCCCTGCACGCCTTCGTCGTGTCGCAGTCAAACTGGCCAGAGCGAAAGGAAGCGGAAATGAAGGAAACTCATTTGAACCAACTTGAACTGGCGGTGCGCTGGAGGATCAGCCATCGCACACTTGAGCGGTGGCGTTGGACCGGTGAGGGGCCGAAGTTCCTCAAGGTGGGCGGCCGGGTGGTCTATCGCCTGTCCGACGTCGAGGAATACGAGCAGTCGATTATCCGCTCCAGCACCTCCGACCCTCGCCAGGCTCAGCCGGGCGGCGCCTGACTCTCCGAGGTGATGATGGCTGGCTGGCTACGGCCGTCATCACCGCCCTCAGGCACCACCCCGACTTCTGGGGCACTAAAGGACTGTCCCGCGTCCGCCGCCCTTCCCTAGACTGGCCCCCGTTCCTTCCCCAAAGCCCGCGGCGAACTCGGCTTGTGAGTTCCTCAATTTTCCACTATTTTCTCGGAATCGCTCCGGGAGGGGGCTTTTGCGCCGATGAGCAATGACATCCTGACCATCCGAGAGGTCGCCGAGTATCTCAAGATCAATGAGAAAACGGCTTACCGTCTTGCGGCAGAGGGCAAGCTCCCCGGCTTCAAGGTCGGTGGCGCCTGGCGCTTCCGGAGGGACGAGATCGAGAAGTTCACCAAGGGCAGCACAATTCAGGACGAAGACGGGAAGAACGCCGAATGACAGCCATCCAGCAAGATCTCATCAATTTCATCTTTGGGATCGCGAACAAGCTGCGTGGCCCCTACCGGCCGCCCCAGTATCGGCGTGTCATGCTGCCGATGACCGTCCTGCGGCGCCTCGACTGCGTCCTGGAACCCACCAAGGACGCCGTGCTCAAGGAGTACGAGAAGCTGAAGGCGCAGGGCCTGCCGGACCGCGCCATCCATGGCAAGCTGGCCAAGATTGCGGCGAAAGACCGGAGCCAGCCTCTCTACAATGTGAGCCCCTTCACGTTCGCCAAGCTGCTCGGGGATCCCGACAATATCGGGCGCAACCTGGTTGCCTACATCAAGAGCTTTTCGCCCAAGGCGCAGGAGATCTTCGACAAGTTCGAGTTCGAGAAAGAGATCGAGAAACTCGACAACGCCAACCGGCTATTCCTGATCGTCAGGGAGTTCGCCGGCGTCGATCTGCACCCCAAGCGGGTCGACAATATGCAGATGGGCTACGTCTTCGAAGAGCTCGTCCGCAAGTTCAACGAGCAGGCCAACGAGGAGGCGGGTGACCACTTCACCCCGCGTGAGGTCATCCGTCTCATGGCTCATCTTCTCTACACGGAGGATGAGGACGTCTACACGCCGAATATCGTGCGGACAATCTACGACCCGACCTGCGGTACGGGCGGCATGCTCTCCGTCTCCGAAGAGTACATCACGCGGGAGGGGCACAATCCGGACGCCCACTTGGAGCTCTTCGGCCAGGAGTACAACGAAGAGTCCTGGGCGATCTGCTGCTCGGACATGCTGATCAAGGACGAGCCCGTCGACAACATCGCCTTCGGCGACACGCTGGGCGACGGCAAGACCTTCGACGGCCACCCGGACAAGAAATTCCACTACATGCTGGCGAACCCGCCCTTTGGCGTGGAGTGGAAGCCGGAGAAGGATGAGGTCGAGAAGGAGTACAACAGTCTCGGCTTCAAGGGCCGCTTCGGTCCGGGGCTGCCTCGCATCAGCGATGGCGCGCTGCTTTTCCTGCTCCACATGATTTCGAAGATGCATCCGTCGCCCGAGGACGGTGGCGAAGGGTCGAAGATTGCGATCGTGTTCAACGGCTCGCCCCTCTTCGCGGGGGAGCCGGGGCCGAGCGAAAGCAACATCCGCCGCTGGATCATCGAGAACGACTGGCTCGACGCCATCGTCGCCTTGCCAGATCAGCTTTTCTACAACACCGGCATCTACACCTACATCTGGCTTGTCTCGAACCGGAAGCCCGCGGCGCGCAAGGGGAAGGTTCATCTCATCGATGCGACCAGGCACTTCCGCAAGATGACCAAGAGCCTCGGCAACAAGCGCAACGAACTCAGCGACGACCACATCGCCGAGATTACGCGCCTCTACGCCAACTTCATGAATGGCGAGACGTCGAAGGTTCAGGTCAACGGCAAGGTGGAAGAGCGGGTCTGCAGCAAGGTCTTCGACAACCGCGAGTTCGGTTTCCTCAAGCTCACCGTCGAACGCCCACTGCGACTGAACTTCCAGGCATCGCCCGACCGCATCGAGCGCCTGAAAGACGAGAGCGCGTTCAGGCAGCTGGCCGAAAGCAAGAAGCGCAAGGACGAGAAGGCGCGCGCGGCGGAGATCGCTGCGGGCGAGGCCGAACAGGCGGCAATCCTCAAGGTCCTCGGCAAGCTGGATCCGGGGCCGCTCTACAAGGATCGGGAGGAGTTCACCGAGGTCGTCAACGGCGCCTTCAAGAAGGCCGGCGTCAAGATCAAGGCGCCCATCCGTAAGGCCATCCTGTCTGCCCTTTCCGAGCGGGATCCGACCGCCAATCCCTGCCTCGACAGCAACGGCGATCCCGAGCCCGATCCGCAGCTGCGGGACACCGAGATCGTACCGCTGCCAGCGGACGCCCCCATGCCGCTGCCCATCGGCTACGACAAGGACGCGGACAATCGCGCGCTCGTGGCGCTCTTCCATGACCATTGCGAAGACTACCTGGCGCGGGAGGTGCTGCCGCACTGGGGCGACGCCTGGATCGACTATTCGAAGACGAAAGTCGGCTACGAGATCCCGATCAACCGCCATTTCTACGTCTACGAGCCTCCGCGGCCGCTGGAGGACATCGAGAGGGACATCAAGACGCTGGAAGGCGAAATCCTTGAGCTTCTCAAGGAGGCCGTCGCGTGACCATGGCCTACGAGGACTACCGGGATGCCAATTCCCGATGGGTCGACCGTATCCCGGCCCACTGGCGCATCGAACGACTGAAATTTGTCGCTCGGCCTCAGGCGAGCAACGTGGACAAGCATAGCAAGGGCGACGAAATCCCGGTCCGTCTGTGCAACTACACTGACGTGTACAACAACGCACAGATCATCGCCGACATGGACTTCATGGAGGCAACGGCCACACAGGCCGAGATCGACAAGTTCGCATTGACAGACGACGAGGTGATTATCACCAAGGACTCAGAATCTTGGCAGGACATCGCCGTTCCCGCGCATGTGCCGAATGCCATCGAGGGCGTTCTCTGTGGATATCACCTCACTCAGATCCGGCCGGATCAGGAGCAGCTTGATGGCCGATATCTTTACTACCAGCTCTGTTCGGCGGCACTAAACAGACAGTTTCAGGTGAAGGCTAATGGCGTCACGCGCTTTGGCCTTCCTGCCTATCATATCGACAATGCGGAAACAGTGATCCCGCCTATTGATGAGCAGCGCAAGATTGCTCGTTTTCTCGATCACAAACTTGGCCAAATTGAAGCGCTGATTGAAAAGAAGACGAAGCTCCTTGAGCAGATGGAGGAGCAGCGCTCCTCTGTTATCACGCGGGCGGTCACTGAAGGGGTAGATCACCCGGACGCATATCAAGAAACAGGATTCGCCTGGCTCCCCAAGGTACCGGCGAGTTGGTCATTCAAGCGCTTGCGCTTCTTGTTGCGTGAACCTTTGATGTACGGAGCTAATGAAGCAGCCGAATTTGAGGAGCCAGATTGGCCGCGATTCATCCGTATTACCGATGTCCACGCAAATGGCACCCTGCGGCCAGAAACCTTTAAGTCATTGCCGCCTGAGGTCGCTACTCCGTACAAGCTTGTAGCAGGAGATATCCTTTTAGCCCGAAGCGGAGCAACTGTCGGAAAGAGCTTCAAGTATGATGACAGCTGGGGAGCTGCAGCTTTTGCAGGATACTTAATTAGAGCAAGATTTGATCCGGAATTTGCGGATTTCTTGACGTGGTATCTTCGATCCCAACCTTACTGGGAATGGGTGAAGGGGAATTTCATCCAAGCCACCATACAAAACATTAGCGCAGAGAAATATTCCAATCTTTGGGTACCGGTTCCACCAAAGGCGGAGCGGGAACATATCGTCGCCCACATTGAAACCGAAATGGAACAAATCGAACGAGTTCGCCAAAGCATAGATAAAGCAATTGTCTGCCTTGCCGAATACAAGGCATCGATCATAACAGCAGCCGTCACAGGCCAGACCAAGGTGGTCTGAAATGACCATCAACGCCCGGGGATATCTCGACCACCTGAAGGTCTACCTGAACACCGCCTGCTACGGGAAGACCTGCCTTGCCAATGAGTCCCGCGGGATCGGGGAGAAGCAGCTCGTTCTTTCGGAGAAGGTCGAAGGTACCCGCCGCCGACGCAAGGTGACGCTCGGCTTTGACGACGACGCCTTCGCCATCAAGCTGGATCAGGGCAACGATCCGCTGTTCCACTTCCTGACGAACGGTGATGGTCATCTCTGGTCTCGCCGGTGTGACTTCGTCGTCTTCGAGCGCCGGGGTGAGCGGCTCCATGCCCATTGCATCGAGTTCAAGGAAGCCTCGACCCGGATCCCGGTCGACAACATTTTTCTGCAGCTCAAGGCCGCCGAGGCCTGGTGCCGCAGCCTGCATAAGATCCTTGGCGCCTATGTCGACGAGGCAAAAAGGCTCAACTTGTCGTGTTACGTCTTCACCGGGTGCCAGAACCCGGCTCCGGATCTGGACGACACAGGGAAGTATTTGAGGAAGCACCCGTCGATCCGGCACTATCTTTTCGACGAGGCCGACGGGATGAATCTGAAGGACCTGGAGAATTCGACTGTAAAGGTCATTCAATAATGGGACGGGAGGGGCCGGTATGAGCGTTCACAAGGAGATCCGGTTCGAGGAGGCGATCGAGGTTGCGCTCACCACCGAAGGCGGCTTCGAGAAGGGCGCCCCCGGCTCGTTCGACGCGGAGCGCGCCCTTTTCCCGGAAGACGTGATCGAGTTCATCAAGGAGTCGCAGCCTGCGCGCTGGCAAACGCTGGTTGATTTCCACGGCGCAAGTGCGGCCGATGCTCTTCTGACGTCGCTTACAAAGGAGCTGGCCTCCAAGGGCGTGCTGAACGTCCTGCGACACGGGTTCAAGTGCTTCGGCAAGACCTTCCGCCTCGCCTATTTCGCACCCAACACGGGCATGAATCCCGAGGCGACCGCGGATTTTGGGAAGAACCGTCTGCGCGTCTATCGCCAGGTGCACTTCAGCGAGAAGCGGCCTGAGCTCTCCCTCGATGTGGTGCTTGCGGTGAATGGCCTGCCGGTCGTTACGATGGAGCTGAAAAACCCCATGACGGGGCAGACGGTGGAGCATGCCAAGCGGCAGTACCGCTTCGACCGAGACCCGAGGGAACCGATCTTCGCGTTCAAGCAACGGGCGCTGGTCCACTTCGCCGTGGATCCGGACCTCGTGTTCATGACGACGAAACTGGCTGGCAAGGAAACCGTGTTCCTGCCCTTCAACCGTGGGGACAACCACGCGGCCGGGAACCCGCCCGCCCGGCCGGGAAAGTACAAGACATCCTACCTGTGGGATGAAGTTCTGACGCGCGACAGCCTGATGGACATCCTGGCGCGCTTCCTTCACCTGCAGGTCGAAGAACGTCAGGTGGTGACGGACAAGGGGATCAAGCGCCACGTCAAAGAGACGATGATCTTCCCCCGCTACCACCAGATCGACGCGGTTAGGCGGCTTGTTCAGGATGCCAAGGCCAAGGGATCTGGCCACAACTACCTGATCCAGCATTCCGCCGGGTCGGGCAAGTCGAACTCCATCGCCTGGCTCGCGCACCGGCTGGCGAGCCTACACGACGACAAGGACCAGAAGGTTTTCGACACGGTGGTCGTCATCACCGACCGCCGCGTCCTCGATCAGCAGCTGCAGGACACGATCTATCAGTTCGAGCACAAGCAGGGCGTCGTACAGAAGATCGACGAGAACACGCAGCAGCTTGCGAAGGCGCTCTCCGGAGGCGTGCCTATCGTCATTTCGACGATCCAGAAATTCCCGTTCATCACGCAGGCGCTGGAGACGCTCGCCAAGAAGGGTGAGAGCGTTGAGGTCAGCACCGAGGGCAGGCGGTTCGCTGTGATCGTCGATGAAGCGCACAGCTCGCAGAGTGGCGAGACGGCGATGGAGCTCCGCAAGATCCTCAACAAAGAAGGCATCGAAGCGGCGGTCGCGGCCCAGCTTCTCGACCTCGAGGAGGACGATCTATCCGACGAGGCGAAGCAAGAACTCCTCCGGGAGATGCTGAAGCGACCGTCGCAGCCCAACATCAGCTTCTTCGCATTCACAGCGACGCCGAAGTTCAAGACGCTGGCGGTTTTCAACGAACCGGGGCCAGACGGAAGACCGCCCTTCCACCACTACAGCATGCGGCAGGCGATCGATGAGGGCTTCATCATGGACGTCCTCGCTCACTACACGACCTACAAGACCTACTATGGTCTCATCAAATCCGTCGAGGATGACCCGGACGTCCCCCAGCGGAAGGCTGCGAAGGCCCTCGCTCGCTTCATGAGCCTGCATCCGCATAACATCGCACAGAAGGTCGAGGTGATCGTTGAGCACTTCCGCCAGTTCACCAAACACAAGATCGGCGGACGAGCCAAGGCAATGGTGGTGACGGGCTCACGGTTGCACGCGGTGCGCTACAAGCTCGCCTTCGACAAGTACATTCGCGACAAGGGTTATACCGACATCCGATCCCTCGTCGCATTCTCGGGAACAGTGATCGATCCGGACATTCCGGATTCGCAGTACACCGAGGTCGGCATGAACCGCGGCACCAAGGAGAGCGAACTCCCCGACAAATTCGCGTCGGAGGAATTTCAGGTGCTTCTTGTGGCGGAAAAGTACCAGACCGGCTTCGATCAGCCCCTGCTTCACACGATGTATGTCGACAAGCGCCTTGCCGGTGTGCAGGCGGTCCAGACGCTATCCCGACTAAACCGGGTCACGACGGGCAAAGAGGATACCTTTGTGCTCGACTTCGTGAACGAGCGCGACGAGATATTTAACGCCTTCAAGCCCTACTACGAGGTCACGCCCACCGGTGAGGCCAACGATCCACACCAGCTTTACGATCTGAAAAATCGGCTGGAAGAATGGCGTATCTTTGAGGATCGCGAGATCAACGCCTTCTGCGACATCTGGTTCCGAAACCGCAAGGAACCGACCCCGGGAGATCATCAGAAACTGAACGTCATTCTGGACGAGGCTGTTCAGCGATACTTGGAACTGAGCGAAGACGATCAGGGTCAGTTCAAGGGGAAGCTGTCGAGCTTCCGAAAACTCTATGCGTTCCTGTCGCAAATCATCCCGTATCAGGACTCTGATCTGGAAAAGCTCTACACCTACAGCCGCTTTTTGCTGACCAAGTTGCCGCTGAATCCAGACGATCGTGACTACCAGGTCGAAGACGATGTGGCCCTCAAGTTCTACCGCCTACAAAAAATCAGCGAAGGAGCAATCGATCTTAAGGCAGGTGAGCCCGACCCGTTGAAGGGGCCGACTGAGGTCGGCACAGGAAAGGGCTACGACGAAGATGTCTCGCTGTCCTCACTCATCAACAAGCTGAATGAGCGGTTCGGGACCCAATTTACGCCAGCTGATCAGTTGTTTTTCGACCAAGTGACCGAAACTGCCGCCGCGAACGAGAAGCTTCAGGAGGCAGCACGCGTAAACACGCTTGAAAACTTCTCTTTTGTTTTCAACAAAATGCTTGAGGGTCTGTTCATTGAACGGATGGAGGGCAACGAGGAGATATTTACGCGGCTGATGAACGACGATTCCTTCCGAGGCATTGCGACCGAGCACCTCGTCCGAGAGGTTTATCAGAAGATCCGCGGAGGTGTCGAACAGGCTGGAGATCCAGCCAATGGCGCTGCCTCATCACCGGGCACGCGCGCGAAAGGGTGATACGATGGGACTTAATCTCGCCAAAACCGTCGTTGATTTCCTCGCCAGCCGCCCGGAACAGAAGTTCACGGCACGCCAGATAGCTCAATGGATTTTCGAGGAATATCCGAGCGAATGTGAACAGAAAAAGATCAACAGCACCTTCATCACGAGTGATGCGGATCTGATTCAGCAAATTGTTGCGGAAATAGATTCACAGCGACCTGCGCTGCAAAAGCGTAACCCACAAGTCAAAACGACTGAAGGTCGGCCCCGGCAGTACTATTGGACCACGAAGACGGACCAAGCGGAGGTGGATGAAGCCGAAACCGAGGGAAAAGAGTCCCCACTTATTTCGGGCGCCGCCTCACTCAAGGAGAGCGATCTTTATCCAGTCGTTTCGGAGTATCTATGGTCAGAACTCGGGATATATTCAAAACGTATAGACGAAAGGAAGTCTTCGAATAAGCAGGGACCGAGGGGAAATAAGTGGCTTTACCCGGACCTCGTCGGAATGGAAGATCTGACGGCTGATTGGCACCATGAAATCAAGGGTGCGGTCAAAGAATACGCGGATAAAAAGACGAAGCTGTGGTCTTTCGAGGTAAAGTTACTGCTGAACAGATCGAATTTGAGAGAAGCCTTCTTCCAGGCGGTTTCAAATTCCTCCTGGGCAAATTTTGGCTACCTCGTTGCCGCCGAGGTCGAGGGGGCGGACACTATGAAAGAGCTGAGAGTCCGTTTGACAACCCTATCTGTGGCAGACTCGCCGGAGTAGCAGGCTCGCCATAGCGAGTTGAATCATGCCGCCGGAGACGTCGATCCTGGCTTCGTAGTCGCGGACAAGACGTCGCCAGCGGGTCATCCATCCGAAGGTCCGCTCGACCACCCACCGCCGCGGCACGACCTTGAAGCCTGGTTCGGTATCGGTTCGCCGGACCACCTCGATGGTAAAGTCGAGAAAGGCGGCCTTGTCCAAGAGCTTTTTGCGGTCATAGGCGCTGTCGGCGAAGAGGTGCTTCATCCACGGCCAGCGCTGACGCATTGCGTCGAGGATCTTCTGGGCTCCGGCTGAGTCGGAGATGTCGGCGGTGGTCAGGTTCATCATCAACAGGCGGCCATCGGTGTCCACCGCGATGTGCCGCTTGCGCCCTTTGATCTTCTTGCCGGCATCGTAGCCGCGCTCCTTGCCTGCGGGTGCCTTCACCGACTGGCTGTCCACAACTCCCGCGGTTGGGCTCGCTTCACGGCCGGCAAGTTCACGGTCGATCATCAACACCACGTCGTGGATCGTCTGGAACAGCAAGCGCCGAAGGAGACGTCGAAACCACCAATACACCGTCTGCCACGGCGGGAAGTCCTTTTGTAACAGCCGCCAGCCACAGCCCGCCCGAGCCAAATAGCGCAGCGCATTCAAGATTTCCCGCAGGTCGACCACCCTCGGGCGCCCCGTGCGCGCCTGCTTCGGCATCAGCGGTTCTATCATTGACCATTCCTCATCGGTCAGGTCCGTCAGATACCGCGTCGTCTTCTTCTCGATCTTGGCCATCCGGCCGCGCGTCGCTTCCGTCCACATAGGAAGGTTGAATCATAGCACGCCGCCGGTGCCAATCGTTTTCAAACGGTCTCTTAGACCACTCACCCTATCCCATTCCAAGCAGTCACCGCACCATGGTGAAGGCGTCCTTTCGCCCTGCAACACGATTCATCGAGCGGGCTTGTGTGCGGATGCCAGCGCCAGCCGCGCCGGCGCCCAAGATAGGACACGGATGGCTTGTTGCTTCCTTGTTGCCTCCCCGACCCCAAAAATGTTGACGACACCGTGGCGTGGCCCTAGGGCCTGTCAACATTTTTGCCTTACATGTGAGGGAGTTGGCGGATGGGGTGGGATTCGAACCCACGGTGGGCTGTTAACCCACGGCGGTTTTCAAGACCGCTGCCTTAAACCGCTCGGCCACCCATCCTCACAAGCACGCCGCCGGTTGTAGGGGCCGCGCCGGGAACGGTCAAGGGGCGGGGCAGGGCCGGCCACGTTCGGGCAAACCCGTTCGGGCGAACGCGTCAGGGCCGGATCGGTCGGCCCAGGCTGCGCAGCCGCCGGGTCGGCTTGGGCATCGACGGGGTGTCGGAGAAATCGGGCAGGCTGGGGGCGCGGGCCAGGGTCTTGCGGATCAGCGCCACGGTGTCGTCCAGCTCGACCAGCACGCTGTCCGGGAAGCGGCCGGCGAGGTGCGGCCGGGTCAGCTTGGTGCGCAGCTCGTCCAGGTTCCGCAGCTCCGGCTCGAACAGCTCGCGGGCGCCGATGGGGAGCACCTGGTCGTCGCGCATGGCGGCGAAATAGGTGCGCATGGAGGTGACCAGCAGCGTCGTCAGCAGGACGTCCAGGCGCTCGAACTCGGCCTGCAGGTCCTCCAGGCGCTGGTCGGTGGCGGCGCGCATGCGCTCCTCGGTCAGGGCGAGCAGGGCGCGCACCTCCTCCACCTTCCGGCGGAAGTCGAGGAACGAGGCGAAGCGGTCCTCGGCCATGTCGCGCTGCGCCCGCCCGGCCAGGGCCATGGCGTCGCGCGCCTGGGCCTCCAGCGCGCGCAGCAGCTCACGGACCTCCTCGCGGCTGTAATCGCGCCTCCACACCATGGTCCCGTCCCGCTGCCGTGCCCCACCCTCCTAAGTGCGTGGCGACCGCTTAACAAATGTTTTATTCGAAAATCTCACGCAAATGTCACGCATCGGTCCCGTCGGCCGGCGCGCCGGCCAGCTCCAGCACCACCGGGGTGTGGTCCGACGCCTTTTCGGCGCTGCGCGGGCGGCGGTCGATGGTGCAGCCGGACAGGCGGTCGGCGGCCTGGGGCGACAGCAGGAAATGGTCGATGCGCAGGCCGCGGTTGCGCGGCCAGCCGCCGGCCTGATAGTCCCAGAAGGTGTAGGCCTCGTCGTCGTCGTGCAGCGCCCGGTAGGCCTCGGTCAGGCCCAGGTTGACCAGGGTGCGGAACTTCGCCCGGGTCTCCGGGCGGAACAGCGCGTCCTCCGTCCACTCCGCCGGGGCGTAGACATCGCGGGGCTCGGGGATGACGTTGTAGTCGCCGCCCAGGACGAAGGGCACCTCGCGCGCCAGCAGGCCGCGGACGTGGTCGGTCAGGCGGTCCATCCAGCGCAGCTTGTAGGCGTACTTGTCGCCCGGCGCGGGGTTGCCGTTGGGCAGGTAGAGCGAGGCGATGCGCAGCCCCCCGACCGTCGCCTCGACATAGCGGGCCTGGGCGTCCTCGGGCTCCCCCGGCAGGCGCTCCAGCACGTCCTCGGCCGGCTGGCGGGACAGCAGGGCGACGCCGTTGTAGGCCTTCTGCCCCACCGCGGCCACGTGGTAGCCGAGCGCCTCGAAGGCCGCCGCGGGAAAGGCGGCGGTCTCGCACTTGATCTCCTGCAGCAGCGCCACGTCGGGCGTCTCGGTGCGCAGCCAGTCGACGATCAGCGGCAGCCGCGCCTTCGCCGAGTTCACGTTCCAGGTGGCGATCCTCACGTCGGTCGGGTCCGGTCCGTCAGACGCCGAAGGAGGTGCCGCAGCCGCAGGACGACGTGGCGTTGGGGTTCTTGATCTGGAACGAGGCGCCCATCAGGTCCTCGACGTAGTCGAGGGTGGCGCCGTTCAGCAGGTCGAGCGAGCAGTCGTCGGTGACCACCCGGGTGCCGGCATGCTCGAACACGATGTCGTCGTCGTTGACCGCGCTGTCGAAGGAGAACCCGTACTGGAAGCCGGCGCAGCCGCCCCCCGACACGGTCAGCCGCAGCATGCTGCCGGCCGTGCTCTCCTGGACCGCCAGGGCGGCGACGCGCCGGGCCGCGCTGTCGGAGATGTGAAGCACCCGGTCGGTGGTCGCCGGCTGCGCCGTTGCCGTGTCGCTCATGATCGCCATCCCTTGCTGCATCGCGGTCGAAGATCTCAGGGAATGTATGCCGTCGGTGCCATTTCGCAAAGGGGTGCGCGCCGGGGCGGCGCCCGGCCGGCCGGCGGCCGGCGTTGCCCTGGGGCATGATGGTTGCCCGGCGATGCCGCGAACGCTAGTGTCCGCGCCATGAGCCAGACCGCGCACCCCTGGGGACCGCTGCCCCCGGCGCCCTTCGCCTGCCACCCCGCGGCCAGCCGCGGGCGGCTGGTGGCCGAGCCGGACAGTCCGACGCGCTCGTGCTTCCAGCGCGACCGCGACCGCATCGTCCATTCCGGTGCCTTCCGCAAGCTGAAGTATAAGACCCAGGTCTTCGTCTACCACGAGGGCGACTACTACCGCACCCGGCTGACCCACAGCCTGGAGGTGGCGCAGATCGCCCGCTCGATCAGCCGCGTGCTCGGCCTGAACGAGGACCTCGCGGAGGCGCTGGCGCTGGCCCACGACCTCGGCCACACGCCGTTCGGCCACGCCGGGGAGGTGGCGCTCGACGCCTGCATGGCGCCCTATGGCGGGTTCAGCCACAACGACCAGACCCTGCGCATCCTCACCCGGCTGGAGCGCCGCTACGCCGCCTTCGACGGGCTGAACCTGACCTGGGAGACGCTGGAGGGGGTGGTCAAGCACAACGGGCCGCTGCTGCCGCTGCGCCCCCACGCCCGCCTGCCGGTGACCATCGCCGCCTTCCAGGACGTCCGGGACCTGGAGCTGGCCACCCAGCCCGGGGCGGAGGCCCAGGTGGCCTCCCTGGCCGACGACATCGCCTACAACAACCACGACATCGACGACGGGCTGCGCGCCGGGCTGTTCACCCTCGACGAGGTGGCCGAGCTGCCGCTGCTCGGCCCGATCGTCCAGGAGGTGCGCACCCGCCACCCCGGCCTGGAGCGGGGGCGGGTGATCCACGAGACGGTGCGCCGCCTGATCGACGCCATGGTCGGCGACCTGCTGGCCGAGACCCGCCGCCGTCTCGCCGACCTGGGGCCCGACAGCGCCGCCGCCGTGCGCGCCGCGGCGGCGCCGGTCGCCGCCTTCTCGGAGCCGATGCTGGCGGCGCAGCGGCCCTTGCGCGCCTTCCTGAAACAGCGCATGTACCGGCACTACCGGGTGAACCGGGAGATGAGCAAGTGCAAGCGCGTCGTCACCGCCCTGTTCGACCTCTTCCTGGCCGAGCCGAACTGCCTGCCCACCCAGTGGCAGGCGGAGCTGGCGGCCTGCGGCGAGGAGGGCGATCTCGGCGTGCGGGCGCGTCTCGTCGCCGACTACATCGCCGGGATGACCGACCGCTTCGCCCTGGCCGAGTATGGCCGGTTGTTCGACATGGACGCCAAGACCTGACCGCAAGATCGGACCGATGAACATCTTCAAGGCCTTCGAACACGACATCCGCGCGATCCTCGGCGACCTGGCGGCCGAGGGCGTCCTTCCGGCCGGCCTCGACACCGCCCGCGTCACCGTCGAGCCGCCGCGCGAGGCGGCCCACGGCGACCTCTCCACCAACGCCGCCATGGTTCTGGCCAAGCCGGCGCGGATGGCGCCGCGCGGCCTGGCCCAGGCGTTGGCCGCGAAGCTGGAGGCGCGGGCCGATGTGGTGTCGGTGGAGATCGCCGGGCCGGGATTCGTGAACCTGCGCCTCGACCCCGCGGTCTGGCGCGCCCGCGTCGCCGACGTGCTGGCCGCCGGCACCGCCTACGGCGACAGCGACCTGGGCGGCGGTGCGCCGGTCAACGTGGAGTACGTCTCGGCCAACCCGACCGGCCCGCTGCACGCCGCCCACGGCCGCGGCGCGGTGTTCGGCGACGCCCTGGCGGCGCTGCTGGAGAAGGCCGGCCACGCGGTCACCCGCGAGTACTACATCAACGACGCCGGCGCCCAGGTCGACGTGCTGGCCCGCTCGACCTTCCTGCGCTACCGCGAGGCGCTGGGCGAGGACGTCGGCACCATCCCCGCCGGCCTCTACCCGGGCGAGTACCTGAAGGACGTGGGTGAGGCGCTGGCCGCCCGGGATGGCGCGCGCTGGCGCGACGCCCCGGAGGCGGAGTGGCTGCCGGCCTGCCGCGCCTTCGCCATCGCCCGGATCATGGAGTGGATCCGCGAGGACCTGGCGGCGCTGGGCGTCGCCATGGACGTCTACACCTCCGAGCGCGCCCTGGTCGAGGCGGGTGCCGTCGCCACCGCGCTGCGCACCCTGGAGGAGCGCGGCCTGATCTACGTCGGCGTGCTGGAGCCGCCCAAGGGCAAGACCCCCGAGGACTGGGAGCCGCGGCCGCAGACCCTGTTCCGCTCCACCGGCTTCGGCGACGACGTCGACCGGCCGCTGAAGAAGTCCGACGGCTCCTTCACCTACTTCTCCAACGACATCGCCTACCACCACGACAAGCACGCGCGCGGCTTCGCCACCCTGATCGACGTGTGGGGCGCCGACCACGGCGGCTACGTCAAGCGCATGCAGGCGGCGACCACGGCGATCACCGGCGGCGCCGCGGCGCTGGACGTCAAGCTGTGCCAGCTCGTCCACCTCATGCAGAACGGCGAGCCGGTGAAGATGTCGAAGCGCGCCGGCACCTTCGTCACCCTGCGCGACGTCATCGACGCCGTGGGCAAGGACATCGTGCGCTTCATCATGCTGACGCGGCGCAACGACCAGACCCTGGACTTCGACTACGACAAGGTCAAGGAGCAGTCGAAGGACAACCCGGTCTTCTACGTCCAGTACGCCCACGCCCGCTGCCGCTCGGTGCTGCGCCACGCCGCCGAGGCGCTGCCCGGGCGCGACCTGTCGCCGGCGGCGCTGGCGGCGGTCGACCTCGCCGGCCTGGCCGACGAGGCGGAGATGACGCTGATCAAGCGCATGGCCCTGTGGCCGCGCCTGGTCGAGGCGGCCGCCGAGGCCCACGAGCCGCACCGCGTCGCCTTCTACCTCTACGACCTCGCCTCCGACTTCCACGCCCTGTGGAACCGGGGCCGCGACGACTCCACCCTGCGCTTCCTGCTGGCCGACGACGAGCCGCTGACCCTGGCCCGCCTCGCCATGATCTCCGCCGTCGCCACGGTCATCGCCTCGGGGCTCGGCGTCATGGGGGTGGAGCCGGTCGAGGAGATGCGATGACACGCTACGACGCCGACCTCGGCCGCGAGGCGGGCGCCGGCTTCGGCGGCTACGCCGACGCCTACGGGGACCGCCGGCCGGCGGCCCGCCGCAACCGCACGGCGCTGGCCTTCGCCGCCTCGGCGGCGGCGGTGGCGCTGTTCACCGGGGTGATCGTCGTCGCCTTCGGCGGCGGCGGCGACGGCGTGGTCCACGGCGGCGGCGTGCCGCTGATCCAGGCGGACCGGACGCCCGTCAAGCTGCGCCCGGAGGACCCCGGCGGCATGGAGGTCCCCTACCAGGACAAGCTGGTCTACCAGCGCCTCAACCCCGGCCCCAACCGGCCGACGGTGGAGCGCCTGCTGCCGCCGCCCGAGCAGCCGCTGCCGCGCCCCGTTGTGGCGCCGGCCCTGCCGCCGGTGCCGGCCATCCCGACGCCACCGCCGATCGCCCAGATCGTGCCGCCGCCGGGCGCCACCGCCACGGTGCCGCGCGACACGGCGGGGGAGGAGATTCCGCCCGCCGCCACCTTGCCGATCACCGCCATTCCGCTGGCCCCGGCGGCGCCCCCGGAATCGCTGGACGCGGGGGACGGAGCCGGCATCGCCGGCCTGGTCGCCAGCCTGTCCGACGGCGACGCGCCGGCCGTGGAGGCGCCGCCGCCGCCGGCCCCGGCCCGGACCGCCGCGCTGCCGGCCAAGCCGCCACCAGCCGCGGCCGCCGCGGCGGGCGGCTGGCGGGTGCAGCTCGCCTCGGTGCGCAGCCAGGCCGAGGCCGAGGCCGAGTGGAAGCGGCTGGCCGGGCGCTACGCCGATGCCCTGGCCGGGCTGGCCCCGGAGATCTCCCGGGCCGACCTGGGCGAGCGGGGCATCTACTACCGGGTGCGCGGCGGCACGGTCGACGAGGCGCGGGCGCGGGCGATCTGCGCCGCGCTGAAGAGCCAGAGCGTGGGGTGCGTGGTTGTCCGCCCCTGACGCGCCCCGCGCCGTCGTCCTGGGATGCGCCGGCCCGGCGCTGAGCGACGCGGAGCGCGCCTTCCTCGGGGCCGCCGATCCCTTCGGCTTCATCCTGTTCCGCCGCAACTGCGAGACGCCGGGGCAGGTGCGCGCCCTGGTGGCGGCGCTGCGCGCGGCCGTCGGTCGGCCCGACGCGCCGGTGCTGATCGACCAGGAGGGCGGCCGGGTGGCGCGCCTGCGCCCGCCGGGCTGGCCGGCCCACCCGCCGGCCCGCGCCTTCGGCGCCCTGGCCGAGCGCGACCCGGCGGCGGGGCGGGAGGCGGCGCGGCTCAACGGCCGGCTGCTGGCGCACATGCTGGCCGACGTCGGGGTGAGCGTCGACTGCGCGCCGGTGTGCGACGTGCCGGTGGACGGCGCCCACGACATCATCGGCGACCGTGCCTTCGCCCGCGATCCGGCCCTGGTCGCCGACCTCGCCCGGGCCACCGCGGACGGGCTTCTGGACGGCGGAGTGCTGCCGGTGATCAAGCACGTGCCCGGCCACGGCCGGGCGGTCGCCGACAGCCACGCCGAACTGCCGGTGGTGGATGCCCCGCTGGCGGCGCTGGAGGCCACCGACTTCGCCCCGTTCCGCGCCCTCGCCGACCTGCCGCTGGCGATGGTCGCCCACGTCGTGCTGACGGCGCTGGACCCGGACCGCCCGGCCAGCACGTCGCCCGCCGTCATCGGCGGCTGGGTGCGCGGGCCGGCGATCGGCTTCGACGGGCTGCTGTTCAGCGACGATCTGTCGATGGGGGCGCTCAGCGGCGACGCCGGGGAGCGCGCCCGCGCGGTGCTGGCCGCGGGCTGCGACGTGGCGCTTCACTGCAACGGCGACATCGACGAAATGACGGCGGTGGTGGAGGCGGTGCCCGCGCTCGGCGACGCCGCGCTCCGCCGTTGGAACCGGGCGCGGGCGTTGTGCCGCACCCCCGCGGCGGTGGACGCCGCCGCCCTGCGGGCGCGCATGGACGCGCTGCTCGCCGGCGCATCGGCCTGAAGGAGGGCCCGATCTTGGAGGAAATGATCTTCCGCATCACCGCCGTCGCCATCCCGGCGATCCTGGCGATCACGATGCACGAGGCCGCCCACGGCTTCGTCGCCGCCCATTACGGCGACGACACCGCCAAGCGGCTGGGACGGGTCACCCTGAACCCGTTCCGCCACATCGACCCCCTGGGCACGGTGCTGCTGCCGGCGCTGATGTACTTCACCACCGGCTTCGTGTTCGGCTGGGCCAAGCCGGTGCCGGTCAATTTCCACCGCCTGCACAACCCCCGCACCGATATGGTGTGGGTGGCGCTGGCCGGCCCCGGCACCAACATCGTGCTGGCGATCCTCTCCTCCTTCCTCGCCGGATTCGTCGACGCCGACGCCGGCCTGTTCCAGCTCTGGCTGAAATTCATGCTGCAGGTGTCGGTTCTGGTGAACGTCATCCTCGCGGTCTTCAACATGATCCCGATGCCGCCCCTGGACGGCGGGCGGGTGGCGGTCGGGCTGCTGCCGGATGCCCTGGCCTTCCCGCTGGCCCGCATGGAGCGCTATGGCATTCTGGTGCTGCTCGGGGTGCTGTTCCTGCTGCCGCTGATCGGCGGCGAGCTGGGGATCGACCTCAACGTCTTCTCCTGGATCGTCTGGCCGCCGGTCGAATGGCTGATCGGCCTGATCGAAGGCCTGACCGGCAACTCGTGAGGGTCGCCATGGCGGGGGGCGTGGTCCGGGACGAGGGGGGGGAGCGGCCGCGGGCGGCCGAGCAGCTCGTCCTCGACCTCGACGGGTACGAGGGGCCCATCGACATGCTGCTGGCCCTGGCGCGCGACCAGAAGGTGGACCTCACCACCATCTCCATCCTGCAACTGGCCGACCAGTACCTGGCCTTCGTCGCCGAGGCCGGGCGGGTGCGGCTGGAGCTGGCCGCCGACTATCTGGTGATGGCGGCGTGGCTGGCCTACCTGAAGTCGCGGCTGCTGCTGCCGGAGCCCGACCAGGAGGAGCCGCCGGCCGAGGAGATGGCCGCCGCGCTCGCCTTCCAGCTCCAGCGCCTGGAGGCGATGAAGGCGGCGGCGGCGCGGCTGATGGAACGGCCGAGGCTGGGCCAGGATGTGTTCGCCCGGGGGGCGCCGGAGGATGTGGACGTGGCCCGGACGTCGGTCTACCAGGTCACCCTCTACGACCTCCTGCGGGCCTATGGCCAGCACAAGCGGCGCAAGGATTCCGCGGTGCTGCACGTCGAGCCGATGCGGCTCTATTCGATCGAGGACGCGGTGCAGCGCCTGTCGGGGCTGCTCGGCCGCATGCCCGAGTGGGCGACGCTGCAAAGCTTCCTTCCCGCCGGGGGCGGGCGCGGCAGCTTGCTCGACCGCTCCGCCCTGGCCGCCCATTTCGCGGCGGCGCTGGAACTGGTGAAGGCCGGGCAGGCCGACCTGCGCCAGGACACGCCCTTCGGTCCGATCTGGATGCGCCAGCGCGAGCCGGGCACGGCGGGCGGGGAGGGAGAAGGCGGGGAGGGAGAGGACGGGGAAGGGGAGGACGGGAAATGACGCCGATGGGGCCGCCATGATTCGCGAAGTGACCGACGCCAGCGCCGTCGAGGAGCGCATCTTCCGCCTGCGCCTGCTGGAGGCGCTGCTGTTCGCCTCCGCCGACCCGGTGGCCGAGGAGTCCCTGGTGGCCCGCCTGGGCGAGCAGGCCGACGTGCCGGCCCTCCTGGAGGAACTGCGCCAGCACTACGCGCCGCGCGGCGTCAACCTGGTGCGCAGCGGCGCCGGCTGGGCCTTCCGCACCGCGCTCGACCTGGCGCCCCACATGCGCCTGGAGGAGGAGGTGGCGCGCCGCCTGTCGCGCGCCGCCATCGAAACGCTGGCCATCATCGCCTACCACCAGCCGGTGACCCGGGGCGAGATCGAATCGATCCGCGGCGTCGCCACCGGCAAGGGCACCCTGGACCTGCTGATGGAGCAGGGCTGGGTGCGGCCGGGCAAGCGGCGCGAGACGCCGGGGCGGCCGCTGACCTGGCTCACCACCGATCATTTCCTCGACCATTTCGGGCTGGAGAGCCTGCGCGACCTGCCCGGCGTCGAGGATCTGCGCGCCGCCGGCCTGCTCGATTCCCGCCCGGTCCTGTACGGGGTCGGGGCGCTGGACCGCGACGGCGACGGCCCGGCCCGCACCGGCGACGAGTCGGACGACTGACCCCGTGCCGCCGCAGCGGCGGCGGCGGCGGCGCCGTCGCGGACCGCCGGTTCGATTCGACCGGCGGGGCGTCGCGGGTCTTGCGAAATGCCGCGGTTTGATCTGCGTCATTGAGGCGGGGGTTCCTTGGCGGGGACGATTGCCCTATTGTCACTGAGAACCATTCTCATACGTTCCGCCGCCGCAGGGATGAGCCGATCTCATGGACAGCAGCGCCTTCGCCGACCGCCCCGAGGCTCCGCGCGACGGGGACGAGCGCCCCGCGGGCCTGCGCAGCGCCGTGCGCACGCGCGCCGCGGCATGGTTCGGCCGCGGCGGCGCGGCGCCCTGCCAGGCCGCCCCGGTCACGGTGCGGGACGATGGGCGCAGCGATGCCTCCGGGCCGCGCGCCGCGCCGACCGCGCTGCCGCGCGAGGCGCTGGGGCTGGAGGGGGTGGTGCACCGCTACGGCGCCAAGCTGGCGGTCGACGGGGTGGATCTGTCCATCGCCGCCGGCGAGATCGTCTGCCTGTGCGGCCCGTCCGGCTGCGGCAAGTCGACGATGCTGCGCATCGCCGCCGGGCTGGAGGCGCTGCAGGCCGGGGTGGTGCGGATCGGTGGCCGCCAGGTCGCGGCCCCCGGGGCCGAGGTCCCGCCCGAGCGGCGCGGCATCGGCCTGGTGTTCCAGGACTACGCCCTGTTCCCCCATCTCTCGGTCCTCGACAACGTGCGATTCGGCCTGTCGGGGCGGGCGGCGGCGGCGCAGCGGGAGCGCGCGCTGGCGGCGCTGCGGCAGGTGGGCATGGCCGACTACGCCCAGGCCATGCCCCACCACCTCTCCGGCGGCCAGCAGCAGCGCGTCGCCCTGGCCCGGGCGCTGGCCCCCGACCCCGCGGTCCTGCTGCTGGACGAGCCGTTCTCCGGCCTCGACGCCCGCCTGCGCGAGCAGGTTCGCGACGAGACGCTGCACGTGCTGAAGCAGAACGGCGCGGCGACCATGCTGGTCACCCACGATCCCGAGGAGGCGATGTTCCTGGCCGACCGCATCGCCCTGATGCGCGATGGACGGATCGTCCAGGTCGGCTGCCCGGTCGACCTCTACACCCGGCCGGCAGACCCGTACGCCGCCGCCTTCTTCGGCGAGGTGAACCGCCTGCCGGGCGTGGCGCGGGCGCGCCACGTCGACACGGTGGTCGGCCGGCTGGACGCGCCGGAGGGGGCGTCGGACGGTGCGGCGGTCGAGGTCCTGGTGCGGCCGGAGGCCCTGCGGCTGGCGCCGGTCGCGGCCGACCTGCCGCCGGGCGGGTCGCTGCCGGTGCTGGCCCGGGTGATGGCGGCGCGCCTGCTCGGCCGGACCAGCCTGGTGCACCTGTCGATCCCCGACGGCGCCGGGCGGGCCGTCCACCTTCACGCCCGGATGCCCGGCCAGTTCCTGCCGGCGGAGGACAGCCACGTCGCGGTCACATTGGATCGCGCCCAGGCCTTCGTCTTTGCGGCCTATGACCCCACATAGGACGGGAAGCCGCACCACGCGGGTTCCCACGTTGCGGCGGCAGGGGCTTTCTGCCATAGTGCCGCACCGATCCGGGGCCGCATCGTTCAGGAACACAGCACCATGGGATTTACGAGTATCTGGCACTGGCTCATCGTTCTGGTGATCGTTCTTCTGCTGTTCGGCGCTGGCAAGCTGCCGAAGGTGATGGGCGACATGGCGAAGGGCATCAAGAACTTCAAGGCGGGCCTGAAGGACGAGGATGAGGGCGACAGCGCCGACGCCGGTGCCAAGGTCCTGCCGAACCAGCCGGCGCCGCCGGCCGCCGATCAGGGCGTGAAGAAGGACGAGGCCGCGCGCACCTGATCGGCGCGTCACGTCGACCTCACATGTTGGGCGCGGCGCCTGCGGGCGCCCGCGTGTAAGCCCGAGGAACCATGTTCGACATCGGCTGGCCGGAATTGATGGTCATCGCCGTCGTGGCCCTGCTCATCGTCGGACCCAAGGACCTGCCCAAGGCCATCTACGGCGTGGGCAAATGGGTCCGCAAGGCCCGCATGGTCGCGCGCGAGTTCCAGACCCACCTCGACGACATGATGCGCGAGGCGGAGCTGGACGACTTGAAGACGCAGGCGCTCAAGGCGCGCGACTTCAGCGTGACCCGCGAGCTCGAGAAGGCGATCGACCCCGACGGGAAGATGAAGACGGCCTTCGACATGCCGTCGGCCGGGACGGTCACCGGCACCGCCCCCGCGGATGCGGCGGCGGCCCAGCCGGTGCCGGCGACCGAGCCGCCGGTGACGGCGCCGCCGGAGACGCCGGCGGTTCCGCCGCCGGACACGCCGCCCCCGGACACGCCGCCCCCGGACACGCCACCACCGCGCATGCCGGTTCCGGCGCAGGCCGCGCCGGCGCCGGAGTCGGAGCCGCTCCACCCTTCGTCGCCCCCGGCGGCCTCCGCGCCGCCCGCCACACCGGATAAGCCAGCGTGACAACCCCCGTGGCCACGGACGAAAACGACGAGCTGGAAGACAGCAAGATGCCGCTGATCGATCATCTGATCGAGCTGCGGAACCGTCTGATGTATGCGATGCTGGCGCTGATCGTCGCCTTCGTGCTGTGCTACGCCTTCGCCGACCGCATCTATGCGTTCCTGGTGCAGCCGTTGGCCGACATCCTCGCCGGCCAGAACCGGCGGATGATCTACACCGGCCTGACCGAGGCGTTCTTCACCTACATCAAGGTGGCCTTCTGGGCCGGCGCCTTCCTGTCCTTCCCGATCATCGCCAGCCAGGTCTGGATGTTCGTGGCGCCCGGACTCTACAAGCACGAGCGCAAGGCCTTCCTGCCGTTCCTGGCGGCGACGCCGATCCTGTTCTTTCTCGGCGGGGCGATGGTCTACTACTTCGTGTTCCCGTTGGCCTGGCGCTTCTTCCTCGGTTTCGAGACCGGGGCCCTGCCCGAGCCCGGCGCCCTGCCCATCGAGTTCGAGGCCCGCGTCGGCGAGTACCTGTCGCTGGTGATGTCGCTGATCTTCGCCTTCGGCGTGGCCTTCCAGTTGCCGGTTCTGCTGACCCTGCTGATCCGCGCCGGGCTGCTGAGCACCGAAGCGCTGCGCGCCAAGCGCCGCTACGCCATCGTCTTCGTCTTCGTGGTCGCCGCGGTCCTGACGCCGCCCGACGTCATCTCGCAGGTCGGTCTGGCCGTGCCGATGATGGCGCTCTACGAGATCTCCATCTGGATCGGCGTGGTCATCGAGAAGAAGCGCGCCGAGCGCGAGGCGGCGGGCGAGGCGGCCTGACCGACGCTCTCCCTCGCGCGGCCGTGGGGGAGGGCGGACGGGGCCGGGCCGCCCCCGCGACCCCGCGGGCGGGGGTCTGGATTTGTCCGGCCATGGGGACTATAACCGGCGTCCCGATCCTTTTTTCCTATGCCGGTTCCATGCACGACCTCCGCGCCATCCGCGACAACCCCGACGTCTTCGACCGTGGCCTCGGCCGGCGGGGCCTGCAGCCCATGTCCGCCGTGGTGCTGGACCTGGACACCCGGCGCCGCGCGGCGCAGACCCGCATGCAGGAGATGCAGGCGCGGCGCAACGAGGCGGCCAAGGAGATCGGTCTGGCCAAGCGCGAGGGCCGTGACGCCCAGCCGATCCTCGACGAGATGGCCGAGCTGAAGGTGCGCCTGCCCGAGGCCGAGGAGCAGGAGCGCGCCATCGGCGCCGAACTGGAGGCGCTGCTGGCCTCGCTGCCCAACCTGCCGGCCGGGGACGTGCCGGACGGGCCGGACGAATCGGCCAATGTCGAGGTCCGGCGCTGGGGGGAACCGCGCCCGGCGGCCGGCGCCAAGGAGCATTTCGACCTGGGCGAGGCCTTGGGGCTGATGGACTTTCAGGGCGCGGCGGCCATGTCCGGGGCGCGTTTCACCGTGCTCAAGGGCGGCCTGGCGCGGCTCGAGCGGGCGCTCGGCCAGTTCATGCTCGATCTGCACACGGCCGAGCATGGCTACACCGAGGTGGCGCCGCCGCTGATGGTCCGCGACGCCGCCCTGTTCGGCACCGGGCAACTGCCGAAGTTCGCCGACGACCTGTTCCGCACCACCACGGACCACTGGCTGATCCCGACCTCCGAGGTGCCGCTGACCAATCTGGTGGCCGACCAGATCGTGGCGCTGGAGGATCTCCCCGTCCGCTTCACCGCGCTGACCCCGTGCTTCCGGGCCGAGGCCGGGTCGGCCGGGCGGGACACCCGCGGCATGATCCGCCAGCACCAGTTCTGGAAGGTGGAGATGGTCTCGGTCGCCCCGCCCGAGGGGTCGGAGGCCGAGCACGAGCGGATGACGCGCTGCGCCGAGACGGTGCTCCAGCGCCTGGGGCTGCCCTACCGGGTGATGGCCCTGTCCACCGGCGACATGGGGTTCTCGGCCCGCAAGACCTACGACATCGAGGTGTGGCTGCCGGGGCAGGGCGCCTATCGCGAGATCTCCAGCTGCTCCAACTGCGGCGACTTCCAGGCCCGGCGGATGAAGGCGCGCTGCCGCTCCAAGGGCGACAAGAGCACCCAGTTCGTGCACACCCTCAACGGCTCCGGCGTCGCCACCGGGCGGTGCCTGATCGCCGTGCTGGAGAACTACCAGCAGGAGGACGGGTCGATCGTCGTGCCCGAGGCGCTGCGGCCCTACATGGGCGGGCTGGAGAGGATCACCGGCTGATGTTCGACCTGCCGCTCGACCTCGCCGGGGCGCGCATCCTCGTCACCAACGACGACGGCATCAACGCCAACGGCATCGCCGTGCTGGAGGCGATCGCCCGCACCCTCAGCGACGACGTGTGGGTGGTGGCGCCGGAGGCGGAGCAGTCCGCGGCCAGCCATTCCCTGACCATCCACCGGCCGTTGCGCCTGCGCAGCCTGGCCGAGCGGCGCTACACGGTGGACGGCACGCCGACCGACTGCGTGCTGCTGGCGATCAACCACATCCTCAAGGAGCGGCCACCGACGCTGGTGCTGTCCGGCATCAACCAGGGCTCCAACATCGGCGAGGACGTCACCTATTCCGGCACCATCGCCGCGGCGATGGAGGCGACGCTGCTGGGCGTGCCCGCCATCGCGCTCTCCCAGCACATGGAGAACCGCATGGCCCCGGACTGGGCCACGGCCGAGCGCTGGGGGCCCGCGGTGATCCGCAAGGCGGTGACCGTGGCCTGGCCGAAGAACGTGCTGCTCAACGTCAACTTCCCGGCCGTGGGCCCCGACGCGGTGACCGGCGTCCAGGTGGTGCGCCACGGCAAGCGCAAGATCGGCGACGAACTGATGGAGCGCACCGACCCGCGCGGCCGCCCCTACATCTGGATCGGCACCCAGCGCGGCGAGGCCGACATCGGCGCGGACACCGACATCCACACCGTGTTCAACGGCGGCATCTCGGTGACGCCGCTCTACCTGGACCTGACCCACACCCAGACCCTTGCGACCCTGAAGCAGGCCTTCGCGTGACCATCGACGCCCGCAAGATCCGTCTGATCATGGCGCTGCGGCGGTCCGGGGTGACCGACACGCGGGTGCTGGGCGTGATCGAGCGGGTGCCGCGCGACCTGTTCGTGCCGGCCTCCTTCCACGATCAGGCGTGGGAGGACACCGCGCTGCCCATCGACCTTGGCCAGACCATCAGCCAGCCGCTGATCGTCGCCCTGATGACCCAGGCGCTCGACGTGGACGACCGCCACAAGGTGCTGGAGATCGGCACCGGCTCCGGCTACCAGGCGGCGGTGCTGTCGCGGCTGTGCCGGCGGGTCTACACCATCGAGCGGCACCGGCCGCTGCTGCACGAGGCGGAGCGGCGGTTCCAGGCCCTGCATCTGCACAACATCACCACCCGGCACGGCGACGGCACCCGCGGCTGGGCCCAGCAGGCGCCCTTCGCGCGCATCATGGTCACGGCCGCCGGCGGCCCGGAGCCGCCGAAGGACTTGACGGATCAGCTCGCGGTTGGTGGTGTCATGGTGATTCCGCTGGGCGGCGGCTACGGCGAGCAGCGTGTCGTCCGCATCCGGCGCACCGAAGCCGGTTTCGATCGGGAGGATCTGTGGCCCGTCCGTTTCGTTCCGCTGTTGTCCGATCAGCCCCGCGAGCCGGCCGCCGAAACGGACGCGGACCAGGCCCGGCGGGCCTGATGCCGGGCCGGCGCTCCATCGCCGCCCTGCTGCTGGGCGTCTGCGCGCTCGGCGCGTGCCAGCGCACCGGGGGGCCTGCGCCGGTCACCGTGGTCAGCCAGGCCGCCGATTCGGTGGCGGGGACGGTGATCGTGCAGAAGGGCGACACGCTCTACGGCATCGCCCGGCGCTACGGCGTGCCGCTGCGCGACCTCATCGAGGCCAACAACGCCGCGCCGCCCTACCTGCTGGAGGTCGGCGACCGGCTGATGCTGCCGCGCCTGCGCCTCTACACCGTGCAGCCCGGCGACACGGTTTATGGAATCTCCCGCATGGTCGGCGCCGGCATGGACGAGCTGTCGCAGATCAACGGCCTGCAGGCGCCCTACGCGGTGCAGGCGGGCCAGCAGCTGCGCCTGCCCGCCGACCGCGGCGGGGTCGAGGTGGCGCAGGACTGGTCGCCCGGGGCGCCGCCGGCCGGTCCGGTCCGGGTGGCCGCCGCGCCGCCGCCGCCGGCCGCCCCGGCGCGGCCGGCCACCGCCGGCGGGCCGATCGCGCTGACACCGGCGCCCGCGGC